>NZ_LOCO01000022.1:0-67274 GCF_001574445.1 Marinobacter excellens LAMA 842
CCAACTGAAGCTGGTCGTGGATAACGTACAGTTTCAGGATGGAATACAGGTGGAAGATCAATCTGACAGGAACGCTGCCTGATGGTCATACACCAGATTTGACAATAACTCGCGTTCGACCTTTGCCCCTCAAAAATCCTTTTTTAGGAGTATCACTGCCCCAGAAAGTGCGCAAGCACGCAGGCCGTCAAAAAACCGAGCCTTTTCAGCAAGTTAGGTAGGCTTAACGCCTACCATGTAACCATAAATGACCACCGAATCATAAAATATTATATGTAAGTAACTGATTTTTATGATTATGTTTTACCCAAGAAAAAACCGTTTATTTCACCAAGCTGGGAAGGAACTGGAACAGGCATTGGCGTCGTACTGGAAAATGCGTACGAAAAAGCCCGCTTTTAATCTCGACTTTGGAGCAAAACAAAGGCGAAGTGACCGCAAAGGCAGCTCTCCCGTCCAGCAAAATCGAGCAAGAAATCAGAAAAATCATCGTTTGTGAGGAGTCGCCCTCAAGCGCCAATAACTCCGGTAAACTAGATCTACGAATCAAGAAAAGTGAAACTCTAGGTGAGCTGAATATCCGCTTTTAAGATGCCAAGCCGAGTGCCCGGGCGAGAAAAATGCGTGACGACACAATCCTGGTTGTCGACCTTGAGGCGACCTGTTGGGAAGACCAGACGACACCCGCAGGTGATGCTCAGAGTGTCCACAACATGGAGATCATTGAAGTCGGTGGTGCCCTCGCCACTCGGAAAGGAAACCTGGTGGATGTCCGCTCGTTTCTGGTCAGACCAACCCGGAATCCTGTGCTGAGCGACTTCTGCATGGAGCTTACCGGGATCACCCAGTCGATGGTTGATGCCGCGCCCACGCTCCCCGAGACGATTGAGGCCATGAATGCCTGGCTGGGTGATCTGCCGGACGATTTCATCTGGTGCAGCTGGGGCAACTACGACAGATTGCATCTGGAAGCCCAAAGCCTGCTGGACGGGGCGCAGCCAGCTATCCTGGCCCGCCCTCATCTGAACCTGAAACGTATCTGGCGCCGCACCACCGGCCAGAAGAGGAAGAATGGTTTTGCCAACGCGCTAGCCTTTCACGGATTGGACTTTGAGGGCCATCACCATCGTGGTGTGGACGATGCGCGAAATATGGCCCGAGTCCTCCCGTATATGGATTGGTCTTTGGAACCCGAGTTGCTGACGCCACCGGAGGTGCCAGTATGAAACTGGTCTGTATTTCCGACACTCACAGTCTGCACCATCGCATACCGGATATTCCAGATGGCGATGTCTTGATCCATGCCGGTGACTGCCTGGGCCAGGGCACGCTGGAAAACATAGAAGAGCTCAATGAATGGCTCGGAACGCTGCCGCATCGGTATAAGATTGTGATTGCCGGTAATCACGACTGGGCCTTCCAGGAAACGCCGGAATTGGCACGGCAGGCACTAACGAATGCCATTTACCTGGAAGACAGCGGCGTGGAGATTGAGGGTATTCGGTTCTGGGGTTCACCCTGGACGCCCACCTTTATGGATTGGGCATTTATGCTGGAGCGTGGCCAGCAGTTGCACAAAAAATGGCAGCTTATACCGGGCGATACCGATGTGCTCATTACCCACGGCCCACCCAAAGGTATCGGCGATGAGGCAATCCTTGGATTCAAATGCCAGAATGTTGGCTGCATTGACTTGCTTGACCGAATCCAGCAACTCTCACTCAAAGCGCACATTTTTGGCCATATCCACGAAGGCTATGGGGAGTACCAGAAGGGGCAAACGACGTTGATCAATGCCAGCACCTGCACCGCTCGGTATGAGCCACGGAACGCGCCGATTGTGATAGAAGTTTGAAGCGGTCAAATTTGACCGGGGAGTCGAAATGACCGCAGAAGAGCTGATAACGCAACTACAAAAGTCCCCGCCGGAGACGCCAGTGCTGGTCGAGGGCTACGAAACCGGATTTGATGAAATTGTCGAGCTCACCCCCGAAGAAGTTGTTCGCTACCGGCATGCTCAGGAGTGGGATGGCGAATACCAGGCGCTAGACAGATTCTCCAATCCAGAATCCGGAGTGCTGCAAGCCGCGGTGATCCGGGGACGTAGAGGCCATCGAAGGTAAGGCCATGAAGGATAAGAAATCGTACAGCTTGAGTGACCTGGTGGCACAGTGTGACCCCGACGCGCCCATGCCAGAGACGCTCCGAGAGTGGGATCAGGCTGCGCCGGTTGGCTTGGAACAGGTCGTTATGGGTGACCAAGTGGATATTCGGGAGGCGGTGCTGGTTTTTGGCGAAAAACTGGCTGGCCGGTTCGATGCAGTTCAGCTGATCCTGTTTGGTAGCCGGGCCCGTGGTGATTATCACGACGAAAGCGATGCCGATGTAGCCGTTGTTTTGGCCGGACAGCCTGGGGATTTTGTGGACACCAAGCTGGAGATGGCGGGCCTGGCGTTTGAAGTGCTTTTGGATACCGGCGTGTTGATTCAGGCCTTGCCGGTCTGGGAGCGTGAATGGGCCAACCCGCAGGGCTACTCCAACCCAGAACTACTCGAAAACATTGTCAGGGACGGCATTGTGCTTTGGCGTGCCGGATAACTGCGCCGCAAACCTCGCATACTGATACTGTCGTAAAAATTAACCACCTCGCTGTACTTGCGCCACTCTTTCCAGCACACGATGAGCCGGCATCAACGGCACCTGACCGGTTCTCGCCAGAACATCAATCCAGATCTGGTTCCCGCGCTGAATGATCTCAGCAGTCCCGATGTGGCCTGACACCACGGCCGTGATACCCGAAATGGTTTGATTTTTTCCTTGGGCCCGGTTCCAGGGCCAGGTGCATTCAATGGCAAAACGCTCGGAGAAGGGTGTGTCCTGAACGGTTCGCCAATCATCGAAGGGGCTTTGAGCATGTACCAGCCCGAGCTGTCCGCTCTCGCACTCCAGCGTCATGGTGAGCGGCAACTGGTAGCGACACTGGGTTGCCAAATTTTTGTAAGAGGTTTCATCCAGAGTCGCAGCCCAGCCACCGCCCATCCCCCGGTGCTTGTATCGGTTGCGGTTATCCTCAGCGCCGGCGATAAACATCAGCTCATGGTTACCTATCACGCTGTATACCCAGTCGGTGTCCAGAACCCACTCCAGGAGAGCCCGGGATTCTGGGCCACGATCAATGGTGTCTCCCGGCAGAAACAGACGATCAGCCGCTTTGTTGAATCCAGCACCCGACAACGCGGTTTGCAGAGCCTCGAACTCGCCATGCAGGTCACCACAAACCCAGTCCACCCCGACAGGATTGGTCGCAAAAAAGCGGTGTGGAGTCAGTCGCATGCTCATCGAATCGTCACTCCTACGCCTAATCGTTCACCCACCGTCAACCTCCGGCAGAACCACCACGACCCGCCCATCGACATTCAAAGCCTGACCCTCACCCAGAGAAATCAGCCAGGGCCAGCCCCACCGAGTATGGCCGAACACGGTGAGCCCTTGAAATCCGGTTTCGAGCGACAGCGCTACCCCAGGATCACCCCGACGATCCGCCCGTTCCGGGTCGGTTGGGCCTTGATGGAGTAGCAGGATATCCGGGACTTGATCGGTCACCGACTCTAGTGCGGTCAGGAAATCGTCCTCGGTTCGCCGTTGGTTGCGATTCGGATTGCCCGCGATACCGCTGACGCCACCGATGTTCAGGTTGCCCAACACCCCAACCACCTCGCCATCCAGGAGGGTGGTGTTGTCTGGAAGCGCCTCGGGGTACTCCATCTGGTCGTGGTTCCCCAGGACGCCGACAACTTCGGGCGTGACCTCAGAAAACGCCTGGAACACCTCATCTACCGTTCCAGTACCGCCCCTTTTGTGGCAGTCGGGATAGTCGTACAGGTCGCCGCAAAGAAACACCGCGTCGGGAGCCGGAATGACACCTTCCCGAGACAATGCCGAAAGTGCCTCAGCCACAGGTACGCCGAGCAGCCGATTCTGACTGCCGGCTTCTCGCCCCTGGAGATCAGAGGTCAGCACAAGACTCTTCACATGACTCGGAAGGCCGGTGGCATAGGCTCGATAAAACGGCAGGCGATTATGCAGAGGCACACCGGCAGAGCCGCTGGTGCGGTGCGGCAAGGTGAAAAAGGGGTTCAGGTCGATCCGGGTGATCCTTAGCATGGAAAGCCTCTCGAACTGGCTCCGTATTTCCTACCACTCAAACAAAAAAGGTGACCAAACTGACCGCCCAAAATCTTGGTCGACGGGGGCTGGTTACCCCGCCCGCTTTGCATCAAAGTAGCGTCGAGTTTCCATGAGGTGCTTCATGGAGCCTTGCGCCATAAAGTCTAGGGCTGACGCTCCAAGGAAGGGAGGCTCACTGGTTTCCAGTCGAACCCGACGATTGGCGCGTTCGGCCGTTGGATACATGATCCTCAGGGATTCGTAGATGCCCAGGATGTAGCTGATGCGCTCCAGGGTATCCTGCGAGAGCGTTACGTGTGGCAACGTCTCATACTTGGCCAGCGTGCTCCGGGACACACCGCCGAGCAACTGCATCATCTCTATCTGGGTGCAGTCCCATTCGCGACAGATACCAAAAAAGCCTTTGAGAGCCACATGCCCTCTAGTTTTTTCGTCATCGAGGGCCATTATGTTCGTCCATCCTTGGGCTGCTCTCGATCTTCCACAAAGTCGTCACTGACGCCTTCAGAGTCGAACCACTCGTCCCAAACCGGATCGGTTGGTCGCTCGTAGCCTTTGACTGTCCCCTTTAGGCGTTCCAGAGGTGTAAGCTCCTGAGGGAGCGGCTCGGCCAGCTCGTCAGCATGGGCGGTGTGGGCATCTAGGCCGTCCAGGAGTTCTTTTTCGGTTGGGCGTTTGGTCTTCATGGCACACTCTCCGCAATCACAAGCAGGCCAACTCCGGGGCAGTGGGCTGCAGATAGTATGACTTTACCACCCGAACGAAGCGAGCTACATAGCCGCACTCGCCCAGTGGGGGCAGCCATTCGTCGGGGCCTTTGGCTCCCTTGCTCAGGCTCGCCTTGACCGGCAAAAGATTAACCGGATCATTGGCTATGGACCGGCGCTTCTGGCCAAGCCATTCTCTGGCTCCGCGATCCCAAACCCAGGCCAGCGGCACAACATGTTTTGTGCCCTCAAGGAACAAGCTTTTGGTACACGGTATGGTCGCAAAGCGAACATTCAGGCGGATAGACCAGCACTCACCTTTGGAGAAATTCAGCCTCTTTTTTGGCATGTCCGCAGTAATGGGGTAGAACCCATGATCTAACCTGAAAGTATCAGTTTTGCCGTTGCCAACTACAGTGCTGTTTTCGTCGTTATTCCGGCGCCCGGTATACGAGCGGGCTGAACAGACACGGCAACAGCTTTTGTGTAAGGTAACCGACGATTGGACACAGAACGAGCCGTGATTAAGCCCCCAGTAATATAAGTGGTCGATCAAATTGCTAGCCAACCTTGTGTATATCGCGTTCGCACTTGTCCTCCTTTTCGTTGGGGCAGAGGGCCTTGTCAGGGGCAGTTCATCACTGGCACTGCGGGCGGGTCTCAATCGCCTGATGGTGGGCTTGACCATCGTTGCATTTGGAACCAGCTCACCGGAACTGGTGGTAAGCGTGGAAGCTGCGCTTTCCAACCAGGGAGATATCTCGGTGGGCAATGTGGTGGGCTCAAATATTTTCAATATTGCTGTGATTCTTGGAATAACAGCATTGGTGTGCCCTATTCCGGTTCACCGCCAGGTTATCAAGATAGACGCTCCTGTCGCCCTGGGAGTCGCCCTCCTGTTGGTTTTGCTACTACTGAACCAAACTCTCAGCCGCCTTGAGGGCGTGCTTCTGTTTTCAGGAATTGTCGCCTACACATGGATGAGCGTCATTTTGGCCCGCAGAGAACCTCCCCCCGCCAGTGCGGATGAGGAAAACATTCTGGCAGTCAATACATCACGTCATTGGTGTGTCGATATTGCTCTGATCCTGGTTGGGCTGGCGATTCTTGTGGCTGGCTCCCGCCTACTGGTTGAGAATTCTGTGGCATTGGCGGTCAGTTTCGGAATCAGTGAAGCGGTGATCGGTCTGACGATTGTCGCGGCGGGGACCAGCATGCCGGAATTGGCAACCTCGCTGGTTGCAGCTTTCCGAAAGCAGCCTGACATCGCAATAGGCAATATCGTTGGCTCCAATATATTCAACGTCCTTGGAATACTGGGGGTGGCGTCGATTGTTTCGCCTATAGAAGCACCCGGGATTTCGACTCTGGATTACGGAGTGATGATTCTCTTTACGGTTTTGCTGATCCCGCTTCTGTATACAGGGCGCATGCTGCACCGGGTAGAGGGTGCTGTGCTGCTGGCGCTGTATTTCGGTTATCTTTTTCTCCTCTGGCCCGACTGATGGCCGAACAGGTGACTACGGATCGACGGCATGCCTAAAACAAGTTGAATCGCGTCACGGTGGACTTTCATTGGAGCTGAGCGTGTAAATCAGTTTTATCCACAGCAGGATAAGCCAGCCCCGGTGACCATCTACCTCTTAGAGTACGATCTTGCTGAAAAATCGTTCAATCCACTTTAACCGGGTCGTCGGCAAGGGAAAGTCGGCCCCGACTGAGCAATGGGAATATTGAGTTATTAAAAGGTGCGAGCCCTCGGCCTACATTTAAGGAGATAGAGAAGACCGGCGGTCGCAAAGCGGACATTCAATCATATTGGAGCAGATTCACTTTTTGGCTTTCTTTCTAGTAGTCAGCGTGCTGCTGCTGTTATGACACTGATCCAGCCAGCAAAGCTGAACGGGCATGATCCCTATGCCTACCTGAAGGGTGTGCTGACTCGACTGCCGACGCAGAAGAACACTGCCATCGTCGAGCTATTGCCCCACAACTGGAAGCCGACTATTTCCGACAAGGTATGGTGGCTTGACGCTGACGCTACTCCATCCTCCAACCCTGCCAGGCAACTTCTTCAACCGGCCACATAAACTCGTTGACTTCGGTTAGTCCGCGTTTCAAGATTCATTCGACATTTTGAGATAGCAGCATGACCAACGACAATCACCCTCTCCCTCGCGGACGGTTCCAAGTGCCTCTTGTAGTGCTTTCACTACTGGCATTGCTGCTTGTCTTTATCTCCTCAATTACCCACCAGCAAGCCTCAGCTACTAAGGCCAACCATGGTTTTATCGGAACCGTGGATCATCTGGTTGTTGCGAGTCATAACGAGTCCATCAGGGTACTAGGTGGCAATTCTGAGAACGATGCCGCAGTGGGTGGTGATCCGGACCTTTCCGACTGGTGGCCTGCCAGTCCGATGGTGCTAGGCGTCGGTCTTTGCCGCAGTAACTGCATCATCACCGCAGGAGCGGGACATCCCCCTGCATCTCCTCGTTTTTTAATCCCGCTTCTTCGCGCACCCCCTCTGGCGTAGTCCTCCGCTTTATCATGGCTGTGCATCTGGGCAGTCATACCGGTTAGTGAAGTTTTCTTCGAGGATTACCCATGAAATCGTTGCATACACGGGCCGTCGTTTACGGCCTGGTGATTGTGCTCGGGTTGTTGAGTGCGTTGCCGAACCTTCTTTCCCCTACAATGTCCGGGAAGCTCCCGGATTGGTACCAGCAGAATACGGTCTCCCTGGGGCTTGACCTTCAAGGTGGCTCACACCTGCTTCTGGAAGCGGATATCCAGGAACTGTTTGCCAGCGAGCACGAAGCGATGGCCGGCGAGTTGACCAACTCCCTGCGTGAAGCGGACATTCGATACGGGCGCATCCAGATGACTGATAGAGGCATCGAGCTACCGGTGCGCCAGCCCGAACGGGTGTCTGAAGCAGCCAGCCTTGCTCGAAAACTGGCAACGGATACTCCGGATGGCACGCGTCGGTTCGACGTTGATATCAACGGCGGACGGCTGGTGCTGACGCTGACCGAGTCCTGGCGTGCAGGTATTTCCCGAGATGCGGTGGAGCGAAGCCTGGAGGTAGTCAGACGGCGACTGGATGAAACCGGACTGGTGGAGCCCAGCATCACTCGCCAGGGTAGTGACGGCATTCTGGTACAAATGCCGGGCGTCGCCGACCCGAGCGAGATTCGTGAATTGCTCGGTACCACCGCGAAAATGACGTTTCACTGGGCAGCCCGGGCAACGGCGGAGGAAGATATCGCAACCATTATTCTGCCGGGTGCCTACGAAGACAGAGACTACAAACTGGAAGAACGGGTTGCCATAGCAGGCGAGCACATCCGTGACGCACGCATGGCTTTCAATCCGGATACCAACGAGCCGGTGGTCAATTTCAAACTGGATGACAAGGGTGCCCGGCTGTTTGGGGATATGACCCGGAACAACATTGGCCGGCCCCTAGCCATTGTACTGGATGGTGAAGTGATTACAGCGCCGGTAATCCGCAGCGCCATTGGCGCTAGTGGAGAGATCAGCGGTGGATTTACCACAACAGAAGCCAGTAACCTGGCTCTGCTACTGCGAGCTGGTGCCTTGCCCGTGCCCCTGTATGTGGTCGAGGAACGTACCGTGGGCCCTGACTTGGGCAGTGACGCCATCGCCATGGGGCTGACCACCGGTTTGCTGGGCGCAGCCATGGTGATTGCCTTCATGATCGGGCTTTATGGACGTTGGGGACTAATTGCCTGTGTCGGGTTGACGGTGAATATTGGGCTGGTGTTCGGGATATTGAGCTTGCTGGGGGCTACCCTGACTCTGCCAGGTATTGCTGGAATTATCCTCACCATTGGCATGGCGGTGGATGCCAATATTCTGATTAACGAGCGTATCCGTGAAGAATCCCGCCAGGGCAAGCCTGCCTGGATGGCCCTCCGAGAGGGGTTCGGCAAGGCCTACAGAACGATTCTGGATTCCAACTTCACGACACTGATCGCGGTCAGCCTGTTGTTCCTGTTTGGCAGCGGGCCGGTCCGGGGCTTTGCCGTCACAATCGGCATAGGCCTGGTAACGTCGTTGTTTACGGCAATAGCGGTCACCCGCCTGATCATGGAGTGGCGCATCCGGGGCCGTGCACGGGAACCGTTAGTGATTTCTGGCATAGCCCTGCTTGACCGCCTGAGTGAGCGGGGCGTGAACTTCATGCGCGGTCGCGTGATCGGTCTCATGGTATCGGCGGTGTTCTCCATTGCGGCAATCGCTCTGTTTGTGCAGCCGGGACTGAAATACGGCGTCGATTTTACCGGCGGTACGGTAGTGGAGGTACAGGCCCAGGGAGTCACTGTTGATAAGTTGAGAACCACGCTTCAGGCGAAAGACCTAGAGGACGCCGCCATTCAGGAAGCAGGCGCGGATGGGCGCTTCCTTATTCGCCTGCCAGCAGAGCAAGGAGTACCGGGGGCGACCGCGGAGCAAGTGGCATTGCTCAAAACCGCTGTTACCTCTGTCGAGCCAACGGCGGAATTCCCGAAAGTGGATATGGTAGGGCCTAAAGTCAGCGGTGGCTTTAGTGATGCCACCATTCTGGCTATTCTGTTGGCCGGTGTTGGTATGTTGGCGTACCTATGGTTCCGATTCGAGTCCCATTTCGCCTGGGCCGCCACACTGACCATTGCGCTGGATCTCACCAAAACCATCGGTTTCTTCGCCCTCGCCGGCGTGGAGTTCAACCTGACGGCAGTTGCGGCACTGCTCGCGCTTATGGGATATTCGGTCAACGATAAGGTGGTAGTGTTTGACCGCATCCGGGAAAACATCCGCAAGACGCCGGACCGCCCCATGCTGGAACTGCTGAACGATAGTATTTCATCGACGCTTACCCGCACTGTGTTTACCTCGGTAACGACCTTTCTGGCGCTGCTACCCATGGGCATTGCGGGTGGAGCCGCCGTTGCGAGTTTTGCCTTGCCCATGCTGTTCGGAATTGTAATTGGCACCAGCTCCTCGGTCTTTATCGCGTCGCCAATCCTTTATTATCTGGGGCAGCGACGGTCGAGGAAAGGGCTTGCTCAGTTGCGGCCGACTGCCGAGGAAATTCGCAAGGAACTGGAACTCATACCCTAGGGAGGTTACTGATGCCAGGGCAGACGCGTTTACAAAGGGGGATGATGAATGTTCGCCATTGTTTAGGTGCCCCTGGTCGCAAAGCGAACGTTCAGATGGTGCGATAACGCCGGCGCACACTAAGCGTTCGGTGATCCCAAATTGATTCGATGACCACCATCGGGCCAATTAAACCCAGTCAGTAACTTGTAGGTACTCCTCGCACCTTTTGACTGAGAGCGGCTTAGCATATAGATAGCCTTGTCCCGCATCACAGCCAAGGATTCGGAGATGGTTTTCTTGCTCTTTGGTCTCAATTCCCTCGGCCAGTACATCGAGTCCTAGGCTATGTCCCATCTGAATAATCGCTTTGGCAATTGCTCCACTTTCCTGGTCGTTAGGTAAGCCCCGGGTGAATGACTGGTCACTGTGGCCATCACAGCTGGGCTGGGCGATTCTGTATCTCCTGCTCTACAGCAGAGCTTGTGGGAGGGCCAGAATCCCCCTGCAGCTGGATATGCTCAGTCACGAGGCTCGACACATAGAAATCTCAGAGATGAGAATGAGTTGCATCCCATCTCGCTTACACTTACCCGGAGAGAGCTTTAGATAGCTTGGCTTGCCGGGTGGGAAGATTGACCGTTTCAGCTGCGATCATCCGGTCTCCGGAAAAGAGCCAGAATTCACAGGCATTGTCACTCTCTGTGGGACGCCGCTGAATTCGGTCGTATCCAGTGGCGATTCCAATACACTGGACTTTCATGCCGTTGAGATCTGACCAAAAACGAGGAGGAGAGGCAGGCGGAGACGGTTTACCACAAATATGAGCCGCCGCAATTTGTGCTTGAAGCATGGCATTGTGAATAGTTTCTATTCGGATGGGTGTATTGGTGGAAACGTTGACGGCTTTAGCGCAATCTCCGATCGCAAATATGTCAGGGTCAGAGCTACGCATGCCGCTGTCTACTATAATACCACCGTCGCAATCCAGGTTTGCGTCTTGCGCAAGTTCAGCATTGGGGATGGCTCCTATACCGATAACAACGACGTCTGCGGGTTTCGTAGTGCCGTCGGACAAACGGATACCGGAAACTCGGTCTCCCTCAGTGAGAATCTGGTTGACGCTAGCATTGAAGTAGAACATTACGCCGGCGGAGGCCATGCGGTTTCTGACAAAATTACTTGTTAATGGTGACGCTACTCGACACATCGCTCGGCTGTTGGCCTCAAACACAGAGACTTGTTTTCCCTGTAGATTGGCAGCGGAGGCGACTTCAAGCCCGATAACACCCGCGCCGAGAATGGCCACCTTCTCGCATTCCGGGGCTAACAGGGCATTACGTAATGCGGCGGAGTGGTCAAGATTCCTGAGATAGAAAACATTTTTTGCGCTCTCACCAGGTAAATCAATAGGACGTGGCCTCGCTCCTGTTGCCAAAATCAGCGTGTCGTATTTAATTTTCCTGCCGCCTTGAATCACTACTTGCTTTGCCGATCGTTCAAGCGCTATTACTTTACCGCCTTGTTCAAATTCAACTTTGTTGTCCCGAAAGAAATTAGGAGAACGGATCGGAGTTGGCGAGGGCAACTCATCTGAGGTCAAATAGGCTTTGGACAACGGGGGACGCTGGTAAGGCAGCGTGTTTTCCTCGCCCAAAATGGTAATCGTTCCGTCGAATCCATTCTGGCGGAGAGCCTCTGCGGCGGTCAGGCTGGCTATTCCAGCGCCAATGATAACTATTTTTTGCATATTCGCTCGATTCCTCTTTTGTTTTTGTAGCACTATAAAAGTCCGCGCAGTCGAGCTTCAGTGACTGCCTGAACCCGGTTGGTTACTTTAAGTTCGCTGAAAATCTTCTTCATATGCCATTTGACGGTATCCTCCGTCACGAGAAGCCGTTCAGCGATCTCTCTGTTGGTCATTCCGTTGCTTACGCATTTCAACAGAGAAATCTGCTTTATCGTGATAGTTGAGTGGGCATTGCCGGGCACAGGTGGCACGCTGGAGTCTTCTATTCTGACATCGGGATCCTTCGTAGCTTTAGCTTCAGAGTCGTCTGGCAGATCGTTAAAAAGATCCTGAGCAAGGGGGCTAAGAGAAAGTAGCGCTTCTTTGATCCAGAGCCGTGTGAAGTGACAGTTCAAATGTTCCGAAAGTAGGTTTGCATCAAGAATCATGCGCTTCGCCGATTTTGATGAGCCGAGGGCAAACGCTGCCAGGGCCTGACAATAGTGGGCGGCGATCCTGGTTCTAGCGTCTGAAATTGCGCTGGCGCTTTGTAGTGCTTGTTTGGCATATTTTTCGGCGACACCAAACTGTTTCCCAAGCCGTAGTCTATACATTGAGGTTACCAGGGCCATACGTGCTTGAATGGCCTGGTTTTGATTTGGCAGGAACGTCAGCTCACATTCATCGGGGAGTATGGGTGGACCCAATTCCTCGTTGTTCAGGAGAGTAAACTCAGCTAACTGAACTTTAGTCAGGATATTTAGACGAGAGAGCTCTCGCTCGCAGGAGGCTAAGCGGGATTGTTCCAACAAGGCCATGGCTCTATCTCGGAACCCTTGGTGGTACAGAAAACGGCTGTAGGCCTGTGTACACCCCCACAGAATATCTGTAACGCCATAGTTCAAAGCGAAATCGAACGAAGCCTGTGCAGATTCCTGGGTAACCAGGTGATGGTTCTGTTCGTGCAGGATTTGTAACTCAAGGGTGCCAAACATTTTATTTAAAAAAGTTTTTGGCACCTGAATCTTTTCTGCTGTTTTATTCGCCTGGATCAACACACTCATTGCTCGGGCGATGTCACCCTTGAACAGTTCAGCCTGAATTTCTGCAGTTTTAAGCCAGATAAAAGCGTAATGTTGATTGGATGACTGGATGGCCACAGCCGCTCGATGGGACAATCGCTCCAACTCTTCAAAATGGCGTCCACTGGAGGCAATGAATGCCTGGCAAGTAAGTGCTGCGCCTTTGCCAACCATGTTACGGTCGCCAAAGGCGTCTATCCATTTTTGACAGAGAACCTGACTCTCCAGTAATTCATCCTGTGTAGCTTTGCCTATCGCATTAACCAATTCCCGCCATCCTTCCTCATCAAGATTGCTCGCCCCCCTGGAGCTCGGATGAAGCGAACTAGCCAGTATTTCGTCTGCTTGACGAGCTTGTTGGCTGAAATACAAAATCCACGCGTAACCTATGCTCAAGGCGGCAATTTTTTTTATCGTGCGAGCCGGTACTTTTCCAAACCAGGTGCGAAGTACTTCGATTTCACCCTGTCTGAGTGCCACGTCCAGGATAATGCTGTCACTTACGACGCGAGCCCATCGATGGTCACTGGCTTCCAGAGCTGCATTGATTGAATGGAGGTACTCTCCCCTACGCCAATGCCAGAACGCGACCCGTTTCAGTACATACGAGCGACGTTCTCGTTGGGTGGTGTTAAATAAACTACGCAAATACTCTCGCAGCACAGGGTGCATATCCATACGATCAGCAGAAGTCCCGGTGGGAGCTAAAAGAGCATAATGTTCGTTAAGAAACGTAATTTCCCGGTCGGCCTCTTCTGTCTTATAGACATAGCCATAGCATTCAGCGCTGATTACTTCGAGCATCGCTGCATTGCAAAGAAAGGTCCTCGTACTATTGGGTAACGCAGTTAAGAGGTTGTCCCTGAAATACGAGCGAGTTTCCGGCCAAGTCGCTGCGGGGAGATTTGGGTTTGGGGTTCGGCACATAAGCCTGACAAGTGCTGGCCATCCACCGGTCGCTTTTATGATGTTGCTGGCTTCGGGGCCACCCATACCAGATAATTCACTAACCTCCTCTTCTGTAAATACAAGTTCATCAGCACCATACGTTACAACACCCGCCATCATAGACAAACGTGGCAACGCCCCGACGCGACTCGGTGCAATGAAAAATTTCACATTGCTCGGTGTTTCACAGATTAAATCCTCAATCAAATCCGCGGTATGTTTAGCCTCGCCAACCCCATCAAGGCAAATTCTTATCGTCTTTTTTGCATTACACAGTGCGTTTCGAAGAACTTCGATGGTGTCGATGTCACTTTTTATCATGCGCCAGGATTCAACTCCTTCGAGTTGATATAAAACTAACGCTGCAAACAAACTGCCATTAACGTCACATGAGTCAGGGCACGACCGGGTATTGATATAAACGGCGCTCTCACGTTCCAGTTCGCGAGTGTTTGCTGCCAAGGCCACTTGTACAGATTTTCCATAGCCTGGCGGGGCCCGATACAGAACTACCTTTGATTCAGGCGTAGCAGAAGGCCTCAGGCAATAGCGGTCTAAACACCCTTGAGTAATGAAATACTGACGAGCCCACATCCTTTCAGACATCCTCCGACACCAGTCTTCCAAGCTATGGCGGGTCATGACAATCCGATCTCCTGCTTCGTCTCCCCGAAACGCGAGGGCGCTATGGGGTGAAAGCATATTGATAGATGTCTAGTGCGAAAACTACCCCTTAGAGTAGTTGTTTGATCTCCGGTTCTGGCCAAACCTGTTCATGCCTACAACTTGTCCGTTCACCTGAGGGACTCGGTGTTCGCACAATGTAGAAAAATGATCAAGCTGAAAAACAATAAGGTGATCCTAATGTCAATGTCAGAAAATGTCTTAACAACAGAGTCTCTTCAGAGAGACCCTGATGCCGAAGGTTATGTGGACAGAAAACGCCACCTGTGGGTCCTTTCTGTGCTGTGGCCAGCGACGCCTCTTATTGGCCTTTATTTGGTATCCCAGACTGGATGGAGCATTTGGTACGGATTGGTGTTGATCCTTTGGTATGGCGCAGTTCCCTTGATTGATGCCATGTTTGGAGAGGATTTTTCAAACCCCCCTGAGTCGGCTGTGCCTCGGCTTGAACAGGATCGTTACTATCGGGTACTGACCTACTTGACGGTTCCTATTCACTATGCCGCCTTGATTGTCAGTGCCTGGTGGGTATCCACGCAACCAATGAGTGTTTTCGAGTTTCTGGCATTGGCCCTTTCCCTGGGAATCGTGAATGGCCTGGCTCTGAACACAGGCCACGAACTTGGCCATAAAAAAGAAACGTTTGACCGTTGGATGGCGAAGCTTGTCCTCGCCGTGGTCGGATATGGTCATTTCTTCATTGAGCACAATAAGGGGCATCACCGTGATGTGGCTACGCCGATGGACCCGGCGACATCCCGCATGGGTGAGTCCATTTACTCATTCTCACTGCGTGAAATTCCCGGTGCTTTCAAGCGGGCATGGGATTTAGAGGAACAGCGCCTCAGTCGTTGTGGAAAAAGTGTCTGGAGCCTGGAGAACGAAGTTCTTCAGCCTATGATTTTGACCGCTGTGCTTTATGCGGGATTGCTGGCGTTTTTTGGCCCGTTAATGCTGATCTTTTTGCCCATTCAAATGGCCTTTGGCTGGTGGCAGCTGACCAGCGCCAACTACATTGAGCATTACGGATTGCTGCGCGAGAAGATGTCGGATGGACGTTATGAGCGTCAACAACCGCACCACTCATGGAACTCAAACCATATTATGTCGAACCTGATTCTGTTTCATTTGCAACGACATTCCGACCATCACGCCCATCCTACAAGGTCCTATCAATCGCTTCGCGACTTCAAAGACCTGCCTTCCTTACCATCGGGATATCCCGGGATGTTCCTGGCCGCAATGTTTCCCTCATGGTTTCGTTCGATAATGGACCACCGGGTGCTGGATTGGGCTAAAGGAGATCTCGATAAGATTCAGATTCAACCCGGCAAGCGTGAATTCTATGAGCGTAAATTTGGTGGGACTGATTCTGAATCAGTCGATACCGCCGCGGCTAAATGATCGGCTAATCGGAACTTATATACCTCGTTTACTTTATTTACGTTGCAGAAAAAGAGCCTCTGACGTGCACCTGAAAGAGGGTGCGCGTCGGGCGCTACCAAAACAAAGACAATAATATCGTTTGAAAGGTGCTCTAGATGGCTAAATATCAATGCCCTGATTGTGGTTATGTATACGACGAAGTGGTTGGTGATCCGCACGAAGGCTTTCCTGCAGGAACGACATGGGAAAAAATTCCTGAAGACTGGTCCTGTCCAGACTGTGCCGTCAGGGATAAGGTTGACTTCGTTGCGCTTCAAGAAGCGAACCCGGAACTTTCGGTGTCCGCAACCAATACAGCGGTCCGCCCTGCCAGCCAAGCTAAGACCGAGGGAGCATCGCAGAAAGCAACGGGCGCATCTACTCCTTCAGCTAAAAATAAAACAAAGCCCAAAGCGAAACCCAAGCCTAACTCTTCAAAATCGCCGAAAGACTCGACTCAAAAAGATACCTATCGGAAGTGGGTCTGCATCACTTGCGGCCATATCTACGATGAAGCTCTCGGAGATGAAGCCGAAGGCTTCCCTGCCGGCACTCGTTTTGAAGATATTCCAGACGATTGGTGCTGTCCGGACTGTGGTGCCACAAAAGAGGACTATGTCCTCTATGAAGACTAGTAATCCGATTGAAAATAACAACAGTCTCGTTCGGCAAGAGGTGATTTTATAATGCAGATTGCTAGTCTGGCGGAGGTTGGGGTGACCAATGTGTCAACCAGCGATACGATTGATTCAACGTTCGCGGCCCTACAGCGGGCACAACTTGCGCGTCGCGGAAGCTTTACCTTGGAGGCTCGAATAGCGCAGCTCGACCAGCTGCGGGATTCAATTAAACGCCACGAATCAAACATCATTGCGGCTTGCGCGGCGGACTTTCGAAAACCCGCTCCAGAAGTCAAATTAACTGAACTCCTGCCGGTGCTTCAGGAAATTCGACACACTAAAAAACACTTGCGTAAATGGATGCGTCCGAAGCGAGTGGCTGCATCCGTTGGTGTTCTGGGCACGAAATCTTATGTTCGGCCAGAACCAAAGGGAGTGTGCCTGATTATTGCACCGTGGAATTATCCGCTCAATCTTGCGCTCGGGCCTCTCGTCTCAGCGTTGGCTGCAGGGAACGGAGCCATCATTAAACCCTCGGAAATGACACCACATACCTCAAAGGTGATTGCCAACATTGTCGCCGAAACCTTCCCTCCCGATCTGGTTTCCGTGATTGAGGGTGATGCCGCGGTAGCGCAGAAACTGTTGGCCTTACCCTTCGACCACATATTCTTCACGGGCAGTCCTGCGGTAGGCAAGGTGGTCATGGAGGCTGCCGCCACGAACCTTTCCTCAGTGACGCTGGAATTGGGGGGTAAGTCCCCGACCATTGTTGGCCCAGATGCCAACATAAAGAGGGCTGCAAGAAACATTGTCTGGGGTAAGTTTGCCAATAATGGACAGACCTGTATCGCCCCAGATCATGTTTTTGTGCACGTTAATATCGCAGATCAATTCAATGAAGCACTTAAAACGGAAATTGGGCGAGTCTATGGAAAAACACCAGAAGCCCAGAAATCGACCGCCGACTATTGCCGGATTGTAAATCGACGTCATTTCCAGCGAGTTTCAAACCTGATAGATGATGCCAAAAACAAAGGTGCAAGAGTCTTTGAGGGCGGTGTTACAGATGCTGAAGAGAATTTTATTGCTCCGACGTTGATTTCAAATGTATCCAGCGACATGGATATTTCACGTGAGGAGTTATTCGGCCCGATCTTACCCGTTATTGAATTCGACGATATTGATCTGGTTATCAAGAAAATCAACGATAACCCTAAACCGCTTGCGCTTTACATATTCGACAAAAACGAGTCTTTTGCCACGGATATTATCGAGCGAACGAGCTCCGGCGCTGTAGGAGTCAACCTTACAGTTGTGCATTTTCTACATCCGGGTCTGCCGTTTGGTGGAGTTAATAATTCCGGGATAGGGGCGGCACACGGTGAATACGGTTTCCGCGCTTTTTCGCATGAAAAGGCGTTGATGGAGGATAAACATTCTCTTATGCATCTTCTTTTTCCACCCTATACAGCCTGGGTCCGGCGTCTTATAGAGGCTGCTGTTCGTATTCTGGGCTGAGCATAATCAAATAATAAGAGAGTTATTATGTACGATTACATTATTGTCGGTGCGGGATCGGCGGGCTGTGTATTGGCCAATCGGCTTACGGCGGACTCTTCAAAGCGAGTAGCGTTGCTAGAAGCGGGCCCAAAGGATAAAAATCCACTCATACATATGCCTATAGGTATAGCACTCCTTTCCAATAGTAAAAAGCTGAATTGGGCTCTTGAAACCGAACCTCAAGAACATCTAAAGGAGCGCCGCCTGTTTTGGCCTCGTGGGAAAACACTTGGCGGGTCCTCTTCTATCAACGCCATGGTCTATATCAGAGGTCACAAAGCCGATTATGACCACTGGGGTCAAGTTGCCGGGACAGACCTCTGGGGATGGGATCGCGCTTTAAAATTGTTTCGTCGACTGGAAGATAATAAACGTTTTGGCGCAGATTCTTACCATGGGGAGGGCGGTGAGCTCACCGTAAGTGAACTCAAATCAGTCAATCCGTTGAGTCGAGATTTTGTTCGAGCGGCACCTCATGTAGAGCTCCCGATAAACACGGACTTTAATGGAGAGACGCAAGAGGGATTGGGACTCTACCAGGTGACACAAAAAAATGGTCGCCGTTGGAGTTCAGCGCAGGCATTTCTGCGTGTCGCGGAGAACCGGCCTAATCTTGATGTGCTAACGGACGCGCGGGTAACCCGGGTGGTAATGGACGGTAAGCGGGCAGTCGGCGTGACACTGAACCAGGGGGGCGAATATCGCCAGCTTAGACTCAATAACGGCGGTGAAGTCATATTGTCTGGTGGTGCGGTTAATTCACCACAACTACTTATGCTTTCGGGAATCGGTGATAGCGAAGAGCTTGGAAAACACGGGATCCCCCTTGTGCATCATCTCCCTGAGGTCGGCCAGAATCTGGTTGATCATTTGGATATTACGATCATGCACGCGGCGAACTCACGTTTGCCCATTGGCGTTGCTCCCAGTTTCCTGTTTCGGGGCGTGAGCGCATTATTCTCATATATCTTTGCGCGACGTGGATTTCTTACCAGTAATGTTGCCGAGTCCGGAGGCTTTGTTAAATCCGAGCGCTCGTGCGAACGGCCAAATGTGCAATTCCACTTTTTGCCAACTTACCTGAAGGATCATGGACGAAAAGTGATGGCCGGGTATGGGTACACCTTGCATATTTGCGATCTAATGCCCAGAAGCCGCGGTTTTATAGGTCTCAAAAGCCCTGACCCATTGGCCGACCCGTTGATTCAACCCAATTATCTCAGTAACCCCGAAGACATCAAAACAATGATCTCGGCCGTTAAATTTGGACGACGGATACTCGGGGCACCAACAATGGCTTTACATAGTAAACGAGAAATTAAGCCCGGAAACTCGGTGTCTTCGGACGGTCAGATTGCGGACTTTATCCGGGAAAATGCAGAGACTATTTACCACCCCGTTGGCACTTGTCGTATGGGCGCGGATCCGGATTCAGTCGTTGATCCGGAATTAAAAGTCAGAGGGATTGAAGGGCTAAGAGTTGTCGATGCCTCGATAATGCCCAGTTTGGTTGCCGGTAACACCAACGCACCCACCATGATGATTGCCGAAAATGCAGCCGACATCCTCTTGGGAAATGTTTAGGTTCAAACCCGGATTATGCCTTCTACATTGGACCTTAATGACGCCAGATACTCGCGTCAACCAACTACAAAAACGACAGGAGATAAACGTGCTTGGCCAAATGATGAACATGGAGCTCACCGTGAATTCCTTGATCGACCATGCTGCTCGCTACCATGGAGACGCTGAGATTGTGTCGATAGGAACGGATGGAAATCCCAGTCGATCTGACTGGGCAACTGTTTCGGAGCGGTCGCGACAACTTGCGTCAGCGCTTCGAACGGCAGGCTATGTCCAGGGGGATCGGTGCGCGACCATTTGTTGGAATAACGTGGGGCACCTGGAATGTTACCTTGGCATCTCTGGTGGCGGGATGGTGTGTCACACCATTAACCCGCGACTGTTTCCAGAACAACTCGTTTACGTTATCAACAATGCTCAAGACAAAGTCATATTCTTTGACAAAACGTTCCTTCCCATTGTTTCAAATATCCGAGACCGACTGGAGACGGTTGAGAAATTTGTATTGATGTCCGAACCGGACGAAGAAATTGCAGCGCAATTTCCAGGATTGTTGTTTTATGAAGAGTTTCTCCAGCGAGGAACGCCTAACGCGAATTGGCCTGAAATCGCCGAAAACCAGGCTTCAAGCCTCTGCTATACATCGGGCACCACTGGAAATCCCAAAGGGGTGCTCTATTCACACCGCTCCACCGTTCTGCACGCGCTGGTAGCTGCTCAACCCGACGCACTGAATTTATCGGCACGGGACGTGGTGATGCCGGTTGTTCCTATGTTTCACGTAAATGCGTGGGGGGTACCCTACATTACGGCGATGGTTGGAGCCAAACTGGTGTTGCCTGGTCCTGGCCTGGATGGACAAAGTTTGGTCAAGCTGATCGATTCAGAAAGCGTAACGATTGCGCTGGGTGTGCCTACAATTTGGCAGGGACTTCTCTCGGCTTTGGACGAGCTTGGCTCCTCGGCACAGTCGCTTAAACGGACGGTGATAGGGGGTAGCGCTTGTCCGCCCTCAATGATGTCGGAGTTTCGTGGTAAGTATGGCGTAGAAGTTGTCCATGCATGGGGAATGACAGAAACATCACCGATCGGAACCGTCAATGCACTGCTGTCGAAACACAATACTCTTTCGGAGGAAGGAAGAAACAAAATCCGTGAAAGCCAGGGACGGCCTCCCTACGGGGTGCAGCTCAAAATTGTGGGTGAAGACGGCCATCAACTGCCCGAAGATGGCATTGCTCAGGGAAATCTCCGCATCCGTGGTCATTGGGTGGTAGCCGATTACTTCGGTGTTGAACCAAATCAGACTCTTGAGGAAGACGGTTGGTTCGAGACAGGTGATGTTGCTTCGATCAATGATGATGGATTTATGACAATACGTGACCGCTCAAAAGATATTATTAAATCTGGTGGTGAATGGATATCTACAGTCGAATTGGAGGGAATCGCAATGGGCCATTCTGCCATCAATGAAGCTGCCGTAGTGGCGGCCTCCCATGATAAATGGGACGAACGACCGATCCTGTTGGCAGTAAAAATACCCGACGCAAATATTACTGAGGAGGAACTTCTTGCTCATTATCAAGGGAAAGTCGCCAAGTGGCAGATCCCGGATCGCGCGATCTTTGTGGAAGGATTGCCACGCAATGCCACTGGGAAAGTATTAAAAAACAAGCTGCGTTCTGAGTATGGGGAAGTATTAGTCAATAAACCGGCAAGCTAGCTTCAATGAGTGGCATTTGTGTTACGAAAAATTGCAGTTTTACCTAAAGCCAATTTGTTTTAATACCAAAAAGGATAATAAAAAATGAAACCTAAAATAATTAGTAAAGTCTCGTTAGTGGCGTTCCTTTTACTTTCACTTGCTGCGAGCCTGGCCAACGCTCAATCTGAGCCGGTTTACAGTAGAGGCGACTGGGTGGTTGGGCTGAATGCCACTAGAGTTCTAACCGATGAAGATTTGCGATCAGCCTCTGCGGGGAGTGCCCCCGTTCCAAATTCCAACCTGTCTATTAACAACGATACGACCGTATCATTCGACGTGTCGTATTTTCTGAGTAATCAGCTGGCATTTAACATTTTTGGCGGCATTCCCGCTAGTGCGGACCTCCAGGGCGAAGAGTCTCTCTCCGGTCTTTTTCTTGGTCAAACAGATTATGGTCCGGTAATTCTTTCGCTTCAGTATCATGTTTTGACGGGTAGCAACTTCTCTCCGTACTTTGGAGCGGGTGTAGGACGGATTCTCTTTTTAGATGAGAAGGATCGCGCACTAACCGACTTCGACGTCGAAGATACATGGGCCCCTGCGGTTCAGGCTGGTTTTCGCTGGAGGATACACAATAACTGGTCGGCAAATTTTGACGTTAGATATGCACCCTTCGAGGCGGATATCACCGGTAACCTGGGCCCGGCCCCTGTTCAGGCAAAAGTGGAAGTGGACCCCACTATCGTGAGCATCGGTGTTGCATATCGCTTTTAAATGCCAAGTATACCAACCGTCTGCATTTGCTGGTCGCTTTCAGCAACCTGCTGATTGATAAAAAACCTGCAGCGTAAGACCAATGCGCCCCTTTTCCGCCAAGATTGCGGAAAAGGGGCAAAAACCAGCGGTTATTCAGATCTTCCTTAGGTATATAGCCCCAGCCTTATGCATCATTTAAAGGTCTCGTATCGTTTAGTCGAGTAGTATATAGCCATCAGGACCGGCACGTCCTTACTATAGAAAACCTTTTCAGTAGTCCCGCAAGTTTCATTTAATCGAGCAAGTGTCTTAACATTAATACCGCTCGTAACTATCGGTTCTTGATGTCCACCATCAATAAGCCGGAATCTTACTGTGTTTGATTTACACACCGCTTGAAGCTTGCAGTCTGAAAAGCCCTGTCTTGGCTGCCACCACCCATCCGCATGAAAAAGCATATGCTCAGATGAACCAAAACAAGAGGTCGACACCGAATGGGCGATGTTGCTTATGAAGGATTGAGTGATCGGAACCTCTACCCATAATGGCCGATAGAGACTTCGCTTTTTCTTTGTGGGTAAAATCAAGTTCATATTTTCGTCGGTAATTGCAAGGTGAGGTTATTAGTGGGACATATAGAGAATTATTTCACCTACATGGACTCCCCCTGCGGTCAAGCAACGCCATTTGAATCCGAAGCGGTTTGAGACTGCGGCTCTACATTCGGCCTCTTTGTGGGCGTTTTTGCCCGGGCCAGGATGATGATGCGTGTGAGCGGGGACCTTATTCGTTAGTCGGCTTCGCTGAGCCGCAGAAATAAACAGGTTCTCCCACTCTCGGTCTGACCGTTCCGTCATCGCTTGCCGTTGCAAGACTCTTCTGGCAGGCTTGTTCTGCCTGTCGTTGGTGCTCGGTTTTAGCCCTCCACAGGCTGTGTCTTAAACTCGGTTTGATTCATGAGTAGTGCCCATATAATCCGGGCGTTCTTGGCCGCCATCGCAACGGCGGCCCGCTTGTATCCACGTCGTTCCACCAGGTCTTTGGCCCAGTCACTGAGTCGATCATTCTTATCCGGTAATTTTGCAATCACTGCCCGGGTGCCATGGATCAGCAGCGTTCGCAGGTATTTGTCCCCGCGCTTGGTGATTCGGCCAAGTCGCACCTTGCCACCGGTCGAGTATTGTCGGGGCACCAGACCCAACCATGCGGCAAAGTGTCGCCCACTTTTGAACTGTCTGGGGTCAGGCGCACTGGCCAGCAGGGCTGTTGCGGTCTGTGGTCCGATACCCGGTATGGCCATAAGGCGCTTGGCCTGCTCATCGCTCCGGGCCATCGCTTCGACCTCCCGATCGTAAGCCAGGATTTCTTCATCGAGCTGTCGAATGCGTTGGTTGATGTTGTTGATTAAGCGGCGAGCGAGCATGGGTAAGTCGTTTTCGGCATCCTCCAGGATTTCGGGAACCCGGCGCCGTGCGGCGTAACGGCCCTGGGGAATGATCAGTCCGAACTCGGCCAGCAGCCCACGAATCTGATTGATCTGCGCGGTGCGTTCTTTGGTCAGTCCACGGCGAATACGATGCAGGCACAGTACGGCTTGCTGGTCTTCGGTCTTGATTGGAACAAACCGCATATTCGGCCGACCTACTGCCTCACAGATGGCCTCGGCATCGTTGTCGTCGTTCTTGCTGCTCTTGCGATAGGGCGCGACAAACCGGGGTGCAATGATTCGGACATCGTGGCCGAGTTTGGTCATTTCCCGAGCCCAATGGTGGGCACCCGAGCAGGCTTCCATGCCAATCAGGCAGGGTGGGAGCTGAGCGATATAAGGCAACAGCTTGGGCCGGTTCAGTCGTTTGCGAACCACGACCTTGCCGTGTTGATCGGTGCCATGAATACTGAACACAGTTTTCGCCAGATCGATGCCAATGGTTGTAACATTCATGATGACTCCTCCTGCTTTTGATTGAAGATGTCAGACACCTTCAATGTGGCACATCGATGCCGTGGGAGCAGGGGGAGTCCATATCATTCGCTATGGTGCTCTCGGTTTACCAGAGCAACAGTAATGTGTCTGGCTACGGGAAATTCCGCCGGTTGTGGCTCACGCATCCTTTGCGCTCACTGAAAGCTGTCGGTCGTAGGATATGATATCCATAGGCCGTATGAGTTGTGCATTGCTTTCGCAATTTTGGGCAAACTAAGGGCACAGCTCTACTCGGTCGTCAATTTCAATTTATGGACTGACCGCTCACCAAGGACTTCAGTTCAATATCCGGATCCTTCAACATTTCAGGATTGACCTGCCTGCGTTGTTGAACGAGGGTCTTGCCGACCATAAAAGCGATGGGCAGGTTGACCGCATCAACAGCAATGACACAGCCATCGCGGAGATAGAACACCGCAAATCCCTTGTCTTCCGGGCTTCCGCGCAGCACACGCTGATCATGATATTGCGACAACCCCACCATCTGCAGACGCACGTCATACTGGTTCGACCAGAACCATGGAGCGCTATTATAGGGTTTCTTCTCGCCCATCAGGGTTGCCGCCACTGTCCGGGCCTGATCAACCGCGTTGGCGACAGATTCAAGGCGCTGCATCTTCTCGAAGAAAAGATTCCGGTGGCGGGTACAGTCGCCGATCGCCAGGATGGCTGGATCTTCTGTGCGGGTAAACTCGTCAACAATAATGCCGTCATCACAGGGCAGGCCGGCGGCCTCAGCCAGCGCGGTTTCCGGCACAACACCCACTGAAACGAGCACGATGTCGGCCGGTACAGTGCCGCCGCTCGCCAATGTCACGCCAGCCACATGCCCCTGATCGCTAGCTTCGAAACCGGTTACCGCCGTGTTCAGGCGTAGATCCACGCCAGCGTTACTGTGTTTGGTGTAAAAAAACTCCGACATTTCCGGGCCTGTTACACGCTGCATAAGACGCTCGGCCGCTTCCAGTACCGTGACATCAACGCTTTTTTTGGTAGCGCTGGCTGCCACTTCAAGGCCAATGTAACCACCACCCACGATGACCAAGCGTTTCCCCGGAACCAGTTGTTCACGCAGGGCATCCGAGTCAGCTATGTCATGTAGGTAATGAATGCCCTTCAAGTCAGCCCCGGGTGCGTTCAGGCGTCGAACGTGTGACCCCGTGGCCAGGACCAGTCGATCGTATTTCAATGTGCTCTGGTCCGACAAACTGATGGTCTTGTTGTCCCGATCAATTTGTTCGGCACGTACACCGAGCCGCAACTGATGGCCGGCGTTCTCGTACACCGAGCGCGGCTTGAGGTACAGCGACTCCTGATCCACCTCGCCTGCCAGGTAGTTCTTGGACAGGGGCGGCCGCTGATAGGGTGGATGTGGCTCTTCGCCCACCAGGACCACCTCATGTTGATATTTCTTTTGCAGCAAGGTTGTCAGGAGCGCACCTGCTGCGTGCCCGCCGCCAACGATGACTGTCGTCTCTTTCTGTTGGTTTGCCATAGCCTGTCTCTTTCTACTGTTCTTTGGAATCAGATTGATCAGAAGTCCAGATGCCAACTGAGCCCTGTGACGCCCGCGCGCGCGGAGCTCAGCCGACCATCTCCCCGGCATCCTCAAGTATCATCGCGGCACCTTTCTCGCCGATCATGGTTGCCGGCTGATTGGTGTTTCCGCCGACCAGCGTCGGCATGATGGAGGCATCGACCACCCGCAGGCATTGCAGGCCATGCACGCGCAGGCGCGGATCGACCACCGCCATCGGATCAACACCCATCTTGCAGGTGCCAACCGGGTGGTACGCTGATTCACCGCTGCGCCGTACCCATGCGGCGAGATCGTCGTCATTCTGCAGCGCCGGCCCGGGCAAGACCTCAACCTCGTGGTGCGGGGCAAACGCCGCCTGCGCCAGGATCTTGCGCACCAGGTGGACACCGCGCACCAGTCGCTCGACATCGGCGGACTCGGCCATGTAGTTGGGGTCGATCAGCGGCGCGGCAAACGGGTCGGCACTGTGCAGACCGACGCGCCCGCGCGACGACGGCCTAAGCCCGTAGATCATCACCGCGTAGCCATAACCGCTCATCGCGGTCTTCAGGTCTCGCCCGTGATCGTCGTACAGCATTGGCGCGAAGTGCAGCTGCAGGTCGGGTACCGGCTCCTCGGGCCGGGAGCGGATGAACCCGCCGGCCTCGGCGCCGTTGCTCGACAGCACGCCCCGCCGACCGCTCAGATACGTCAAAGCGCCCCACAGCCCCTTGAGCCAGTAGCTCGGATGCATCGAGATGCTTTGGCGGCTGCGGGCGCTGACGCGCACGAACACGTCGATATGATCCTGGAGATTCTGCCCGACGCCCTCCAACGCATGGCGCAGTTCTATGCCATGCCGGGACAGCTCCTCCCGCGGACCGATCCCGGACAGCATCAGCAGTTGCGGCGAGTTGAACGCGCCGCCGCAGAGCACAACTTCGCGCCCGGCACGAACCTGCGTCAGCCCCTTTGTATCGCGGTATTCGACACCGGTGGCGCGGGTGTCTTCGAGTAGCACCCGGGTGACATACGCGCCGCTGCAAACCGTCAGGTTGGAACGCGCCGTGGCGGGTTCGAGATAGGCCCGCGCGTTGCTACAGCGTGTGCCGTCTTTCTGGTAGGCGTAGTAGAAGCCCACGCCCTCCTGCTCACTGCCGTTGAAATCTGTATTGAGCCGGTACTTTGCCTGGGTCGCCGCCTCGACAAACGCCGTGCTCAGCGGATTGGTATAGCGGCGCTCGGCAACGTTCAGCGGACCACCCTGACCATGAAATTCTGCCTCATTCGGCGTAAGTTTGGGCTCGAAATGTTCCGATCGGCGGAAGTAGGGCAACACCTCGGCGTATGACCACCCTTTGCACCCCAGCCGTGCCCACTCGTCGTAGTCCCGGGCATGCCCGCGAATATAGACCTGCGCGTTCATGCCGCTGGAACCGCCAAGCATCTTGCCCCGCGGCTGAAAAAGCGCCCGGTCGTGCATGTGACGCTGCGGTTCGGTATTGAACTGCCAGTTGTAGCGGCGGCTGAACATTAGCTGCAGGAAACCCAGCGGCATGTTCACGAAAGGGTTGCGGCGGCTCTCCGGACCGGCTTCAAGCAGCAGCACAGAATGGCGACCGCTCTCCGACAGGCGGCTGGCGACAGCACATCCGGCCGAGCCCGCGCCAACCACGACATAGTCAAATTGTTCGGTCGTCATCCTGGTTAGCCTGTTCATTAACTTTTTGGTGTCAGCTGGACCATCAGCTCCGAATAGCCCCGCACGAAGTTGGACTGCACGCGCTCCGGCTCGCCGACGACTTCGATCTTGTCAAAGCGTTTGAGAATCTCTTCCCATAGGATACGCAGTTGCAATTCGGCCAGGCGGTTGCCCATGCAACGGTGAACACCGTAGCCAAATGACATATGGTTTCGTGCGTCCTTGCGATCGATAATGAAGTGATCGGGGTCTTCGAACTTGCGCTCGTCACGGTTGCCCGAGGCGTACCACATCACAACGCGATCGCCCTTTTTGATGGTCTGGCCGCCCAGCTCAACATCTTGCTTGGCGACTCGGCGCATATAGGCCAGCGGCGTTTGCCAGCGGATGATTTCCGACACCATGTTCGGAATCAGTTCCGGTTTTGCCTTCAGTTTTTCGAGCTCCTTTGGGAATTCGTTCATGGCCACCAGGCCACCACTCATTGAGTTGCGAGTGGTATCATTGCCGCCAACGATAAGCAGCGTCAGATTGCCGATAAACTCCATCGGGCGATTGATCAGATCTTTGGTGTCGTCGTTGCTCTGTAGCAGGCTGATCAAATCGAAACCGGGCTCTTCGCCCGCCGCGCGGCGCGCTTCCTTATCCCTCCAGAGCCTGGAGAAGGACCAGGCCATGTCAGCCGCGTCGTCAAACATGATCTCTTCATCGGCATACTCGCCGCCGGTTGCCGATGCTGCCCCGGCCATCCGATCCGACCACTCAACCAGCTTGTGACGTTCCTCGTAAGGAAAATCCAGAAGGGTTGCGAGCATGCGACCGGTGAGTTCCTTCGATACAGTGGGCACCCAGTTGAAGGGCTGGCCCAGAGGCAGGCTGTCAAGCACATCGCCGGTACGCGATCGGATCAGCTCCTCCATTTCCTTCAGGTTCTTCGGTGCCACCACGCCTTGAACCGAGCTGCGCTGCACATCGTGTTTTGGCGGATCCATGGCTATGAACATTTCCACCGACAGCCCCTCTGGAGGGTCACCCAGAATGATTTGCGGCTCGGCGGAAAACAGGTCGTGACTCTTATCCACGAACATGATGTCTTCAAAGCGAGTCACCGACCAGAAGGGGCCGAAGGGGCTGTTCTTCTGGTAATGGACCGGAGCCTCATCACGCAACCGTTTGAAATAGGCGCGCCACTGATCCTGCCGATATAAAAACGGATTGCTGACATCGATGTCCTCAAGGGCCAGCGTGTTAACGTCCGGGATGGCTGATTCAACAAATTCGGGCACGGGCCGGCGTGGGCCGAAGGCCTTCTTCTTGGCGCCCATTAACAGTTTCAGCCCCTGGATCTGCCTGTGCATCGGCACCACCCTGGAGGTAGCATTAATCACTCGGGACTGAATGTCGTCAAATGTTTTGGACAGTGTTGGCATGCGTCCTCCTATGATCACATCTGGAACTCGGGTAAATGCACGGTCATGCCGTCCATTTCATCAGTAATGACCACCTGGCAGCCCAGGCGCGAAGTGCTTGCCCGCTCCGGGGTCATTGACAGCATTTGCTCTTCCTCACCACCAGGCGTACCTGTCTTTCTGAACCAATCGTCCGAGACGATCACGTGGCAGGTACCACAGGCACACTCTCCCCCACAATCCCCGTCAATACCGGGAATCAGATTGTCAACGGCGATTTGCATTACCGAGGAACCAGCTTTGAATTCAGCAACATGTTCAGTTTGATCATGTTCTATAAAAGTAATCTTGCCCATTATTGTTCTCCTGCCAGTAGTGTTCAGTAATAGATATTGTCTGTCTGACGACACTCCTGTCAGGTCATTTCTTGACAAGCTGAGGTCATTTAAAGACAAAATGACGATCATTTAGGACGGGGAAGATCGATGATGACGACGCAGAAGACGGGTGATTTGCAAAAATCCGGTCCCGGTATTCCATCGAATTACTCACGGCTCATTGCACGTGAGCTCGATTTAACAGCCAAACAACTGCCACGTCTGCTGCTCGGCACCGGGCTTGGTGTGACGCAATTCCTGAGCGAGGAAAGCCTGCTTACCGCAGCGCAGCAGGTGCGGATTCTGCGCAACGCACTGGATTTGTCCGGCCAGCCGGAATTAGGGTTATGGCTAGGCAAGCGACTGACCCCGGCAACCCATGGTGCGATGGGATTCGTGGCCTACAGCAGCCCCGACTTTCTCACTGCGCTGCAAGCGATTCATACTTTTCTGCCCACGCGCGCGAGCTTCATCCAACTGCATTTGCGGCAAGTCAACGAGCGCCTGGAATGTATTCTGGACTACCAGGAGTCGCTGGACGATGACATACAGCGGTGCCTGTCGGATGCGATGGTTAAGGCCCTTTTTGAATTTGGCGAGTTTATAATTGGTCGCCCTTTGCATGAGGCTGAAATATGCTTCGCTCATCCTGAACCCCCGTATCAGGCAATGTATGCCGATTTTTTGCCCGGGCAGATTCGCTTTGATTGCGACCAGTTAAAACTTACGTTGCCGATGTCGTTGTGTCAGGAACCGAATGCCTCCGCCAATCACGAAAACTATCGTCTGGCCTTGCAACAGTGTGAATCGATGCTTGCGCAACTTCAGTCGGATAAACCGAGCTATCAGACCCAGCTGAAGATGATGATGTTGTCCCGACCGCCCGGAACGCTCAGTGAAGACGAAGCAGCAGCCTCGTTGTTCATGAGCAAACGCACCCTGGCACGCAAACTCAAACAGGAACGCAGCGGTTTTCGGAAAGTTCGCGACGAGATTCTGTCCCAGCAGACAGCGACCTACTTGCGTGACAGCCAGCTGTCAATCGAGGCCATTGCCGCGTTGATGAACTATCACGACAGTGCCAATTTCAGACGCGCCTTCAAGCGCTGGTTTGACCAGTCGCCTGAGCAGTTCAGGCAAAATGTCAGATCACAAACCGTGCATCCGCATGATTAGCGATCATAAACAGAGGCTACTTGCTTGCGTTTGTGAAGCCAGAACCTATGCCTGCCCCCCTTTATTGATCACACCGTCCATAGCGATCTGCCAGATCAAGTCGCCAATGGTGTCGAGTGAATGAGCCCCGTTCGGGTCGAACCAGGTTGCAACCCAGTTGAGCGCCCCAAGGCCGATCAGGCGAAGCAGGCGGCCATCAATATTCTTGCGGACCACGCCCTGCGCAATCATTGTTTCGAGGATACCGGCCCACAGGGACTCGTACTGGTCACGCAGTTCGATGATTTCCTCGCGAGCCTCCGGGCCCAGCGCCCGCCATTCAAACAGCAGCACGTAAACCGCGTCCGAATCGACCAACAGGGCTCGCAGATGCGCGTTGATACAAAGACGTAAACGCTCAACCGGGTCATCCGAACTGGCGTAAGCCGACTCGACCTCTGCGGTAACCAGGTCCACCCCCCGGCGCATCAGCTCGACAAGCAGCGCTTCCTTGCTGTTGTAACGATAATACAGACTTCCGGGCAGCATATTGCAGGCCTCGGCAATCTCCTTGAGCGACGTCCTTTCAAAGCCTTTCTCACGAAAAAGCCTGGCTGCGTTAGACAAAACGTCGCCCTGGTCGCCCAGTTTGCTTGGAGGAGCCATCTGTCTGTTAACCATCGCTTAAGTATCTCCTCAGCAAGCCAGTTCGTTATTCATCAGAGCGGCCACCACCTGACTTGTTACACTGATCGTACGCCATTGCACGGGTGGCGTGCCATTTGCCTCAACAGATTCTTGACTTTTGGTTGGTTAACCAACCAAAATCCAGCAACAATGTTATTCGGAAGAAACTGACATGGCAATGACATATGACAATCAGCTGTTTCCCGCCACTTCCGCCCCTGTGCGAAATGCAAACCGGGGTGGGCAGATCTGATGACGGAGTCGAACAGAGCTCAGCACAGTGACGCTGTGACGACGGCGTGGCAGTTCACCGAACAGGTTCCCCACGGCAGGGATCTGGGTATGCAGGTTGTCTCTGTGAACGGAAACCAGGTCTGCATGCGCCTGACCCCACAGCCGTGGATGTTCGCCGAAGAGGATACAAAAGAAATCTGCACCAGCGTGCTCTACTCGCTGGCCGACTCCGCCGGAGGCTTGGCGGTATTCGCGGGGGCCCTGGAGTTGATGCCCATTGCCACGCTGGATCTGCGCATGGATTATCTGCGGCCCGCCATCGGCGACCGTGCCCTCTTGGCGGTGGCCACCTGTCGTCATTTAACGGACGAGGTCGCGTTCATCCATTGCGACATCCTCAGCGAGAGCGATAGTGCACTGTTAGCGACGGCAAACGCCACCTTCATGCGCAACACCCAGGGCCAGCGATTCCAGGCCGGTGGACGAAAAAAGGAGGGCGCATGAGCACGACTGGCGATTCGGCACAACCCATCTCAGGCCCTACCGAAAGCGGGAAAGAATGTTCCGACTGGCAGGCTCTGCTGGAGCGCATTCCCTACGCACGGCACCTTGGGCTTGAGGTTCAACGCGACGATGTAGGTCTAGTGGTTCATATGCCGTGTCGTGAAGCGCTCATTGGCAACTTTATGCTACCCGCCCTCCATGGCGGCGTGCTTGGCGCCCTGATCGAACTCACCGCGCGGGTCGCTGCGCAAAGCCAGGATACCGACAAACGTTGCCCACGCATTCTCGACAGCCACATTAACTACCTCCGTTCCGCGCAGGCCCGATCGACGTTCGCCAGCGCCGAAATTGTTCGACAAGGCAGGCGGAGCAGCCTGGTCCGGGTGACCTGCTGGCAGGGCGATAAGCGCAAACCGATCGCCAGCGGTCAGGTTCAGTTGTTGCTCCCGACAGTGGCGGCCAAAGAAGCAGATCTTCATGAACAATAAGCACAACAACCCTGAACGCGACCAATTCCAGGCGCCGGATGGCGCGGAGATCGCACTGTGGCGCTGGCCGCAATCCAAAGCGCGCCCCACGGTGCACTGGGCGCATGCAACGGGTTTCCATGGCCGCCTGTACCGCCCCCTCCTTGATGGGCTTGCCACGGACGTCAATGTCCTGGCCTGGGACATGCGGGGGCACGGGGCCAGCGCCGGTGCGGCGAACTTTTCGACATTCCGGGGCTGGGAAACCTACTATCGCGACATGACCGCTCTGCTGGGTAGCCTGGACGAGCCGGTCTGGCTCGCCGGCCATTCTATCGGTGCCACCACCAGCATCATGGCCGCTGCCCGACGGCCAGACAAAGTGCTGGGCCTGATTCTGGCGGAACCGGTGATCATGGATCCGGGGCAGGGCCTGAAGTTGTGGCTGGCCAAGCTGCTACGCCAGTCACATCGGTTGTCACTGGCCGCCGGAGCCGCACGTCGGCGCCGGGTATTCGACTCGCACGCTGCTGCGCTGGACAACTATCGGGGCCGCGGTGGCTTCAAGACCTGGCCCGATGCATGGCTGGAGGCCTACATCCAACACGCTTTTCTGCCGCAGGACGATCAAGTTCGCCTGGCGTGTGCGCCGGAGTGGGAGAGCACCACCTTTGCCCATACCGAACACAACCCCTGGCCCGGTATTCGTCAGTTGCGGTGCCCGGTTATCGCGCTGGCGGCGGAACGCGGGTCAACCTTCTCGCCGGCGGCGCAAAAACGTCTGCAGACCTTGTTGCCCTCGGCTGACGTGAGGGTTCTTGAGGGTACGACTCATTTTCTGCCCATGGAACAGAAGGAAGCCGTTCGCGATGCCATCCTGCAACTTGCTTTGTCCAGACACCGCGAGAACTGATACCCACACCTTGATTTTGCCAATCGGGACACCTGCCATGCGCTGTATGCTGACACTGTTTATCTCGCTGCTCATTCTGTCTGGTTGTCAGCAGTCTTCGGAACCGCCCCCAGAGGCCCGCGCCCCTATCCCCTGGGTAAAAACAGTTGAACTAAAGGACGCCGGCCCAACAACGCACAGATTTTCAGGAACCCTGCGAGGCCGCCACGAAGTTCCTCAGGCCTTTCAGATCGCCGGTCGGATTCAACATCGTTACATTGATGCCGGTCAACGCGTGGAAAAAGGCGACTTACTGTTCAAACTCGATACACGAGACCTTGTAGCAACGGCGGAGGGAGCCGCCGCGGATCTGAAGCGTGCAGAAGCGGCCCTGGCAATTACCACCAATGAGCTCCAGCGCCAACAGCAACTTGTGGGGCGTCAGTTTGTCAGCGAACAAACCCTGCAACGCCTTGAATTGGCAGAGCGTGAGGCGCGCAGCCAGGTGCAAACGGCTTCTGCACGCAATCAGCAGGCTCAGAATGCCCTGGGGTATGCGGAACTGAAAGCCGCCCATGCAGGCGTGGTCACTGAGGTCATCGTTGAACCCGGCCAGGTTGTGGGTGTCGGTCAAACCCTTGCCGTTCTGGCCGAAGATCAATCGCTGGAAGTCGAGGTTTTTTTGCCAGAGGGCAGTAGCCCGCCCAGGCGCGGTTATGTTCCTTTACCCAATGGCGAACAGCTTGCTGTGAGCCTGAGAGAGATTGCCGGGGCTGCCGACCCGGCAAGCCGGAGCTGGCGTGCCCGATACAGCCTGGAGGGGCCCTACCCCTCATCTTTAACCCTGGGTTCGGTGGTGAGTGTCCAGTTAGCACAGAAGCAAACCGCGCCCAGCCATCGCGTACCGCTGGGTGCCCTCGATGAGAGAGGGCAAACGCCGCAGGTCTGGTTGGTCTCCGATGGCACGGTGAAGCCCCTTGCGGTCGAGGTGATCGATCTGGGTGAAGAGTATGCGCAGATCAAGGCCGATATCAACGCGGGAACGCCCATCGTCGCGTTGGGGACACACCTGCTCACGCCTGGCATGGCGGTGCGGGAGCTGGCTCAATGAGCTTACCGAATCTTTCCGCGCTGGCAGTGCGCGAGCGTTCGGTCACCCTCTTTTTTCTTTTGCTGTCCGTTGTTGCCGGTTTCTACGCGTTCTCCTCCCTTGGTAGGGCGGAAGACCCTGCGTTCACCGTCCGGGCGATGGTGGTTTCTGTCGTCTGGCCAGGAGCAACCCCTGAGGTGCTGCAGAATCAGGTCGTGGATCGTCTGGAAAAGCGAGTTCAGGAGGTGGCGTATACCGATACCATTGAAACAACCATCCGGCCCGGGCAGGCCGCCATGGTTATCCGATTCCAGGATTCTACGCCCAGCGAAAAAGTGCCGGACCTCTTCTATCAAGTCCGCAAACGCATGCTCGATGAGAGGCCCAATCTGCCCCGGGGTGTGATCGGCCCCATCGTCAACGATGATTTCGCGGATGTGTATTTCTCCCTGCTGGCGCTGACGGCACCCGGGATGCCAATGCGTGAACTGACCCGAGAGGCAGAATCGATACGGGATCGCTTGCAACGGCTGCCCGGCTTGCAAAAAGCACAGCTCCTGGCGGAGCGTCCTGAGCGGGTGTATCTCGAATTTGATCAGGACCGGCTCAACAACCTCGGTTTGTCGGCAGAAGAGGTGTTGCAGGCGATAGAGGCCAACAACCGTCTTCAGCCTCTTGGCTTTGTTGATCTTGCCGGCCCGCGGGTTTATGTCCGCAGCAACATCGACCTGTCTGACCTTGAGCGCCTCACCTCAGTACCTCTGCGTATCGGAGACCAGCTTATCACCGTGTCTGATCTGGCCGAGGTGCGTTTAGGTTATGAAGATCCTTTGAGCTACATCGTCCGCTCCAACGGTGAGGATGCGATCCTGTTAGGTGTCGTCATGCGCGCGGGTGAAAATGGCCTGGAGTTTGGTGAGCGGCTGCGCGAGTTTGTCAGTGCCGAACAGGGCAGGCTGCCGCTGGGAATGTCAATACAGACCCTGACCGATCAGGCGGAAGCCATCACTCAGGCGGTTGATCTTTTTCAGGTCAAGTTTCTGGTTGCGTTGGTCGTGGTGATGGGGGTTAGCATACTGGCGATCGGTCTGCGCGCGGGTTTGGTGGTGGGCATTGCGATTCCTGTGACCCTCGGCCTGACTTTCTTGTTGATGAAAATGGCGGGCATAAACCTGGACCGCATCACCCTGGGTGCGTTGATTATCGCACTGGGTCTGTTAGTGGACGATGCGATCATCGCCATTGAAATGATGATTGTGAAGATGGAGAGCGGCTGGGACCGGGTACGGGCAGCCAGTCATGCCTGGAGCGTAACAGCCGCGCCCATGCTGTTTGGAACGCTGGTGACGGTGGCCGGATTTGTTCCCATCGGATTTGCCCAGTCCGGAGTGGGAGAATACACCGGCAACATCTTCTGGGTGCTCGCTTTTTCGTTGTTGATTTCCTGGGTGGTGGCGGTAACTTTTACGCCTTATCTGGGCGTCAAGCTCTTGCCCGATTACACCGGGCATACGGGCCAGGACCTCTACCAAAGCGCGTTTTATCAGCGGTTGCGTAGAGTGATCACAGCGTGTGTACAGTACCGGAAAACCGTCGTTTTTATCACAGTGGGTTTGCTGGCGATCAGTGCTTTCGGGATGGCAACCCAGGTGCAGAAGCAATTTTTCCCCAGTTCTGATCGCCCCGAAGTTCTGATCAGTGTCTACGCTCCGCAGGGGAGCGCTATTGCCACCACGGATCAAAGTGTCAGACGCCTGGAAGCGATTCTGATGGACATGCCGGAGGTGAAAAGCCTTTCCGCTTACATCGGTGCCGGTGCACCCCGATTCTTCGTATCGGCCAACCCCGAGCAGCCGGACCCGGCATTTGCCAAGTTGATTGCCATTGGGCAGGACGTTGAAGGGCGCGATCGCATCATCTCGGCGCTGGAAACCAGAATCGCGGCGGGTGAATTTCCGGAGGCACGAGTGCGGGTGACGCGTTTGCTGTACGGTCCCCCGGTGGTCTGGCCGGTCAGTTTTCGTGTGCTGGGTCCGGAATCCGATCAACTCAGAGAGATCGCGCACCAGATCCGCACTCTCATGACCGGGCATCCGAATATCGTCATGCCGCATCTCGAATGGGATGAGCGTGTGCCCACTCTCTATCTTGATATGGACCCGGAAAACCTGGGTTGGATGGGCCTGACCCCGGCGGAAGTTGCCCGGCAACTGCAGTTCCAACTCCGCGGAGTGGCCGTCACCGAACTGCGCCAGGGCATAAGGAGCGTTCAACTGGTGGCGCGTAATGCCCGTGGCGAAGTGATCATGCCGGAAGATCTTGAGATCAAAACCCGCGACGGCCGCAAACTTTCCGTACAGCAACTGGGCAAGTGGCAGGTTCGTTACGAGGACCCCGTCATAAAGCGTTACAACCGTGACCCCTTCCTGGCCGTTCAGGCCGATGTAGAAGGTGCCCAGCCACCGGATGTTACCAAGGAGATATGGAGTGCGATGACGGGCCTGCGCGAACAGTTGCCGGAGGGTTACCGTATTGAAATCGGCGGTACGGTGGAACAATCAGCCAAAGCCAATGCTTCAATCCAGACATTACAACCGGTGATGTTGGCGTTGATGCTGATCTTTATCATGCTTCAGATGCGTTCCTTTATCGGCACATTGACTGTTCTTGCCACCGCGCCACTGGGTCTGATCGGGGCTGTGCTGGCTTTGCTGCTGTTTAATCAACCCTTTGGCTTTACCGCGCTGCTGGGGCTGATTGGCCTGGGCGGCATCCTGATGCGAAATACCATGATTCTGACGCAGCAGGTGCAGGACAACTTCAAAGCAAGGATGGCTGCCCGGGAAGCCGTTGTCGAGGCGGCAGTCCAGCGTGCCCGACCCGTGGTACTCACCGCCCTGGCGGCCGTTCTGGCGTTTGTTCCTCTGACCTTTGACCTGTTCTGGGGGCCGCTGGCTTATGTCCTTATCGGTGGCGTGGCGGTCGGCACTCTGATCACGCTATTGTTTGTGCCGGCGCTTTATGCTCTTTGGTTTCGCTTACAGATGGAAGATTGAGGTAGGTTTGAATGAGCGCCAATTTTGTTAGCAATTACATTTCACTTAAGTCTTCCAGGAAGGTGATTGAGTTCTGAAATAACCCTTAGACACGACCTGTTTTGCCGCCAACACCAGAACCGGTAAAGTCAGGTGTTGAAGCAGCCAGGAGAGTCGTCGAAGTGGCCAGTAGGCACGGACGTCTAAGTTTTGACAGCATTAACGGTTTTTCCAGCATAGCGGCTGCGCCGTCGGGGCGCAGCACGATGTGAAGGTTGGGTTGGGTTGGGTCGGTTTTGGAATCAGGACTCGGTAGAGTTTCGGTACCCGGCCATCATTGCCATCATCCAGCCCGGGTACTCCTCGGGCAGGCGGCTGACTTCATCCAGGGCTATCAGTTCATCGTCGGACAAGCGGATTTGGGCCGCGCGGATATTGTCCCTGAGCTGCTCGGGCCGCTTGGCGCCAACGATGATGCTGGTCACAGGCTTCTGGTGTAGCAGCCATGACAGGGCAATCTGTGCCACATTGACCGGTTCGCCGTCGATCTGTTTGCCATCGGCAATCTCCCGCATAACCTTGATGACTTCGCTGCCCCGCTCGCGGTTGACGGGTGGAAAGTCAAACTTGGCGCGCCGGTTTTCTTCGGAAACGTCCGGCCCCTCGTATTTACCGGACAGGTAACCCCCGGCCAGTGGGCTCCACACCATCAGACCAACGTTCTCAGATTTCAGCATCGGAATAATATCCCGCTCCAGATCGCGACCTACGAGGGTGTAGTAGGCTTGCATGGATATGATCGGGCACAGGTTGCGGGCCCGGGTGATGCCGATGGCTTTCATCACTTGCCAGGCGGCCCAGTTGGACAGGCCCACGTAACGCACATGGCCTTGCTGCACCAGGGTGTTCAGTGCCTCCAGAGTTTCCTCGATCGGCGTGGCCGGGTCAAAACCGTGGATCTGGTACAGGTCAATATAATCCGTTTGCAGGCGCGCCAGGCTCGCCTTGCATTCGCTCATTATATGGCCGCGGGAAGCACCACGGGCATTGGGGCTTGCGCCCATGGGGCCGAGCACCTTGGTCGCCAGCACCACATCTTCGCGGCGAACGCCGAGATTCTTCAGGGACTGGCCGACGATGCGCTCACTGGCGCCGAAACCATAGATGTTGGCGGTATCGATAAAGTTGACCCCCGCCTCCAGGGCGATCTTCACGAGTTCGTCGGCCTGTTCCTGCTGCAACTGGCCGATCAGGCCCCAGATGTCCTCATCGCCGCCGAAGGTCATGGTGCCCAGGCACAGTTCGGATACGAACAGCCCCGAGTTGCCCAGCGACTTGTAGCCTGGACGATTGTCTCCATCGAACAGTGGTAAACTCTCAGTTGCCATGTTGCACCTCATCATGCTTTTCGGTTGGTGTTCCAGAATTCACTGTAAATACTGCCGGTTTCGGTTTGTTTGCACTCGCTTGTGTTACTGGGTGAAGATGGCCTTGTAGAAACGCATGGTGCCATCCCAGGAACGGCTGGCAGCCTCTTCATCATAACCAACCGGCATGCCGAACTCCTCGGCGATCTTGTCGGCGCCTGGGTTGGTGAATGAGTGCAGTACTCCGGGAAAGCTCACCAGTGTCAGGTCGACTTCGGCATCCTGCATCTCCTTGACCAGGCCCGCGACCTGATCCGAGGGGACCAGCTTGTCGGCACCGCCGGTGTACACCTGGATCCTGGCTTTCACGGACTCGGGTTCAGCCGTGAGGGGGCTGCCGAGCGCGCCGTGGAAGCTGACAACGCCGTCCAGATCGACGCCCATGCGCGCCATGTTGAGAACCACGGCGCCGCCAAAACAATAACCCTGTGCCGCAATTCGGGACGCATCAACACTTTCGTGGTTCTTCAGGATGTCCATCGCCTTCATGAAGCGCGCCTTGACCTGACTCATGTCCCGAGTGGCTTCCTGCATGAACTTCTGGGCGGTATCGGGATGGTCGGCTTGTTTGCCAGAGCCATACATATCCAGCGCAAACGCCGTATAGCCGGCCGAGGCAAGTCGTTCTGCCTGATTCCGGGCAAATTCATTGTGCCCCCACCATTCATGGACCACCAGAACCCCCGGACGCTTTTGCCCGAATTCATCATCCCAGGCCATGTAGCCGGTGAAGGTCTCGTCGCCGACTTGATACTCGATGGTTCTGGTTTGCGTTTCTGCCAGTACCTGCGTACTTGCAACAGTGAGTGACAGCGTGGCTGCTGCCAGTGCTGTTTTCAGGGTGCTCATCATCTGTTTGCTCCTTTTCGCTCGTTATGAGTCAATTTGCGTAGCGATTCTGTACATCAAAGCGCGATTCCTGTCCCGTCGTTACTGGCAGCGGGCGCGCAGCAGTCGCGTTGCGGCATCAAACACGGCGAGGTCTTCTTCGGTGCGCGCGGCAAGGTGGGCCCCTTCCAGCATCGCCAGGGTCGCCTGCGCTTCATCGGCGGGACCCAGGATGGCCGAGACGGATCCATCCCTTTGTCCCAGTTCAAACGTTGCCGTAATCCACTGCAGAACCATTGCGCGAACGGCGCCGACTCTGGCAATAACGGTGTCGGACAGGCTTTCGCGGCAGGTCGAAAAGGCAACGCACAGACACACGGTCTGGCCATCATGCAACGCCCCGCGGTACAGGGCAATGAGTGCCTTGAGGCGCGCGCCAGCGCTGGCATGGGCTGCGTCTATCTCGGTCAGACCCTGCTGCAGACTGGTCTGATAGCGCTCGATCAAGGCTTCGGAGAGCTTCGCCTTGGTGGGGAAATGATAATGGATCGAGGCCTTTCGAATGCCGATGGCCTCGGCCAGATCCGCGTAGCTGAACCCGTCAAAGCCCCGTGACCGGACGGTGTGCTCGGCAAGATCCATCAGGGCTGTTCTGGTATCACGGTTCATGGTTGTTCACCTGTCTGCCTTTTCAATCCCGCTATTGCCGGGCTTATACCCTCGGTGCCCCGGCAAATCGCAGGTGCCCCGTTTTCATCCAGATCTTGGCGCCGTCGTCCCCGGCCGTCACGGACAACCTGTGTCCTTCAGGGAGGCGCAGCCAGTCATGCCTGGCCAGCACCTCGCCATCCCTGATAGCCGAACCTTCGACCACCAGCAGTTCGATTCCGCCGGGCGCCTCAGAGGTCAGTGTCGCCCCCGCATCGAGCTGGCTGTAGGTCACGATCTCACGATCGTCCTCATGCAGCTTTGCGGTGGCAACGCCGCCCACTGGGGCGCCCAGCTCGGCCTCCATATTCTTGCTGAACTGGGTGCGGTCGGCCAGGTCGAACTGCCACAGTTTCACAAATATCGTACAGCCCGTTTCAGAGCCCGGAATATGTGACGTGGTTGGGGGGTTGCGCACGTAGGTGCCAGCAGGGAAGTCACCGTGCTCGTCCTGGAACACGCCATCGAGTACGATGAATTCTTCTCCACCGGTATGGGTATGCGCCGAGAAATGACTGCCCGGCGCATAACGCACGATGGTCGTGGCGCGGGCAACTTCGTCCCCGATCCGGTCCAGCATGCGCCGCTCCACCCCTTTCATGGGCGAGGGCTGCCATTCAATCTGGTCGGAATGCATAACCACCGGTTTGGAGAAATCTGCATTAATCTCCATGATATTCCTCCCTTTTGTGCCCTTCATGTTTTCAGCGCTTGCATTAAATCCGAAGGTTTCGGATTACCCGGCAATTGAAGGACGGGCTGCGACTTTTGCGCGCCAGGCCTGGAGATTGGTCAGAGACTCGGGAATGTCAACCTTCGCGAAATCCGCAAACCCCAGGCCGGCAAAGGCGGTGATGTCTGCGACCGAGAAGCTGTCGCCTGCGAGAAACTCGTTGTCCGCCAGAACGCTGTCAAGGTAGGCCATGGTTGCGCTGGCAATTTCTTTCTGTTTATTACCCCACTCAGCGCATTGCCAGGTTTCCAGATCCGGACCAAGCCCCGGGGTCGCGTGGTGGAAATAGGCACCCACGGCGTTCATCAGACCGTTTTCTGCCCGCAGATTCATCATTGCGATACGGGCACGCTCCGCTGGGGTTGTACCCATAAGGGACGGACCATCAAAGACGCCGTCGATATATTCGGTGATGGCATTGCACTGGGCGATGCAGGTGCCGTCGTCAAGTTCCAGCATGGGCACGGTGGCATCCGGGTTTTTCGTCTTGAACGCCTCGGAACGGTGCTCGCCGCCCATGACATCGACCGGGACGAATTCCACCTGGTTTGTTGCGCCTTTTTCTGCCAGAGCGATGCGAACGCGGAGCGGGTTCGGGAAGCCTTCGATATCGTAGATTTTCATTGATTGCCTCTGTTGGTCATTAAACATGCGCCAATTAATCTACCTATTAGTAGGTAGATGTGCAAGAGGCAATTTGATTGTTCTGCTTTTCTTTGCGCTGTTGACAAGACATTCCAAACGCCAAGAACAGCCCGGGCCTTCTTGCAGTACATAGCCAAACCAAAAAGCCAGCTTCTCAGTTAGACGATTTGATAAATATCGAAGTGTTTTTGTTGAAAGAAGCGTGTGCGAAAGAGCAGCCGTGAATGTTCGCTTATGTTTAACAGCAGGAACAAGCGCCACCACATCCCGTAAGCAACGGTCAAAACCGACCTTTCTATATTGCCCAAGAAACTGACAGTGTTCCAAAGCTGAAGTTGTCTTTATGGCGCTCGTCTTCGCTGGTCGAGGCACGCAATGTGACCGCGGCCAGCAGGTGATCCCACTGCCAGGTAGCACCCAGACCAAGCTGACCAATCAGCGGCCCTTTGTCGAAACGGTAAGCCCCGGCATTGTCATCGATGTAGGAATAGCCTACATACTCCAGCCCCAGCCCCACATATACTGACCAGCTACTGCCTGAATCCTTGAACGAGCCCGGCAAAGCGATGGTTGAGGATGTACCAGCGTAGTCCGGCACAAAATTTATAGGAAGGTGTCTGCCAAGCTGCCAGACCAACCCGGTTTTAGCGGAAGTCCGAAAACTCGACAGTAGTCCGGATCCAACCACCGACACACGCTGTTCAATGTTGCCGCCCTGCCCGAGTTGCAGGAGTTTTCGGCCATGCGCAGCCTGTATGCCACCCACCACATCGGTTCCAAGCTGATTCCCCCACCCTTGCGGCTTGTCGCTTCCAGTGGCTTCGTGCACCCATTTCTGAACCGACTCGGCACCGCTTTCGGGCCCAATAACGCCAATGTGAGCACCAAAGCCGGTAATCGTATCGGCGTTCCAGCTCCAGAGAGTGCCGCTGAGCGACAGGTGGCCGGCATAGGGAATGTCGTCGAACTGCGGACCTTCAACCGTAATATCTTCAGGCGTAACCATGAATTGCCGCAAACTCAGGCTTACCGCCTGCTTTGAATCAGCAGTTCCAATACCTGGCAGAAAGCGCAGCTCATCACGCAGAATCCGGGCAAATCTTGCCGACTTTCCATCGTTCTCGTCAGCGGTGTCCGTCAGATACGAAAAGCGTACCCCGTTTGTATAGCCGCGATCGGTTCCGGTAAGCAGGTCGTTATCCCAGGACAGGTTCACGACTTCAGCCTTCAGGCTGGTTGGGAAAACACTAATGACGAAAAACAGCAGGAGGGCACATCCGCAGCGACAACTCAAATCCAGTCTCTCCGGTTGATACAAGAGTTAACAAGCATGGCCTATGTCGAGTCATACCGTTACAACGGCCACTCAATCAGATGTGCAGACTAAGTCGCTTTCCCTCGCTTTTCTAGCTCCCTCCCATCGACGCAGTCAGCTTTCCGGATTAACGTGCCGCCGGACGAGATAAGAACACCCGATTACTTGGAAAAGTTCAGCTGTAGTCAATCGACCTGACAGGTACTGGCTCTTTAGCTATTGGTAGTCTGAACGCTACACTAATCGCCCCGAGTGTCAGCTATGTGGTTGCCGAATCCCCCCGTTACTCTTGATAACCTCTGATGCGGCCAACCTTGACTGTTAACGAGTGCCGATGGGTGATACTCTCTCGCAAAATATAGCTTTCTACAGGCGGACTCTCGGACTACCCCGCTCGACAACTGTCCAATTTCGGACAGTTAAAACCAGACATTTTTTCTGAGCTTGAAGTTCGCATAGTAAACTGTGAAACTGGAAAATAAGCAGTTGGAGCAGCGGTCATTCTGTCCTGTTAGAGCCATCTCTAACCTGACAAGTGTGTGCCCAAACCTGGGATAAATCGTGTAACTAGCGGTGTTAAAAGAATTTTTTTGAGCTTCCGCCCGACCTGCAAGTTACTGACGAACAACGATTTAGACCCACCGACCTCACTCCAAACCGCCCCCAATCGGCGCCCTCCGGAGGCAGAGGTCAGAGGTTCGAATCCTCTCGGGCGCGCCATATTCCATGAAAAAGCCCACCTCGCGTGGGCTTTTTCATGGAACTCTGGTTCACCCGAGGGCAGATGCAGAACCTCCGTTCGACAAACTGCGCCAGCAGTTTGGGCGCCGCAGTGCAGCGAAGGCGGGGCAAAGCCCCGGAAGATCGCCCTCAGGCGATCTGGAGTCTATCCTTCCCTGACACACCCCTCTCTCGCTTTACCATTCCGCTCTACGTCAAAACGACGCAAGCCGGTGACTGGATTATGAGCTCAAAGCCAAGCAGCCAAAAGCATGTATTCCACTCAGGAACCGGTGGTTAGAGAAAATCTGCAAACTCCCGAAGCTTCGAAACTGTTTGGGGTAACTGCTGCTTTTGCAGCGTTGCCAGAAAAGTATCGACACTGAGTGACGGCTTCTTCAGCGCTGCCCGCTGCGCCTGAAAAGCACGGCAACATAGGGTCGGCGCCATGTCAATCTGATAGAGAATAAAATCGTCAGGGTGAATCACTTCGATATCGTACTGGCGAAGCGACGGATCAGGAAAATCCTTGAGGTTGAAAGTAACGATGGCGTTGGCGTTGCAACGGATGGCGGCGGCCAGCACATGGCGATCATCCGGGTCCGGCAGATCCAGCCCCTCAATCAGCGGTTCGTAGCCGTACACTTTTGCATCGCGCACATGCCGATCCATAAGTTCCCTCACCCGCAACAAGCTCTCGGGGGAATGCTTCTTTGCCCTCAGCAGCGCGTTGATCCACTCATCGTGTATGTGGTCCGTCCAATGTGCTTTGAACAAGTCTGTCAATGCCAGCCGCATCAGCGCATCTCTCAAGGGTGCGGGATACAGCACGCAGGCATCATAAACAACGGTGAATTTACTCATTCCCTGTCAGTATCCCATTCCCTCGTCCTGGGAGAGTTCAGCCAATTCATCCAGTGTGGCCTGACGTTGACGATCGACCTGTTCCTTGTAGCTCAAGACATCTTGCAGCTTGACCCGCCGATGCGCACCTACCTTCCGGAAGGGTATATCACCCGCCTCCAGCACCTTCACGAGAAAGGGGCGGCTGACGTTCAAGAGGTTAGCCGCATCCTGTGTACTGATTTCCTGGTGATATGGGATCAGGCTGATGGCATTGCCTTGTGAAACCTCTGCCAGAACGTCCAGCAGAATTTGCAGCACATGCCCGGGCAGCACCAGTTCGTCAGTCTCGCCGTTGCTGCCACGGAGTGAAAGCTGTACTCGATCCACGTCCGCATACTTAGACAAGGTGCGACTGGAGAGCTTGGCCTGTTCCACCTCTGCCGCCGTCGGCAAATGTACAATTTTCTGAGCAGACATCGCAGCCCCCTGATATTAAAACGATAACCATCTGAAGGCATATTATGCCGCTCAAACGAAACAAACGAAATAAACGAAATAGACGATTCCGCTATAACCAGATGCAAACTCTGACCAAGTTCATTGGAATTGCGCATGTTTTCATGGCTGCAAGTCTTGAAAAGATCCGTTTGAGTTAAGGAAGTACGGAGTGACTGAAGATCAGATGGAACTACAATGCCTGCAATGGTTCGCCGAAGATGGCTGAGAGATCGTCCGACAATCTGCTTCAAGCATTATAAACCACCCACCCTAACTCACTGATGTCATACCCCCCCAACGCCTCCGCCCGCTGGCCAAAGCGCTCGCATCGGGCGAACGCCAGCAAGCGCTGCATGGCGGGCTCAAAGTAGTGGCGCCGGCGCATGGCGAGATCAAAATGCTCCTGCTGCAGAGGAATAAACGCCAAGCCCTGGCGGCGTGCTGCCGCTTCGATGCCCAGCCCGATGTCCGCCTCGCCCTGGCGAATGGCCAGCGCCAGGTCGTCCTCGCTGAGTGACGGGTGAACAGCCCATCTGAGTTGTTTCGCGTCAATACGGTGGCGAGCGAGTAAGCTCTGGAGCAAATGGCTGACGCCGGCATCGGGCTGGCGATGGGCAACCCGGATGCCGGGGCGGGCGATGTCCTCTAGCCGCACCAATTGGTGAGGGTTATCGGCGGCCAGTAGAAGCCCCTGCTGACGTTTTGCCCAGCGGATCAGCACCAGGTCGCGCATGCCGCTCAGGCCCAGGGTGGCCGGGTCGTTGTAACACTGGCTGTCTTCGTGCCAGATATGCATACCGGCGAGCATGGCACGCCCGTCAACCAACCTCTGCACACCATCGCCGCTCCCCTGGCACAGCAACGCCAGTTCCGCGCCACTTTCCTTAACCGCCCATTCCAGCAGCGGGTCCTGACTGCCCGCCAGAACGGGCGGGATCGGCGTGCTGACGGCGTCGTCACCCTCCAGGTGGTTCATCAACCACAGATCCAACCGCTGGCGCGGGAAGAGAAGCTTGCCTGTCACCCGGACACAGGGAATCACGCCCTGGCTGACCAGGTCGTAAACCTTGCGCTCTTTGAGCCGCAAATACTCGGCGGCCTCAGCGGTGGTGAGATAAGCAGGAAGAGGCATCATTTTCTCCAGCTGCGCGGGAAAGCACAGGACTGTTTCAGGCTGCATGAATTCCGGGAGGCTGTGCAAAGCGTAGTTAAAAACGCCACGATGCTCAAATAATAAGGAGACGCAGCAGTGGAAAATAATGCGTTCTATGTGGCGTTGTCGTTGCTGTTAAGCCTCGACGCCTCGCTCATCCAGATCGTCGCGCTCTCGCTACAGGTGTCGCTTCTGGCCGTGCTGATTGCAGCGGTGCTGGGGTTTCCGCTTGGCGCTGCAGTGGCGCTGTGGCGCTTCCCGGGACGCGGCGCCATGGTCGTGGTGCTAAACGCACTCATGGGGCTGCCGCCGGTGGTGGCCGGGCTGATGGTGTATTTGCTGCTTTCCCGCGCCGGGCCGCTCGGTGAGTGGGGACTTCTGTTTACACCCGGCGCCATGGTGATCGCCCAGGTGGTGCTGGTGTTGCCCATCCTGGCGGCGCTCTCACGCCAGAAAGTGGAAGAGATGCTGGGCGAGTACCGGGAACAGTTCGTGTCTCTCGGGATGTCTCGGGCACGCATGATGCCCACCCTGCTTTGGGATGCCCGTTTTGCGCTTTTGACGGTCCTGCTCGCCGGGTTTGGCCGGGCCAGTGCCGAAGTAGGTGCGGTGATGATGGTTGGCGGCAATATTGATGGAGTCACCCGGGTCATGACCACCGCCATTGTGCTGGAAACTGGCAAAGGCAATCTGCCCCTGGCGCTCGGGCTCGGCATTGTGCTTTTGACGCTGGTCATGCTGATCAACGCCGGCGCCTATCTTGTGGGTGAACTGAGCAGGAGGCGGACAGGATGACCTCACTGAACACCCCCCTCTTTTCCAGATCCGTTCTGCTTCCACCACCGGCCCTGTGCTTTCAGGGTGTGGCCTTCCATCACGAGGAAAAGACGTTACTGGGCCCCTGTTCCTTCACCCTGGACGGCCCCGGCCCTACCCTGGTGATGGGCCCCAACGGCGCCGGCAAAAGCCTGCTGTTGAGACTGGCCCACGGGCTGCTATCGCCAACCCAAGGCCGGATTATGTGGTCGGATGAAGGCACCCCCCGCCAGGCCATGGTGTTCCAGCAACCGGTGCTTCTGCGCCGCTCGGCGGTGGCCAATCTGAGGCACGCGCTGGCGGTCAACAAGGTTCCCCGTCGGGCACGGGCGAAACTGGCACTGGATGCCCTCGAGCGCTTCGGCCTGTCGGCCTGCGCTCACACACCCGCACGGGTGCTTTCGGGTGGCCAGCAACAGCGCCTTGCGTTGGCGCGGGCCTGGGTGCTCTCGCCGCAGGTGCTGTTTCTTGACGAACCCACCTCGGCGCTTGACCCGGCCGCGATCAAGGCTGTCGAGGCCGCCGTGCTGGATTTTCACCAGCGAGGCACACGCATTGTGATGACCACCCACGATCTACATCAGGCCCGCCGGCTAGCCGGTGACGTTCTGTTCCTGTCTGGTGGAAAAGTGCGCGAACACACGGCGGCTGACGCCTTCTTCAGCAAACCCGTATCCCCCGAGGCGAAGGCGTTTGTTACCGGAGAGCTTGTGGAATAGCTCCGCCTCAAAACTTTGACATGAAGTGACCCGAAAAACACTCCCAACGCATGGAAGGAAAAACAAAATGAAAAAGACCCTGAATCTGCTGTTTGCAAGTGTGATGGCGATGGGCATGTCGCTCAGTGCGCACGCCGAGGAATACATCATTCTCGCTTCCACCACCTCGACGGAAAACTCGGGGCTGTTCGACTCTATTCTGCCCAAATTCAAAAACGCCAGCGGCATCGACGTGCGGGTTGTGGCCGTGGGCACCGGACAGGCCTTTGAGCTTGCCCGCCGCGGCGACGCCGACAGTCTGCTGGTGCACGACACCACCGGCGAACAGCGATTTATTGACAACGGACATGCCACCGGGCGGGCGGATGTGATGTACAACGACTTTGTTCTGATTGGTCCAGCAAGCGACCCCGCCAATGTCCGCAACGCCAGAACCGCCGCCGAGGCCTTCGCGGCCATCGCCAATGCCCGGGCCCCGTTCACATCACGGGGTGATGACAGTGGCACCAACCGCGCCGAGTTGCGCCTTTGGGAAAACGCCGGTGTTGAGCCCGATGGCGACTGGTACCGGGAGCTTGGCAGCGGCATGGGGCCAACGCTCAACACCGCCGCGGCTATGGACGCCTACGTGATGTCGGATCGCGCCACCTGGGTAGCGTTCGGCAACCGCCAGAACCTGACCCTGCTGTTTGAAGGCGACAACGTGCTGTTCAACCAGTACGGCAGCTTGTTGCTCTCGGAACAGAAACACCCCCACCTCAAACACGATCTGGCCCGTCAGTGGCACAACTGGCTGATTTCCAAAGAGGGACAGCAAGCGATTGCTGACTTTAAAGTGAATGGACAACAGCTGTTTTTCCCGAATGCCAAATAGGCTAATCTCTGGCTATGTCCGCAGATAATGCGGTATGCGGAATCCCTGAGCGAGCCAGAATAACAATGACGATCGATTCCATACTTCCAGACCCGAAAGACCCTCGACTGTCCCGGGCAGTCGAGGGTGTTGATGAAACTGGTCAACCCAAGTCCATCAGTGTTATCGAAGAGCGCCCCCTGACCATCTACCTGAATAGTCAGGAGATCGTCACCGCCATGACCATTGGCGATCACCCGGAATACCTGGCCCTGGGTTTCCTGTTGAATCAGGGCATGCTGAAAGAGACCGATCAGGTTACCGGGATTGATTTCGACGAGGAGCTGGAAGTGGCCGTGGTACGCACGGCCGGCATCACGGATGTTGAGGAGAAACTGGAAAAGAAAACCCGAACCTCCGGCTGCGCCGTGGGCACGGTGTTTGGTGACATGATGGCAGGGCTGGACGGGCTTTCGCTGCCAGACACCCCGGTACACACCAGTACCTTTTACGACCTGTCCTACCAGATCAACCACACCCCCAGCCTTTACATGGAAACCGGCGCCATCCATGGCACCGCGCTGTGCCAGGGCCGCAGGATTCTGGCGTACATGGAAGATGTCGGGCGCCATAACGCGGTCGACAAGATCGCTGGCTGGATGCATCAGAACAAAGTGCCCGCGGCCGATAAGGTGCTCTACACCACCGGCCGTTTAACCTCCGAAATGGTGATCAAAACGTCCCTGATGGGCATCCCGACCCTGATCAGCCGGTCCGGTTTCACCGCCTGGGGCGTGGATATTGCCCGGCAAGTGGGGCTAACCCTGATCGGTCGGATGCGGGGCAAGAAATTCACCTGCCTCAGTGGCCAGCACCGCCTGGTGTTTGACCAGGACCTGTCTCAGGTTCCGGATGAGGACAAGAAAATGCGTCGTAAAGGGGCTGAGCATGACTGAGTGCGCCGTGATTCTGGCCGGGGGCCAGGCCAACCGTATGGGTGGTGGCGATAAAGGCCGGTTGATGCTGGGGAGTCATTCCCTGATTCATCGGGTTATCGAGCGGATAACACCGCAGGTAGACGCCGTGGTACTGAATGCCAATGGCGACCTTTCCCGGTTCGATGATCTGGGGTTACCGGTGGTTGCCGACTCCATACCGGACTATGCCGGCCCCCTGGCCGGCATTCTGGCGGGCATGGACTGGGCGGCGGAACAGGGCCATGAGTGGCTGATCAGCGTGGCGGCGGATACCCCATCGTTCCCCCTGAACATGGTAGAGCGCCTGTCCGCATCTGGCGCCCCGGTGGTGCTGGCAGCCACCCCGGACCCGGAACGGGGGCGGATTCCCCAGCCCACCTTTGGCCGCTGGCAAGTCGCGCTGCGGCATGACCTGAGAGCCGCCCTGAACGACGGCGTGCGCAAGATTCGCCAATGGACGCTGGCCAAGGGTGAAACCCTGGTGATGTTCGAGGAGGCCGACTTCTTCAACATCAATACACCGGAAGACCTGGCTTGGGCGGAGCAGCATCTGACGTGAACGTGATAGGTATCGTAGGCTGGAAGAATTCGGGCAAGACCACCCTGGCCAGCGCCGTGATTCACGAGTTGTCCAGCAGAGGTTTGACCGTTAACGCCATCAAACACGCCCATCACCTGGTGGACATAGACCAACCCGGAACCGACAGCTACAAGCACCGGGAGGCTGGCGCTCAGGAAGTCATCCTCGCGGGCGGCCAACGCTTTGCGATCATGCACGAACTCCGGGGCGCCCGCGAGCCAACCCTGGATGAGTTGCTGGCCAGGCTGGGCCCCTGCGACTGGGTCGTGGTTGAGGGATTCAAAACCAACGCCCATCCCAAAATTGAAGTTCACCGGCAGGACAGCTCCCACGCCCCCCTGTACCCGCAGGACCCAAGCATTGTGGCGGTGGCGGCAGACTATGCCGCGGATTTCCCGGGCCCGGTCTTCGACATCAACGATGTCACCGGCATCACTGACTTTATTCTGAAGCGTGAACAACCATGAGCAACGCCGCCAATAACGGGAGCCCCACGAAACCGCTCCGTAACGACTGCTTTGCCCTGCCTCCCGGGGTGAACTGGACACCGGTGGACGAAGCGCTGGCGCGGCTGCGTTCCCGCCTGCACCCGGTGGTGGGAGTGGATCAAGACATTCCGCTGGCTCAGCTCAACGGCCGGATACTGGCCAAGGATGTCTACGCCCCCAGAGCCCACCCCCCAAGCTGCAATTCCGCCGTCGATGGCTATGCCCTTGCCGGCCCTCTAACCGAGGTCCCTTGTGTGCTGCCACTGGTCGATGGCCGCAGTGCGGCCGGTGAACCTTACACCGGGCAGGTTCCCGAGGGGCACGCCATCCGCATACTGACCGGCGCGGTGATGCCGGCAGGCACAGACACCGTAGTGCTGGAAGAAGACTGCGAGGTCATTGATGGCCAGCTGCACCTGAACGGCACGTTAAAGGCGGGTGCCAACCGGCGCAAAGCCGGCGAGGATATTCAGGCACAGGATTGCATTCTGACCGCCGGTACCCGGCTGACACCTACCCAAATTTCGGTACTCGCCAGTGTCGGTATCGAATCGGTGGATGTTTACCAGCGGCTGCGTGTTGGCGTGCTGTCGACAGGAGACGAAGTAAAGCCCGTCGGTGCCCCGGTGACCGACTGGCAGATTTACGACGCCAACCGCCCGATGCTCAGCGCCATGGTGACGCAACTGGGCTATGAACTGGTCGACCTGGGCCATGCGCTGGACCGGGCTGAGGACGTTAAAGCCGCACTGGAGCGCGGTGCGGACCAATGCGACTTGATCCTCACCAGCGGCGGCGTTTCCGCCGGGGATGAAGACCATGTCTCGAAAACCCTGAAAGCCCACGGTGACATCAGCAACTGGCGCATTGCCATCAAACCGGGCCGCCCCCTGGCGCTGGCCATGTTCAAGGGCACACCGGTGGTGGGTCTGCCGGGCAACCCGGTGGCGGCCTGGGTCTGCGCATTGCGCTTTGGGGTTCCGGCCATGGCACTGCTGGCCGGGGGTGAGTGGTTTGAACCAACGAGTTACCTGATTCCCGCCAACTTTTCCAAGAACAAAAAACCGGGGCGCAGTGAGATGTTGCGGGCACGGGTGCGGGACGGGCAGGTTGAAGTGTTTGGTTCCGAAGGCTCCGGGCGGGTGACCGGCCTGGCCTGGTCTGAAGGTCTGGTGGAGCTGGACGAGAGCGCCCAGGAGATCGAGCCGGGAACGCCCGTTCGCTTTATACCTTATGGCAGCTTCGGGCTGTAATCACTCGACGCTGCCGTGCACGGCGAAGGCTTCCAGTGAGGCATCCTGCGGGGCCCGGGAACGGTAGGTTTCCTCAACCCCCAGTTCGGTCAGGGTTCGGCTGACCATCAGCAGGGTGTTGTCCTCGAAGTCCTCACACATGCTGCGCATCTGGTCGATTTCTTCGCAAGCCACGGGGTAGGCCGCCTCTATGTCTGGCGCCCCGTATTGCTCGACAAAGGTTTGCGCCAGGGTCCGGCGCAACTGTTCCAGCTCGGTTTCGGTAATGTCACAGACACCCACGAAACTGGCGCGGCCACCGGACTCAATGCTGTACCAACCATTACTGAAGGCCTGCCGGGCTTTGCCCTTCAGCTCCACCTCGGTCCAGTTGGAGAACTCGAATCCGCCCGAAATAGCCCATTCGCCGCTCGGCGCCGGATTCTCGAACACATTGTCATCAGACACATCCAGTCGCAGGGTTCGGGCCAGTTTCATAGGTGCTCCGCGAATTCAATCAGGCTTACGGCTTCCGTCATCACATCTTCCCGTAACAGCATCCGGCCTTTGTCATCCAGGCCGACGAAGAGCCCCGGTCGCGGGTAGTCGATCTGCATGCCAAGGGTGTCGCAACGTGGCCGCCAGTCGGCATGTATGCGCTCGAACCCGCTGTCCAGAAAGTAGGTTAGCCATAGCAAAGTGTGCTTTGACCAGCTTTCAAGAAGCGCCATGGGGGTGATATCAACACAGCCTTCCTCATACAGGCAGGTTTTGTCTGGATTGTCACCGGGCTCGTTACCAGCCATGGTGAACGGCACATGAATCCCGATCACCAGCCAGTTCGGATATGCCTTCGGATCAGACACGTCCGCGGCAAAGCGAACACCGCCGCACACGGCACCATTCACCTTGATACGATCCGGCCACTGGAAATGAACCGGCACCTCTGGCGGCGCCAGCGCACCCAGGCTCTCAGCCAAGCCGATCTGGGCCACGTAGACAGCCTGAATGGCCTCTTCCAGTGGCGTTTCCGGTGCCAACACAAGCGCGGCACGCAAGGTATCCTCCCCTTGCGAGTAGAAGATGGTGCCAGAATCGACCCCGGCGATGGCACGGCTGACCGCCTTGTCAAAAGGGTCGGTATGCTTGGGCACCACCTCGCCCGTCAGCAGTGGCGGAAACTGGGGAGATTGGTTCATAACACAGCCCGGGCATACACATCAGAGGCCATAATTTCATCGGCGATTCGCTGGAACGCCCTGGCCTGGGGACTTTCCGGCTTCGACACCACAATCGGCACACCGCCGTCGGATCCGACCCGGATATCCAGGTCCAGCGGGATTTCGCCCAGGAAAGGCGCCCCAAGCTTTTCCGCTTCCGCCCTGGCGCCGCCAGAGCCGAAGGGATGATGTTCTTTGCCACAACCGTCACAGACGAACGAGGCCATGTTCTCGATCAGGCCAAACAGTGGCACATCCATGCGGTTGAACATGTCGATGCCCTTGCGCGCGTCCATCAGGGCAATGTCCTGGGGCGTCGACACCACAACCGCGCCGGCCACAAAGAACTTCTGGCTAAGCGTCATCTGGACATCGCCGGTGCCGGGGGGCAGATCCACCAGCAACACGTCCAGCCTGCCCCAGTCCACCTGATTCATCATCTGTTCCAGGGCCCCCATCAGCATCGGCCCACGCCACACGATCGCTTCGTCTTCCGTGGTCATCAGGCCCAGCGACATCAGCGTTACGCCATGATTGCGCAAGGGCAGAATGGTGTGCCCGTCCGGGCTGGAAGGGCGGCCGGAAACCCCCAGCATACGGGGCTGGCTGGGCCCGTAGACGTCTGCATCAAGCAGCCCCACTTTGAGTCCCTTCGATGCCAGTGCCACCGCCAGGTTGGAGGCCACGGTGGATTTGCCAACACCGCCCTTGCCCGAGGCAATGGCGATAATCCGGCTGATGCCTCTCGGATTCTTGTCCTGCGGCCGGGGCGCATCGGTTCCGATCAGATTGCTTTTGTCGGCGTTAACGTATTGAACCATACAATGTCCCGATCAGATTTAGTGGTCGCGATAGTCATCACTGGTGCGAACCCGGGGGCGCTCACCGCTGGCCATGGGCGCACTGTCGCCATGGAACTGGGCCTTTACCCGGCAATCGTCACACATCTTGATGAGCTGGACGTTGTCAGACTTGGTGTACATCCAGTGTTGGTTTTCCAGCTTCTCAACAATCCGGTTAATGGTGCTGGCAACACCAAAGGGTTTACCACACTGGATACATTCGAAGGGATCTTCACCGTGCAGGGCACGGGCGCTCAGTGCCGCCTTGGACAGATCCAGCTGTGGCTTCAGAGTGATGGCGGTTTCCGGACAGGTGCTTTCGCAGACACCGCACTGCACACAGGCGTTCTCGGTGAACTGAACTTCCGGTCTGTCCGGGTGATCGCCAAGCGCACCGGTCGGGCACAGGGATACACAGGCAAGGCACAACGTGCACTTGTCTGAATCAATTTCGATGGCGCCGTAGGGCGCGCCCGCCGGCAGGGGGATGGGCGCCTCAATTTTATCTGCCATCGCGGTGGCGGCAACTCTGGTGATATCCCGGCGGCCGCCCACCAGCAACACAGGTTCACTCAGGCGGCCGGCATTGTCACCAGCTTCGCCGAGGTGCTCAGCCGCAATAACCCGAATCCGGCTGGGGGAATTGTGGGTACCCACCAGCATGGCTTGGGCCAGTTCCACTTCGGCAGCGACAGCCCGCCGATCCAGTTCGCTGTCGGCCAGCATCAGCACTTCTGCATAGCCCGCACCAAAGGCCGCCAGTATCTCTGCATGGCCTATGCGGTCAATCTGTTCCAGGCCAAACGGAATCAGGTCATCCGCCAGCCCGTCGTGATACCTGGCCAGGTAGGCAATGGCCTCGGCGCCCGCACCCAGGGAATGAAACACCAGCCGTGGTGCCTCGCCCGCGTGCTCCCGGTAGGTCCTGGCCATCACGTCGAGCGCTTTGGTAATCGACTCAAAGGGGGTTTCGTTCATGGTGATGGCGGAGGTCGGGCAAACCGCCGCACAAGTCCCGCAACCGGCGCAGATGTCGGAATCGATCTGAATGTGATCGCCCGCGGAAAATATCGCCTCCGTGGAGCAGACGTCCAGGCAACGGGTACAACCGGGCTGGTTCGCCCGCGAGTGGGCGCACAGGGATTCTTCCAGCCGGAAATACACGGTTTTCTCAAACTCACCCACCCGCTCTCTGGCGGTCAGGGCAATGCGCTCCAGCTCACCGCTTTTGGCAGGATCCGCCCAGAAGTAGCCGTTGCGCTTCTGGTAGTGGGGAAATGCCGGGGCACCGCCCCGCAAATCAATGAAAATGTCGCACTCACTGCGGGCCGTGGTCTTGGCGTCGCCATAAGCCGGTGCACCCCGGCCCGCAGGATTCAGCATCTGCAGCTGGGAAAATTCCAGCTTGAAGTTACCGAGTGCGCCCTTGGCCGCGGTCAGTTTACCCCTGGCCAGGTCGTACCTGGCGGAGGGTAACTGGACAGGGCCCGAATCACTCACAACGCAGGTAACGCCAAGCTCATCCTGCACCAGTTCAGCCATCCGGATGGCCTGGTCGGTTGGGCCAACGATACAGCATACGCCACTGGACTGAATGAGCTTTGCCGGTGCCATGGCTGCCGGCAGCTGCGCCCCGGCCATCAACGCGGCCTGCTTGGCATGCAGGCGTTTGGGATCGGCATCCGGCGCGCTCCAGCCGGCACGGTCCCGGATATCGATGGTGCTCAACGGTGCGGACTGGCCCACTTCCGCTTGCACATCCTCTCCCAGGCGCTCGAATAATGCCGCTTGCTGGCCGCAGGCAATGAGCACTTCACCAGCACCGCTCAGGTGTTCGGCAGCCGTAGCCATGTCCTTGCCACACAATTCATCCACAACAATCACCTGCCCGGCCGCCGAAGCCGCTTTCAGCGCCTCGGGACTGACGGCCTGCGTTTTTTCGCAGGTGCATAACAGAAGGGTTTTAGTTGGCGTCATCAGGAAAATTACTCTTTTCGTTATTTTTGTACGTATTGATTTCAACCGTGGCTCTTCGAGCATGCCACAGCTGTTTGGCCTTGGACAATCGGATAATTGGATAATTGCCTGAGCTCTGCTAGCTTCAAGAGACAATAAGAAAGAGAAACATCATGAGCAGTCGTACGGATAGTTGGAAACGAGAATTGCCGGTCGGCGCGGTGGTTCGGCGTACCCCCGGAATCACCCGGTGGGCCCGGCATATCTGGACACCGGTTGCGGTTATACCTGGTGCACCGGAGGCATTCTGGAAAGAAATGGTCCGGGAGGGCGAGGTGGTGGATTACCACGCCGGCACGGTGACCATGCAGCTCTATCGTGCCGACGCAGAGGCCTACCTTGTCTCCCTGAACATGATCACCCCGTCTGTCTGGGTCATCCTTGATCGGGACCAATCCGGACAATCTCCGTCAGGGTGGTTTGTCAGTGATATCACCGCCAGCGCCTATGAGGCGCAGGATGCTTTGGACAGCGGCGAGAGCATTGTTGAACCCGTGCCCATTCCCGAGTCACTGGCCGCCTGGATCAAGGAATTTATCGATCTGCACTACATTGAGGAACCGTTCAAGAAGCGCCGTCGCGACAAGAAAAGCGTCGATGGCAAAGAAGACGGCAAAGGCGACCCACGAATCCGCCAGCAGAGCGATGTTTACCGCGCACCCACCAACCTCAAAAATCGGAGGGTGCCGTAATGACAGAATCACGCCTGCAACGATGGTCGCGCAAAAAAGCTGAGCACAGTCACAAGACTGAAGCCTCTCCCGCTTTACCGGTGGAAAACGAACCGTCCGCTGAAGAGCAGGAGCTTGCGATCAATCAGACCCTGCCCGAGCATGAGGTTCTGGCGAAATATGGATTACCCGATCCGGATGCAATCCAATTGGGCACCGACGTTACCGGCTTCATGCGCAAAGAGATCCCGGAACTATTGCGCCGCAAAGCCCTGCGTGCACTCTGGAGATCGAACCCCGTCCTGGCCGTGCTTGATGGTCTGAACGACTACGACGAGGATTACACGAACGCGGCCACCGCCGGCCAAACCGTCAAGACCCTGTATAAGGTCGGCCAGGGCATGTTCGACAAAACCGCAAAGAAGGCTGAGCAAGCAAAGCCGCCTGCCAAGAGTCACTCTGGAATTGCGGAGCTCGTGGAACCCGTTGACCCCGTTGAACCTCCGGAACCGGCAGCACTAACCGAACAGCCGCACATTCAGAATACGGCTGAGCCACCGAGCGCGCCACGACAGCCGCTGCCTGAAGCGGAGGTGGAAGAGGCAGAACCCGCTCCGCTCTACCGACCGAGGATGCGATTCGAGTAGAAGCGACCATAAATCCGACATGTCTCGAGACTGGTTGCGCCTTTGCCTTTTCGGGACTATAAATCTGAATAGCACAAAAATTAAACAACAACGTAAAGGAACGAGACTTGGTCAACACCGCTGAAAGCCTATGTCCTCGCTCGATCACTGAAGAGGATCGCGCCAGGGCCCAGATTTACCAGTTGCTCGGCAGCCTGCTGAGCAACCCGCCTTCGGCTGAGCTACTCAAGGGTTTGGCAACGCTTCAGGGCGACGATACGCCCATCGGGTCGGCCTCACGGAACCTCGCTGCTCTGGCACAACGCACCAGGGCCGAGGACGCCGAGCGTGAGTTCAACAATCTGTTCGTGGGGCTCACCCGCGGGGAGCTGCTGCCCTACGCCAGCTATTACCTCACCGGATTCCTGAACGAAAAGCCCCTGGCAAATTTACGCAGCGATCTTTTATCCAGGGGCATCAGCACCCGTAACGACGTAAAGGAGCCCGAAGACCACATGGGCATCCTGTGCGAGATCATGGCAGGCATTATCAGTGGCGAGTTTGGTGGTGCGAGCGACGTAACCTCGCAAAAAGCCTTTTTTGAAGCCCATCTGGCAAAGTGGGCGCGATTATTTTTTACCGATCTGGAGGAAGCGCAAAACGCCATCTTCTACGCACCGGTGGGCTCGCTGGGTCGAGCCTTTATGACCGTAGAAGAAGAAGCCTTTGCAATCCAGTAACCGGGATCGCTCTGATCCCTCAAAACAGGTGGAGATGTCCTATGGACAACCAAAATGAGCAAAACAGCCGCCGCCAGTTTCTGCGAATGGCGGTCGTTGCAGCCCCGGCTGCAGTCGCGATGGCCGTTGCACCGAACGCTGCGGCCGATGTGGTCAAGGACGCCCCGAAGAGCAACGGACTGCGCGATACAGAGCACACACGCAAGTACTTCGAAACAGCTCGCTTTTAACGAATCTGCACGCCATTCAAGGTTGCGAAAGGCTCTTGAATGACCGCACCTTCTGAAAACGAGAACAATAAAAGAGAGAGGTATTCGACATGTTAAGGAAGAGAACCAACGGGGTAGCGAAAGGCCCCCGTGCTGGATCTTTACTTTCATCCCTCGCTACCAAAACCATGGACCGTCGTAGCTTCCTGGCGGCCTCGGGCATCACGGTAGGTGGACTGGCAGCACTATCACTGCCAACAACCCGGGTAGAAGCGTCAACGCCCTCAACGGGAGGCGGCGAAGTCGTTCGTAAAAAATCCGTCTGTACCCACTGCTCGGTCGGCTGCACGGTTGAAGCCGAAGTCCAGAATGGCGTCTGGACCGGGCAGGAGCCCGGCTGGGACAGCCCGTTTAACCTGGGCGCCCACTGCGCCAAAGGTGCGGCGGTTCGTGAGCACGCCCACGGCGAGCGTCGCCTGAAGTCGCCCATGAAAATGGTCAACGGTGAGTGGCGCAAGATCTCCTGGGAAGACGCCATCAACGAAATCGGCGACAAGATGCTGCAAATCCGCGAGGAAAGCGGCCCCGATTCCGTGTACTGGCTCGGCAGCGCCAAGCACAACAACGAACAAGCCTACCTGTTCCGCAAGTTCGCCGCTTACTGGGGCACCAATAACGTTGATCACCAGGCCCGAATCTGTCATTCCACCACGGTTGCTGGCGTAGCCAACACCTGGGGTTACGGTGCCATGACCAATTCCTACAACGACATCCACAAGTCCAAGGCGATCTTCCTGATCGGTGGCAACCCGGCGGAAGCGCACCCGGTGTCTTTGCTGCATATTCTGAAGGCCAAGGAAGAGAACAACGCACCGCTGATTGTGTGTGATCCGCGCTTTACCCGCACCGCTGCCCACGCAGACGAGTACGTGCGCTTCCGTCCGGGTTCGGACGTTGCCCTGATCTGGGGCATCCTGTGGCACATCTTCGAAAACGGCTGGGAAGACCGGGAATTCATCCGCACCCGCGTTTACGGCATGGAGGACATCCGCGCCGAAGTGGCGAAGTGGAATCCGGAGGAGGTTGAACGCGTCACCGGTACTCCGGGCGCGCAACTTGAGCGCGTTGCCCGCACCCTGGCCAACAACCGCCCGGGTACCGTAATCTGGTGTATGGGTGGCACCCAGCACACCAATGGCAACAACAACACCCGCGCTTACTGCATCCTGCAACTGGCTCTGGGCAACATGGGTGTGGCTGGTGGCGGCACCAATATCTTCCGTGGCCACGACAACGTGCAGGGCGCTACCGACTTCGGCGTAGTCGCCGACAGTCTGCCGGGCTATTACGGCGTTGCCGCAGGTTCCTGGGCCCACTGGGCGCGGGTCTGGGAAGAGGACCTGGACTGGCTGAAAGGTCGTTTTGCCACCTGGGACAAAGACGGCAAATCCCGCGCCATGATGTACGAAAAAGGCATCCCGGTATCCCGCTGGATCGACGGCGTTCTGGAAGCGAAAGAAAACCTGGAACAACCGGACAACACCCGAGCCATGGTGTTGTGGGGCCACGCACCCAACTCGCAGACCCGTATGCTGGAAATGAAGGAAGCCATGGAGAAACTCGACCTGCTGGTTGTGGTGGATCCTTTCCCGACCGTGTCTGCCGTATTGCATGACCGGACAGATGGCGCCTACCTGCTGCCGACAACCACGCAGTTCGAAACGACGGGTTCGGTCACCGCCTCCAACCGTTCATTGCAATGGCGTGAGAAAGTGATGGAGCCGCTGTTCGACTCCAAGGTGGATCATGAAATCATCAAACTGTTTGCGGACAAGTTTGGCTTCACTGATCGTATGTTCCGCAACATCGCCATTGAAGGCGACGAGCCGGTAATTGAAGACATCACCCGCGAGTTCAACCGTGGCATGTGGACCATCGGGTATACCGGCCAGTCTCCTGAGCGGCTCAAGCTGCATATGGCCAATCAACATCACTTTGACAAAACCACCCTGCGCGCAGTGGGTGGGCCCTGCGATGGTGATTACTACGGTTTGCCATGGCCGTGCTGGGGTACCCCGGAGATGAACCATCCGGGCACCGCCAACCTGTACGATATGTCGTTGCCGGTGTCCAAGGGCGGCCTGACCTTCCGGGCCCGATTTGGTGTTGAGCGTAACGGTGAGAACCTGCTGGCTGAAGGGGTTTACTCCAAGGATTCGGAAATCAAGGACGGCTACCCGGAATTCACCATGCAGATGCTGATGGACCTTGGCTGGGACGGCGATCTAACTGCCGAAGAGCGTGCGGCCATCGACGCGGTTGGCGGACCGGAAGCCAACTGGAAAACCGATCTGTCTGGCGGTATCCAGCGTGTGGCGATCAAGCACGAGTGCGCACCCTTCGGTAACGCCAAGGCCCGCGCCATCGTCTGGAACTTCCCGGACCCGGTGCCACTGCACCGCGAACCGCTGTACACCAACCGTCGCGACCTGGTGGAAGACTACCCGACTTACGCCGACAAGACCTTCTGGCGTGTGCCGACCATGTACGAGTCGATTCAGAAGAACGACTTCAGCAAGGACTTCCCCATCATTCTGACTTCTGGCCGACTGGTGGAATACGAAGGTGGCGGCGACGAAACCCGGTCAAACCCCTGGCTGGCAGAACTCCAGCAAGACATGTTCATAGAGGTGAATCCACGCGACGCCAATAACTTGAACATTCGCGATGGCAGGGATGTCTGGGTGTCTGGCCCGGAGGGCGCGCGCATCAAGGTAAAAGCAATGGTTACCGAAAGGGTTGGCGAAGGCGTGGCCTTCATGCCGTTCCACTTCGGCGGTCACCTGCAAGGCGAGGATCGTCGGCATAAATACCCTGAGGGTGCCGATCCGATCGTGTTGGGTGAATCCACAAACACCGTTCAGACATACGGGTACGACTCGGTCACGCAGATGCAAGAGACCAAGTGCACCCTGTGTGCCATCGAACCAGCATAACAAGAGGTGTAGACCATGGCACTTGAAGGACAAGCAAGAGCAAAATTCCTTTGTGACGCCGAGCGCTGCATCGAATGTAATGCTTGCGTGACAGCCTGTAAGAACGAGCACGAAGTCCCCTGGGGCATCAACCGCCGCCGCGTGGTCACCATCGAGGATGGCAAGCCAGGCGAGCGTTCCATCTCGGTAGCTTGCATGCACTGTTCAGACGCGCCGTGTATGGCCGTTTGCCCAACCGACTGCTTCTACCAGACGGCGGACGGCATTGTGCTGCACTCCAAAGACCTGTGCATCGGGTGTGGCTACTGCTTTTACGCCTGCCCCTTCGGCGCGCCCCAGTTCCCCCAGGCGGGTAACTTTGGCAGCCGGGGCAAGATGGACAAGTGTACGTTCTGTGCAGGTGGTCCTGAGGAAGACCATTCAACAACGGAGTTCAACAAATACGGTCGCAACCGTATTGCAGAGGGCAAGTTGCCGCTCTGTGCGGAAATGTGCTCAACCAAAGCCCTGTTGGCCGGTGATGGCAACACGGTTTCGGACATCTATCGCCAGCGAGTGGTGAACCGTGGTTTCGGTTCCGGCGCCTGGGGATGGGGAACAGCTTACGAGAAGAAGGGCGCTTAAGCTCACCCGTGGATTCCGGAGCCTCAGGGCTCCGGAATCGATCGGGATAACTTATTCTTTTTGTTCATTCCGCTGGAGCGCTCTCATGAACCGAAAACTATTGGGTGCCGCCCTGCTTGCAATGGCGACACTGCTTTTTAATCCTGCCTGGGCAAGCGATGCCCCGGCGGTTGATCGAACCGCGACCGGGGGCGCGCAAACCCTCGAAGACATCATGGCTCGCCAGCAACAGCTGAAAATGGACGAGGCGTTCCGTTCTGAAAACCTCGGCAACCCGGCCAACGCCAAGCCGATCACGGAGCAACTGGGCACCCGGGGCGGCGTGTCAGACTCCGATGTCTGGCGGGGCATCCGCTACAACCAGAGCGATATCAAAACCCAGGCCAGGGGCCCGGGGGCCGATGTGCTGATTCAGGACGGCGGCATGCCCTGGTACAAGCTCCGGGAAGGCCCCATGGTCACTTACGGCGGTGGCGCCCTTCTGGGCATCATTCTGCTGCTGGTAGTGTTCTACTTTGTTCGCGGCAAAATCATGATCGATGGCGGCCCTTCCGGCACCAAGATCGAACGATTCAAAGCCATCGAGCGCTTTGGCCACTGGTTATTGGCGGGGTCGTTTATCGCCCTGGCGCTGACCGGCCTGATCACGCTGATGGGGCGAAGTTTCCTGATTCCCGTGATTGGGCACGAGGCCTATTCAACCCTCGCAGTGGGTTCCAAGTGGTTGCACAATAATGTCGCCTGGGCCTTTATGCTGGGCCTGGTCATGACCTTCGTCATGTGGGTCGCGCACAACATACCCAACAAGCTCGACTGGCAGTGGATCAAGGCGGGCGGTGGCATCTTCACCAAGTCCCACCCCTCCTCGAAGAAGTTCAATGCCGGCCAGAAGATCATTTTCTGGACGGTGATGCTGCTGGGCGTCTCGGTGTCCCTGTCGGGCCTGTCGCTGCTGTTCCCGTTTGAAATGCCCATGTTCGCTGGCACCTTCAGCGTTATTAACAGTGTTATCGGTACCGACTTCCCGACTGCGCTGACGCCCCATGAAGAGATGCAGTACGCCAACATCTGGCACTCTATCGTTGCGTTCGCCATGATGGTGGCCATCATCGCCCACATCTACATCGGCTCTGTCGGTATGGAAGGTGCGTTTGATGCCATGGGCAACGGTCAGGTTGACCGTGAATGGGCCCGCCAGCATCACGACCTGTGGGTGGAAGAGGTTGAGGCAAAACAGGGCAAAGGGGGTTCATCATGAAAGTTATGGTAGCCGCGTTTGTCGTGGCTCTGGTCATTGCCGTTTGCGCGCCCGTGGTACTGAACCAGTTTGGCTGGTCCTCCGCAGAACAAGGCAGCAGCTCCACGAGTGTGCGCCTTGACTGACCAGACAGAGGTATACCGGATCGACGCTGTCGGTCTGGTATGCCCGCTTCCGGTTTTGCGCTTCAAGAAACGCACCCAGGGGCTGCCCAGTGGCACCCGGGTGGAATTCCTGGCGGATGACGTCAGTGGCCGCCGCGATTTGCAGGCCCTGTGCGAGATCACCGGCCACCAGATTGAATCGGTCCACGAAGAAGATAACGGCGTCATTCGTTATCGTATTTGCCTGGCCTGAAGCAAAGCGCCCAATACCTCTGGCCACAGATCATGGTTGCGATGCACTACGACGTCGATATTGGTCCGGTGTAACGCCAAACCACCGCTTGAATGCCCGGCGGAAATTCGCGCTGTCGTGATAATTCAGCAACTCCGCAATGGCCTCGACCGACACCGAGCTATCCCGCAGATAGCCAATCGCCTGCTGCGACAGAATACCGTCCCTCAGTTGTCGGAAACTGGTGCCTTCCGCTTTCAATCTTCTCGCCAACGTGCGCTTGCAGATAAACAGCGCAGCGGCGGCCTCTTCTTCCGTCAGCACGCCTGGTGGATGAGACAGCATCATTTTCTGTACCCGGTATTTGCAGCTCTCACGGTCGGACTGCAATTGCGCCAGCATGCCTTCACATTGCTTCAGTGCCATCATGTAGTTCTCATGGTTGGCGGACGCATTGGGCAGCTTGCACACGTCGAGCGGAATGTTCAGCGCGAGTGAGGTTGCGCCAAATGTTATCGAACCCGGAATGTACCGCGTAGCAATGGCTGTACCCAGGCTCCTTGTGCAGAAACCCGCATACCACCTCCCCCACCGGTCGGCCCACAATAAATTCCGCACAATCAAAAAAGATCACCGCAAAGCTCTCACTCAGAACCTTTAAAAGTGATTCCGACAATTCCACATGAAAGCGGCAAGTCACCTCCAACCAGTTGTCCCTGGCGGCCATCTCAAGGCGGGCCAGGTTCATGCGGGTTGGCAGGAACACCTGAAAAGCCCGAATGGCAGTCAGCAGGTCCGGGCTGCTGTTGACCAGAAACCCCATGGCACCGTGGGTAGGCGACGTCAGCCGCCGGCCCAGGCGCAATCCGAAGGTATCGTCATTAGCCAGCTGCAAACTGTTATCCAGTATCTGCAATTGCTGTTGCGGGGTCAGCAGAGTGTCCTCCTGCAGAAACTGATCCACTGTCAGCTGGGTCATCGCCAGCAAATCCGCGACATCGCGGGTTTGTAAAGCCAACTCCCGGGTAATCAGTCGGCTGTAATTGGAGGGAATACACGGCTGGCTCAGGTCAATGTCGTGCATCATTATTCTTGTGTCCTTGAGTGAGCGCCTGAAGACCGGCGCACACCTTGAGTGTCTTTAAATGACCCCTCGCTGTCAATTAATGACCTGCCACCCGAACACCTCTAATCGTAATCTGGCTTCCACTGAAACCACTCCAAAAACAACAGAGGTGAAACGCGTATGGGTCAGATTACATTTATTGAACACAACGGTGCCGCACATGTGGTCGAGATTGCCGCAGGCCAAACGCTGATGCAGACCGCCGTTGATAACGGCATCCCGGGAATAGACGCGGATTGTGGCGGCGCCTGCGCCTGTGGCACCTGCCATGTAATTGTTGATCACGACCGGATTCAGGCCACCGGCAACAACGAAACAACTGTGTTAACCGAGGTATCCTATGAACCTGCTGAATTCACTGATTGAGCCTGCCCTGAAGCCGGTTATGGATAAGGCTGCGGCGGTTATTCCTGTTCATTGGCAAGTCCGTGGAGCTCATGCTATTCAGAGCATCAAGCAGCGTACCGGCAGGAGCCGCGAAGTGCCGGTGTTCAATGAAGTCCCATTACCCGATGTATCCACTCTTGCGTTACAAGACATCGACCTGAGCAATCCGTTTCTGTACCGGCAAGGCCTCTGGGGTTCCTATTTCAAGCGGTTGCGGGATGAGTGCCCGGTGCACTTCCAGAAACAGAGCCCGTTCGGCCCGTTCTGGTCGATCACCCGCTACGAGGACATCATGTTTGTGGATACCCGCCATGACCTGTTCTCCGCCGAGCCCATCATTTCCATTGGCCCCCAGCCTGAAGGGCTGGAAATCGAAACCTTTATTGCCATGGACCCACCCAGGCACGATGCCCAGCGCCAGGCTGTGCAGGGTGTGGTAGCACCGAAAAACCTGGCGCAAATGGAAGCGCTGATTCGCAGCCGCACCGCCGATGTGCTGGACCAGCTTCCGGTGGACGAACCCTTTGACTGGGTACAACGGGTATCGGTTGAACTCACTTCCCGTATGCTGGCCACCCTGTTCGATTTCCCCTTCGAGCTGCGTCACAAACTCGCTTACTGGTCGGATGTGGCCTCCGGCGCCCCGGAATCCACCGGAGGGCACGCCAACCGTGACGAGTTTTTCCGGGCGGCCGCCGATATGGCGCAGCAGATGTCGTTGCTGTGGCGAGAAAAGGAGGCACGGAAAGCTGCTGGTGAAGAAACCGGGTTTGACCTGATCAGTCTGCTGTTGGCCAATGACGACACCCGGGACATGATCAACCGCCCGATGGAGTTTATGGGCAACATGGTGCTGCTGATCATCGGCGGCAACGATACCACCCGTAATTCCATGACCGGAGGCGTGCTGGCGCTCAACCAGTTCCCCGAGGAGTTCACCAAGCTCAAGGAGAAACCGGAACTGATTCCCAACATGGTCTCCGAAATCATCCGCTGGCAAACACCCCTGGCCTACATGCGCAGGGTGGCCAAGCAGGACGTAACGCTGAACGGGCAGACCATTAAACAGGGCGACAAGGTGGTGATGTGGTACGCCTCAGGCAACCGGGACGAAAGAGCCTTTGAGGAGGACCCGGAGCTGTTCATCATCGACCGCAAGAACGTGCGCAAACACCTGTCTTTTGGGTTCGGTGTGCACCGCTGCATGGGCAATCGCCTGGCGGAAATGCAGCTGCGGATACTGTGGGAGGAGATACTGAAACGCTTTGACGGCATTGACGTGTTGGCAGAGCCTGAGTACGTACAATCCAACTTTGTCCGTGGTTACAGCGCGATGATGGTAAAACTCTCCGCCAGACAATAGCCTGGAGGGGATCAAGCCCTTCCCCCCTGCGACCTGATGTCGCTGTCAGGACGCGGGGTTACCATAGTATTGGCATCACCTGTTAAACTGACCATTGAGTACGCTTGCGCGTGCAGCATGCAATCCGATTTACGACTTGCCAACCATTCCGTCGACGGTGACCGGGCAAGCGGGGACTATTGAACAATGGCAGAACACCAGGCATTCACGCCAACCCACAAAACACTTCTTGGCATCACTGTTGTACTGGTGTTGGTTGCCAGTTTCTGGTCCACTCAGAGCTCATCAGCGAAGATACCCGCCCTACCGATTGAGCCCCTGGTTACGCCAACGAGTGCAGCAGCCAGCACCGAAACACTGCCCGATGCGATTGCCGAATCACGGCCAGACACCCGCACTCAACACCACGAAGTGCAGTCGGGCGATACCCTGAGCAGCATTTTCAGCTCAGCTGGCGCGCCGGGCTCGGATTTGAACAAGATTCTTGAAGCCGATGTGGAATACCTGGCTCTGGAGACATTGCAGCCAGGTACACAGCTACGGCTGACCTTTGACGATCAGGACAGGTTCACCGAGCTTGCCCTTGTGCTTGATTCCGCCCGCACCGTTTTCTATACCCGCACCGACGATGACCAGTTCGAATACCGCCGGATGGAAGCAGACACTCACTGGGTGTCTGAAGTGCTTAGAGGCTCCATTGAAGGCAGCTTCTACGTTTCTGCGGTAAAAGCAGGGCTCACCGCGCACCAGATTGCCTCGGTCAACCAGTTGCTTGAACACCGCCTGAATTTCCGGCGGGATTTACGTGCCGGCGACCAGTTTGCCGTAATCATCAGCCATGAAATGGCCGATGACCAAAGCACCGGTAAAACCCGGGTTGAAGCGGTTTCGCTGAAGCGGGGGAGCCGCACACACACCGCATTCCGGTTTGAGGACGGCAATTACTACGACCAAAACGGCAAAAGTGTGCTGCCCGCGTTTCGCCGCTGGCCCACCCAGACGCCTTACCGGGTCAGTTCCCACTTCAATCCGAACCGCAAGCACCCGGTCACCAAGCGAATCGCCCCCGTCGTCTGTCAAGGTAGTTGGAACCTGATTCATTTTGGCTCTAATAAGCCACGCATTGCTCTTTAACAGTTTGTTCCTCGGGTAGCGGGTTTAGCCACA
>NZ_LOCO01000023.1:0-66699 GCF_001574445.1 Marinobacter excellens LAMA 842
CCCTTGCCGTCCGGCTAGTGGTTCCCCTTGCCGGGCCCACAGGGGACTTGCACCCCCAAGTCATCCGGCCAGCACCACCTGTACCGGAACAGCGCCCGTCAAGGCGCTACGCGCCATGCCTGGCGCACCAAAAAAAAGGCAATGCCGGAACGCGACATTGCCTTAGTGTACAAGATGCGTGGCGGCGACGCTCGTCAATGAAGCATGGTCAACCGCTCATCCATAAACACATCCATCTCCGGTGCGAGAATATGCACATACCGATCAAAATAGAGGAACTGTTTCAGCAACAGCGCAAATTCCCGCGGAAAGTGCAGGCCATGACTTTCGCCCACCTTCACCATATCCATAAGAATGTTGTTGACGTCATCTTCCGCCTGACCCATTTCATAGGGAACGTCGTCCGGAACCATTCGATCCATCTGACGATACAGGCGTTGCAGATCGGCAGAGAGCTCATCCACCCTTACCGTGCGACGGGTGACACCAATCCGGATCATGGCATCAGCCATACCGTCGAAGTTACCGACCATGATCGCGGAGATGAAATCGCTCACCGCCTGCCAGGTGTCCGGCCTGATGCGCCCGACAATACCAAAATCGATAAACCCGACGCGCCCGTCCTTCAGCACCATCAGGTTGCCAGCATGCACATCCGCGTGGAAAAACTCACACTGGGTCAGGCTGGCGAACCAGGTGTTCATGGCGGTAATCAGGGTACGTTCGGGATCCTTCGAAAAACCGCGAATGCTTTCGAGATCCGTCAGCGGAACGCCATAGAAACGTTCCATGGTCAGGATCCTGCGAGTACTACATTGCTCATATACCCGGGGCACGGTCGCGTCGTCGTTATGGGTATTCAGCAAGAATTCCCGGAACACCTTCAGATTATTGGCTTCCTTGATGAAGTCACATTCTTCCATCATGGTCTGCTGAATTTCTTCAACAATGCCAGACAGGGATGTCCACGACAGCTTCGGCGCCAGGGTTTCCAGAATCCGCGCCGACAGGTACAGAAAGTTCAGGTCCGTCAGCAGAATATTTTCCACGCCAGGCTTCTGAACCTTGATAACCACGTCTTCGCCAGTCACCAGTTTCGCCGCATGAACCTGCGCAATAGATGCCGACGCCAGAGCCACCGGATCGATTTCCGAGTACACCTGATCAATCGGCCGCCCGAGTTCCTCACGAATAATGCGCTTGATCACGCCAAATGGAAGACTGGGGGTTTTATCAAGACAATACTGAAACTCTTCCACGTACTCTTTTGGAAAGAACGTGGGGGAGCTCGCTATAAACTGACCAAGCTTGATATAGGTGGCCCCAAGATTCTCAAACGTCTGGCGCAGCAGTTTCGGGGTAGGGGGGCGATCGCCCCGAACCCAGTTCAGACCGGTACGGCCAAGCACCGACAGTGTTTGACCAACCCTGAAAGCACCTTTGATTCCGTTCGTTACGGCACCCATTAAATTCCTCCGGAAAGGTTACAGCCGCATCGGCATGACCACATACAGGCAGCTGTTATCGTTCTCTGCTTCGATCAATGCGCTGCTGTTGGGATTGGACAGGGTAATCTTCACCTGCGCCTCATCCAGCGCATTCATCACGTCAATCAGATAACCTACATTAAAACCGATCTGAAGGGATTCGCCCTGATAGTCCACCGGCAGCGCATCTTCGGCCTGTTCCTGGTCCGGGTTGTTGGCGAACACCTGCAGCTCTCCCGGCGCCAGGTTCAGGCGCACACCGCGGATATTCTCATGAGACAGAATACCGGCCCGCTGCAAGGTGTTCTTCAGCGTTGCCCTGTCAGCGAGCACCACCTTATCGCCACCCCTGGGGATAACCCGGTTGTAATCCGGGAACTTGCCTTCAATCAGCTTGGAAGTGAAGGTATACGCACCCACCGTCGCACGCAGATGATTGTCGCCAATCACCAGGGTCACCGGCGATTCCACGTCGTCCAGCAGGCGGGCGAGCTCCAACACGCCTTTTCTCGGCACAATCACCTGCCGGGGTTCCGGGCACCCGGTCTGCAGATCGGAATGTGCCATCGCCAGGCGGTGACCATCGGTTGCTACTACCCGTACATGGCCGCTGTCGACTTCCAGTAGCAGACCATTGAGGTAATAACGAACATCCTGCTGTGCCATGGCAAACGCCGTCGCGTCCAGCATGCGACCGAGTTCTTTCTGCGGAAGCTCCAGGCGGAAGCTTTCCGGCTCGTCTTCCACATTGGGGAAGTGCTCGGCCGGCAGGGTCGACAAGGTAAAATGGGAGTTGCCTGCACGCACGTGCAGACGGTCGCCTTCAAGCGCCAGATCAATCGGGGCTTCGTCACCCAGTGCCCGACAGATATCAGACAGCTTCCTGGCCGGTACCGTGATCCTGCCCGGTTGGTCCACGTGGACCGGCGTAACCCGCCCGACCAGCTCAACTTCCATATTGGTACCGGTGAGTGTCAATGTGTTGTCTTCAGCTTCCAGCAACACGTTGGACAAAACCGGCATGGTCTGTTTCTTTTCCACAACGCCAGCAATGCTTTGCAGAGGAGTAAGAAGGGATTCACGGCTTATGGTCAGTTTCATGGCACTCGGCTTCAGTTGTCGGAAGTGAATGTTGTTGGTTGATCGCCACCCGGGGTCAGGTGGTCAGCAATCGCATAAAGTTCTGGTAGTCCTCGCGGATTCCAGGGTCCGTTTCCTGGAGTTCCACAATCTTCTTACAAGCATGCAACACCGTGGTGTGGTCACGGCCACCAAAGGCGTCGCCGATTTCTGGCAGGCTGTGATTGGTCAACTCCTTGGCCAGGGACATGGCCACCTGACGGGGCCGGGTCACCGTCCGGGTGCGGCGTTTGGACAATAGATCGGCCACCTTGATCTTGTAGTACTCCGCCACCGTGCGCTGGATGTTATCGATACTGACCTGCTTTTCATGCAGCGCCAGCAGATCCTTCAGGCTTTCCCGGATAAATGGAGGGGTAATCTCAGACCCGGTGAAGTGAGCATTCGCTATCACCAAACGAAGCGCGCCTTCTAACTCTCGAACGTTTGATCGAATCTTCTGAGCAATAAAGAATGCCGCCTCGCTGCTCAGTTTCACATTAGCCTGCTCGGCCTTTTTCATCAGAATCGCCACCCGGGTTTCCAGCTCCGGCGGCTCCACCATTACCGTCAGACCCCAGCCAAACCTGGATTTCAATCGCTCTTCCATATCGACGATTTCTTTCGGAAACCGATCACAGGTCACGATGACCTGCTGGCCACCTTCAAGCAGCGCATTAAAGGTATGGAAAAATTCTTCCTGTGAGCGCTCTTTCCGGGCGAAGAACTGAATATCGTCAATCAGCAACGCATCCACAGATCGATAGTAACGTTTGAACTCGTTGATGGCGTTCAGCTGCAGAGCCTTGACCATATCCGCAACAAACCGTTCAGATCGAAGGTAAGCGACTTTCGCCTTGGGATTACGGCGGACGATTTCATTACCGATGGCATGCATCAGGTGGGTTTTACCAAGACCGACACCGCCGTACAGGAACAGCGGGTTATAGGCTCCGCCGGGGTTCTCAGCCACCTGCATTGAGGCCGCGCGGGCCAGCTGGTTGGACTTACCCTCAACAAAGGTCTCGAAGGTGAAAGTCTCATTCAGAAAGCTCTGGTGCTTGATGTCACCTTCCACTTGAACCGGACGGCGCTCGCCATTGATTTTCTGCGCACTGCGGCTAACACCGGCAGAGGTAGAACCCGCGACAGTTGCCGCGACACTCTTCTCTTCCTCGGTTACCCGCTGCCCGATTTCGTCTGCCAGACTAGCCGGCTTCCGCTCAGCCACCGAGCGCACCACCGGTTCACTTTCCCGGGGCGCCGACCCTACTTTCATCTGAACCCGCGGCGCCTGGCCACCGTTGAGGTCCTTCAGAACTTCCTCTATACGGCGCAGATACTTTTCATTAACCCAGTCCATCACAAAACGGTTCGGCGCAAACAGCATCAGCTGGCCCTCTCGGAGATCCGACTGGAGGGGTCTCAACCAGGTATTGAACTGTTGCGCGGGAAACTCATCCCGGAGTACTTCAAGACATTGATGCCACATACTGTTAGGCACGACCGCCTGCTCCCGAAACCTGACTGTTCTCACATCGGAAAAGGCTTTTCCCGACGCTCAAGGTGACCCCGGATTCTACCCCGCCGTGGCCCACAGTAAAAGGCCAACAATCACTGTCATAAACAGCCTGTGGAAACATTTCTCCTCATCTTTCAGAAAGTTCCAGACCTATCTACAGGCTTGTGTACAGAAATGCCCTGAAAAAAAGTTACCCACAGGTCCTTGTGCACAGACCGCCCCCAACCCTGTGTGAAAGCCTTGGACCAAACCATGAATAACTCGGGCCTTCCTCGAAACACCGGGTTATTCACAATTCCACACCCTCTCGTCCACAGAGCTTACGGCCACCTGTCACCGTACTTGTCATTAATTCAAGCATTTGTTGTTGAAGGAAAAAACAGACTTTCCCACAGATATCAAGGTGCCTAATAACAGTAATAAATAATCTTTGAAAGAATTTAAAAAAGACCTATAGATTTTATTAGTCAGGCCTTCGGCTTGTACCCATACCGAAAAATTCACTTCCCCGATGCACAGTCATTGAACTTGCTAGCAGATTTGACTAGAATGCCGCTCCTGTTTTGGCTGTCTATTTTCCAGCCAACGACCAATGTCCATTGACGAATTTGTGAGAACATCACCATGAAAAGAACATTCCAACCGAGCGTCCTGAAGCGCAAGCGTGTTCACGGCTTCCGTGCCCGTATGGCGACTGCTAACGGCCGTAAGGTAATCTCTCGTCGCCGTGCCAAGGGCCGCGCACGCCTGTCAGCGTAACCTGATGTTTGCCTCATGAAGGCCTTGACGTTTCCGAAGTCACACAGACTGTTGCGGCCTTCGGACTACAGCAAGGTCTTCGATGATGTGCAGCTGAAAGTTCCGCACAGGAATTTTCTGATCCTGGCAGCTCCAAATAATCTGGGCCACGCCAGGGTCGGACTCATTTTCTCCAAAAAGAATCTCAAACTGGCGGTCCAGAGAAATCGGATAAAACGCCAGGTTCGAGAAACTTTCAGGCATCAGACGGATCTACCGGACCTCGACATTATTGTTCTTGGTCGGCAAGGACTCGCTCAACTGGATAACGCCTCAGTCATATCGTCGCTTAACGATCTTTGGCGCCGTCTCAGAAAGAAGTACCATCAGTCCTCAGTTGATCAAACGACTGTGAATTCAAAAGGTACGGGTTAATGCGACAGATTCTGTTACTGCCTATCCGGTTCTATCAGTACGCTATCAGTCCCATGATGGCCAGCCATTGCCGGCATTTCCCAACCTGCTCCCAGTACGCGGTTGAAGCTATTCAACACCACGGAGCAGCCAAAGGCTCGTATCTGGCAACCCGCCGATTATTAAGGTGTCATCCCTGGGCCGAAGGCGGTTATGATCCCGTACCGGGCACAGAGACCCAATATTCTCCGACCAACACTCAAACCAGAAACTAACGTTTATGGATATTCAACGCATCGTTTTGTTTGCCGGCCTGGCTATTGTCAGTTATCTGATGGTGCTTGCCTGGAATGAGGACTACAACCAGCCCCGTACTGAACAGGTCACCCAGGTAGAAACCTCGGGGTCGGACGGATCTGTTGATGACATGGTTCTGCCGGAAAGTGCTTCCCGGACAGACGATGAGTTTGTCACGCCGGAAACCGGCGAACTCCGGTCCACCTCCTCTGACGGCGAACAAAGTGTCGGCGACCAGTTCATCACGGTAGTGACCGACGTACTGGAACTGACCATCGACCGTGTTGGTGGCAATGTCATTGCCAGTTCCCTGCTTCAGTACGATGAATCGCTCGACAGCGAACAACCCCTGACTCTTCTGACCAACACCCAGAACCGTACCTATATTCTGGAAAGTGGCTTGATCGGGCGCAACGGCCCCGATGGTCGCAGTGCCGGTCAGGCACCGGTTTACCAGGCAGAAGCATCCCGTTTCGAGCTGACCGATGGCCAGGATGAACTGATCATTGACCTAAAACTGACCACAGACGATGGCGTTGATATCACCAAACGCTACCGTCTTGCCCGGGACAGCTATGAGATTGATATCCGTTACCTGATCAACAACCAGTCCGATACCGACTGGCAAGGTAACTTCACCGGCAAAATCGTAAGGGACGAGGCTCCTGACCCAACCTCCCAGACCACTATGGGTATCAAGGCCTACCTTGGCCTGGTCATCAGCACGCCTGACGATCCCTATGAAAAATACGATTTCAGCGACCTGGGCAAACAACGGGTTAACGAACCGGTCACTAATGGCTGGCTGGCGTTCCTGCAGCACTACTTCATTACCGCCTGGGTTCCGGACCGTGATAAAACAGCCCAGTTCCAGACCACCCGCCGGGATCAGTTGCATGTGATGGGTTTTGTCTATCCAGCAACCGCGGTTGCCCCCGGGCAGACTGTTGAGGTAGGTGCCACTGCTTACGTGGGCCCCAAAATCATTGATCGTCTGGAAGCCCTGGCTCCTAACCTGGACCGTACCGTTGACTTTGGCTGGCTGTTCTTCATCTCCCTGCCGCTGTTCTACATCCTGGAATGGTTCTATGGCCTGGTGGGTAACTGGGGTGTGGCCATTATTCTGCTGACCGTTCTGGTAAAAGCCGTGTTCTTCCACCTGTCAGCAACCAGCTATCGCTCCATGGCAAAAATGCGGGCCGTCGCGCCACAACTCACGCGCCTGAAAGAACTCTATGGTGACGATCGCCAGCGGATGTCCCAGGAGATGATGGCCCTGTACAAGCGGGAAAAGATCAATCCGCTGGGTGGCTGTTTGCCGATACTGGTACAGATGCCGGTGTTCATTTCGCTCTATTGGGTACTGTTCGAGAGTGTGCAGCTGCGCCATGCGCCGTTCATGTTGTGGATAAACGATCTGTCCCAGATGGATCCGTACTTTATCCTGCCAATTCTGATGGGCATCAGTATGTTCATCCAGATGAGCCTGAACCCGACACCACCAGACCCCATGCAGGCGAAGATCATGAAGCTGATGCCACCAGTCTTTACGGTGTTCTTCCTGTGGTTCCCGGCTGGTCTGGTACTGTACTGGCTGGTGAACAACATTCTTTCGATCTCCCAGCAGTGGTACATTACCCGCAAGATTGAAGTGGAAATGGCAGGCAAGAAACACTGAGTGATCAGTTGCACTGACCTGACAAAGGCTCCCCTGTGGAGCCTTTGTCATTTCTAATCAGGATAAACACACCATGCAGGCAACCACAGACACCATCGCAGCCATTGCCACCGCACCAGGCCAGGCGGGTGTGGGTATTGTTCGGGTTTCAGGGCCAAAAGCCGTTGAGATTGCCCGGAACATGCTCGGTTTTGAGCCCCGGCCCCGCTACGCCCATTATGGACCTTTTCACGATAGCCGGGGCGAACTGATCGACGAGGGCATCGGGCTGTATTTTCCGAACCCTCATTCGTTCACCGGTGAAGACGTGTTTGAGCTGCAGGGGCACGGCGGTACCGTGATCCTCGATATGCTGTTGCGGGAAGTCTGTAGTCAGGGCGCCCGTCTGGCACGGCCTGGTGAGTTTTCTGAGCGGGCGTTTCTGAATGACAAACTCGACCTGGCCCAGGCTGAAGCCATTGCCGACCTGATTGAAAGCAGCTCAGAGCAGGCAGCCCGTTGCGCCGTGCGCTCCATGCAAGGTGTGTTTTCCAGACGGATTGATGAACTGGTCGATGCGGTTACCCACTTGCGTATCTACGTGGAAGCGGCCATCGACTTTCCGGAGGAAGAAATCGATTTTCTCGCCGACGGCAAAGTGGCGGTTGATCTGCAAGGCCTGTTGCAACAGGTGGAACAGATCCTGTCGGAAGCCCAGCAGGGCACCATTCTGCGGGATGGCATGAAGGTGGTGATCGCCGGTCGTCCCAATGCCGGAAAATCCAGCCTGCTCAATGCCCTGGCCGGCCGCGAAGCGGCCATTGTCACCGCCATTGAAGGCACCACCCGGGATGTCCTGCGGGAACATATCCACATTGATGGCATGCCGTTGCACATCATCGACACCGCCGGCCTCCGGGACAGCCCGGACGAGGTGGAACAGATCGGTATTGCCCGGGCCTGGGATGAAATACGCCAGGCGGATCGCATTCTGTTGATGGTGGATGCCACCACCACCGATAAAACCGAACCCCATGAAATCTGGCCAGATTTTATTGACCAGCTCCCGGCCAGTGCCCCGGTCACGGTTATCCGTAACAAAGTGGATTTGTCGGGTGAGCCGGTGGGCATCAGTGCCGAACCCCACCAGACCGCGCCGGTTATTCGCCTGGCGGCCAAAGGGTCGGAAGGCCTGGACACCCTCCGTACGCACCTCAAGGAATGCATTGGCTTTGCCAGTACCACCGAAGGCGGCTTTCTGGCCCGCCGACGCCACCTGGATGCCCTGGAACGCGCTCGGGATTCCCTTCTTCAGGGACAGACCCAACTGGAAGGCTATGGCGCCGGGGAACTCCTGGCTGAGGATCTTCGGGCGGCCCAGGACGCCTTGGGTGAAATCACCGGCCATCTCACGCCCGATGACCTGCTGGGCAAGATCTTCAGCAGCTTTTGCATCGGCAAGTAGCCCCGGTCAAGGGTTCCATCTTCCGGGACACATCGTCCCGGTTAAATCGTTGTAATTATCAAATGAGAAATAATATCATTCGCTCCTGATTTTCAGTCTTGATCTTCAAGGAGTGACTCATGGTATTCAGGCCCTCAATTCTGGCCGCGTCTGTTGCGGCTGTTAGCAGCACCTTTTCTCTACACAGTGTTGCCCAACCGACGCAACTGGATGAGCTGGTTGTTTCGGCATCGGGCTTTGAGCAGAAGGTGACCGATGCTCCGGCCAGCATCAGTGTGATCAGCCAGCAGAACCTGCAACAAAGCCAGTTCTCCAATCTGGCGGAAGCCCTGGAAACCGTGGAAGGCGTGGATGTACGCCAGAGCACCGGCAAGACCGGTGGGCTGAACATCAGTATTCGAGGCCTACCGAGTGAATATACCCTGATACTGATTGACGGCCGCCGCCAGAATCCTCCGGGCAACGTCACTCCCAATGGCTTTGGTGATACCTCCACCAGCTTCATTCCGCCTTTGTCGGCGATTGAACGTATCGAAGTAATCCGCGGGCCCATGTCAACGCTATACGGTTCCGATGCCATTGGTGGCGTGGTGAATATCATTACCAAGAAGGTGTCCGATGAGTGGATTGGCTCGGTCACGCTCGAGCACACCTTCCAGCAACACCGGGAATACGGCGATAACGGTAAAGCCAGTTTCTACACCAGTGGACCGCTGATCGACAATCTGCTCGGGCTTGCGGTACGCGGCAGCGTGTTTGATCGATCGGCGGCGGATCTGAGTTTCGACGACGGTAGCGAGGCGCCCAAGCGGGGTGTTGCACCGGTGGATGGTCGTAACCATAACCTTGGTGCAAGGTTGACGCTGGTGCCGGTTCAGGGCCATGAGTTCTATCTGGATGCCGAACAGGGGCGCCAGGTGTACAACAATGACAGTTGCCAACTGGGTACCCTGGATGGGCAGAACCGGGCCTGCAACGCTGACACCAACACCGCCAATGGCTATCGGGACGAGCTACGGTTCAACCGTGACCAGATTGCCCTGGGCCATGCCAGCCAGCTGGGCTTTGGCACCTGGAGCAGTGATCTGACGTACAACGTGACCGAAACCAAAGGCCGGACCATTCCGGGTACCATAGGTACGCCTTACGATGCGCCCTATCAGAATCTGATTGGTGGCCAGGATCGCAAGCTGGAATCGGAAGATACCGTGTTTGATACCCGGTTGGTTGCGCCCGTCACCGCCAACCACATCGTGACGCTGGGGGCACAGTACCGTGATACCCGACTGGAAGACAGCGTTGCCAACACCACCTTCAAACAGGAATCCTGGGCGGTGTTTGCCGAGGATGAATGGTATCTGAGAGACGATCTGGCCCTGACGCTGGGAGGGCGTTACGAAGATCATGACGCTTTCTCCGGCCATTTTACGCCCCGGGCTTATCTGGTGTGGAACACGTCACCCAGCTGGACCCTCAAGGGTGGTGTCAGTCAGGGTTATAAAACCCCTGACATCAATGATTTGCACAATGGCATCAACGGTGTCACCAGCCAGGGTGAGGTGCTGACCATAGGCACACCGGACCTGGAACCGGAAAAAAGCACCAACTACGAGGTAGGCGCCTACTTTGACAACCTGCAAGGTTTCAAAGCCAACGCCACGGTATTCTTCACCCAGTTCAAGGACAAGATCGACAGCGGAGCGCCGGTGACCATCAGTGGTGACCCTAGGATTCCGGACGGCACCTACGACCAGCTGGATAACATCGGCAAGGCTGAGACCCGGGGTATCGAGCTGGCGTCCAGCTGGCGCTTTGCTCCGGACTGGAGTATTCGCGGCAACTATACCTATACCGACACTGAGCAGAAGAGTGGTGACAACAAAGGGGCACCTTTGACCAACACGCCGGAGCATGTGGTGCATGCGCGCCTGAACTGGCAGGCGTCTCCGCAGCTGGATCTATGGTTGTCCGGCGAATACCGAGGTGAGCGTACCCGCTACCTGAAGAACCGTGAGAATTTCACCGCAGAAGAAGCAGCGGTGTTTGACCAGGTGGGTGACCTGAGCGCCTATGCGCTCTTCCACCTGGGCGGCGCTTACCAGGCCAGCGAGCGGGTAAAACTCACCGCCACCGTTTACAACCTGTTCGACAAGGAGTTCCTGTCTGGCAGTGAGTACTCGTATGTGGATAACAATGGCAACCAGGTGGATGCCTGGGCTTCGGATTATGTGTATATCTTCCGTGGCATGGCCAGCGGCGGAACGGTAGAAGAAGGTCGCCGTTTGTGGCTCTCCGCAACCGTCGATTTCTGAGTTATCCACAGTTATCCACAACCCCAGGCCGCCGGCATTCGCCCGGCGGCCTGACGAATTCCCTTACGAAAACAAACAGTTTAGTTGTAAAACAACGTCAAAGCGTCGGGTAAACTCCGCCTACGTCTATTGGTGCCGCCAGTTTGGCGGTTTCATGCCATTCGAGTTAAAGGAGATAACCTGTGCGTAACCTGCTGTGCGTTACTGCGGTCGTTTTTGCCCTGTTTACGGCATCATTGCCGGCCGTGGCGTCTGAGCGTATCTATATCTATACCGAGAACTTCCCTCCCTACAACATGAGTGCCACGGGGCGTGCCTTCGAGCATAACGAAGATGGCATTGATGGTCTGTGCACAGAAATGGTCAAGGCCATTCTCGAGCACTCCGGGCTGGATTACGTGATCAAGCTGCGCAACTGGGATTTTGGCTATAACCGTGCGCTGAACAAGAAGAATCATGGCATCTACTGCACCACCTACACGGAAAACCGGGCTTCCCAGTTCAAATGGGTAGGGCCACTGACCACCAACCTGTGGACCATTTTTGCACCCCCCGGTACGGACTTGCAGATTGACAGCCTGGAAGATACCCGAGGCATGCTGTACGCCGGATACCGTGGTGATGTGATGACCGAGTACCTGCTGGAGCGCGATTTCCGGGTATCGGCCATGGACAGCGATGACCTTAACCCCAAACGTCTGGAACTGGGCCAGGTTGACCTGTGGATTGCAGACCGGCTGGCAGGACCTTACTTCGCCTCCCAACAGGACGTTGAAGGCCTGGAACCGGTGTTTTCGTTCAATAACACCGAACTGTACCTGGCGATGAACCTCGAGACTTCAGAGGAAGTGATTCGCAAGCTACGCCAGGGACTGGAGACCATTCGCAACAACGGGATGTACGAGGCCATAGAGACCAAGTGGGGGCTGTGAGCGGCGGTTACTGCTGATACAAAGAAAAAGTCCCGGGCAAGGCCCGGGACATAAAGTTACCGGGTAATCACCCGGTAAAGGCCATATTTTCCGGCTCCACCTGCATCAGGTTGCGAGTCGGGCTGAGCATGCTGGTGGCGTGGGCCTGGGCCCGTGGCAGCAGACGCTCGTAGTAGAACTCGGCGGTTGCCAACTTGGTCTGGTAGAAGGCGTCGGATTCGTCGCCGCTATTTTCCAGCTTGTCGGCGGCCACCGCAGACTGGCGCAACCACATATAGGCCATGGTGACGTAACCGCTGTACATCAGGAAGTCGTGGGCCGCAGCACTGACTACGTCGCGGTCTTTGCGGGCCGCCAGCATCACCCGGACAGTCAGCAGGTTCCACTGGGCCGTCAGTTTCAGCAGCTCGATGGCCATTGGGCGCAGCTGTTTGTTGGTCAGGTGCTTGCGGGCGAAGTTGGCAATCTTCAGGGTGAATTCCCTGACTGCGCCGCCCTGGGTCATCAGCAACACCTTGCGGCCCAGCAGGTCCAGTGCCTGGATGCCGGTGGTGCCCTCGTAAAGCGTGGCAATGCGGGTATCACGAACGATCTGTTCCATGCCGTGCTCGCGGATGTATCCGTGGCCACCGAACACCTGCACACCCAGATTAGCGGCTTCGTTGCCCAGCTCGGTCAGGAAACCTTTCAAGATCGGGGTCAGGAAACCCAGTTTGTCGTCGTATTTTTCGGCGTTTTCGGCGTCGCCCACGGTGTGTGCCTCAACCATATGGTCGGCCAGCCTGGCAGAGTAATACAGCATGGCGCGGCCACCTTCGGCGATGGCTTTCTGTGTCAGCAGCATGCGCCTTACATCCGCGTGGTGAATCAGGCTGTCGGCCACCTGGTCTGGCTCTTTCTTGCCAGACAGCGCGCGCATGGAACGGCGCTCTTTGGCGTAGTCCAGCGCCCACTGGTACGACAGTTCAGCCGGGCCAACGCCCTGAATGGCAGTGCCGATACGGGCCGTGTTCATAAAGGTGAACATGCACTCCAGGCCCTCATTTTCCGGGCCGATCAGGTAGCCGGTGGCGCCGTCGAAGTTCATCACGCAGGTGGCCGAGGCCTTGATGCCCATTTTCTTTTCCAGGCTGCCGCAGTTCACGCCATTGCGTTCGCCCACGCTGCCATCCGCAGCCGGCAGGAACTTGGGCACGATAAACAGGCTGATGCCACGGGTACCCTTGGGCGCATCCGGCAGGCGCGCCAACACAATGTGGACAATGTTCTCGGTCAGATCGTGCTCACCGGAGGAAATGAAAATCTTGGTGCCGGTCAGCTTGTAGCTGCCGTCCGCCTGTGGTTCGGCCTTGGTCTTCACCTGGCCCAGGTCGGTGCCGCATTGGGGCTCGGTCAGGCACATGGTGCCGCCCCAGCGGCCCTCGGTCAGAGGCACCAGGTAAGTCTGTTTCTGGTCTTCCGAGCCGTGCAGGAAGATGGTGTTCATGGCACCGAGTGACAGCCCCGGATACATGGAGAACGACCAGTTGGCGGTGCCCATCATTTCCTGTTTGAACAGACCCATGGACGCCGGCAGGCCCTGGCCGCCATATTCTTCCGGGGCTGACAACCCCTGCCAGCCGCCCATCACGTACTGGTTGTAGGCATCTTTGTAGCCTTTGGGCGTGGTGACTTCGCCGTTTTCCAGGCGGCAGCCTTCTTCATCACCGCTCTGGTAGATTGGGCTCAGCACTTCCTCACAGAAGCGCCCGCACTCGGTCAGAATGGCGTCTACAATATCCGGTGTTGCGTTCTCTCCAGAGGCCAGGGTCTGGTAGTGGCCCGGGTAGTCGAATACGTCGTTCAGCAGAAATTTCATGTCACGCAATGGCGCTTTGTACACTGGCATAACCCATCCTCACAGTCTGTTATCGCAATCCGGTCGGGCCCGAGGCCCGTTATGACTGCTGTTTTACGGCATTCACTTGCGGCTGCCATTGACGGAAAGCGCTTGTCTGCATGTCAGAATGGACAATTGGCTCAAATGACGCATTTCATATCTGCCTGATCGGATCTTGCTCCTGGCCCGTAAATCACAACTCGACGACGCCTTAGCCAAGGCCATCTAGCGGAGTGTAAAAGTCATGCAAAACAGGGAAATTCGACTTAAAGCCGGTGGTGTCTGGTCAGTTGCTCTTATACTGTTGATGGTATCTGTGCTGGCAGGCTGTGCTGGCCCTTCACTGGACGATTATCGCGACGCACAACCGGAGCTGATCCCCCGGGAATTTTTCCAGGGCGAACTTTCTGCCCGTGGAGTAGTCAAGAACTTCTCCGGTAAGGTCATTCGTACCTTTGACGCCGATATTGTGGCCACCTGGAGCGATGAGGGCGTTGGCACCCTGGATGAAGTATTCCGGTTCGACGACGGAGAGGTTCAAACCCGGGTCTGGACGCTGACCCCGGCCGGCGACAGCTACCATGCCGAGGCTGGCGACGTAGTCAAACCCGGCACCATGCGCTGGCAGGGCAACGCCATCCATATGAATTATGTACTAAGGGTGTCATACGGCGATGGCACCATAGACGTCCGGATGGACGACTGGATGTACCTGATCACACCAGACACCCTGATCAACCAGACCACTATGAGCAAATGGGGTGTCGAGGTTGGTGAGGTGGTGCTGGTTATCCAGAAACTGGGGTACGGGGACGACTCGTAACATTTATATCTGAAAGGTTAGCAAAACCCATGTGGAAACAATGGCTGATCGCTGTGGTTCTGGTTGCGGTGGTAGCTGCAGGGGCTGGTATTTACCTGAACCTGGAGTCAGGAGACAGTGGCCAGAGCGGTGGCGAGGCTCAGGCCAGTGCCGTCAATGTGGTAACACCGGAACGGCAACGGGTTCGTGACACCGTTGGCGCCGTGGCAAATCTGCGAGCCCTGAACTCGGTAGAGTTGACCACTGAGGTGAGCGGTCGAGTGATGGAACTGAATCTGCAGCCAGGCGCTGCGGTAGCCCAAGGGGCTGTTCTGCTCCGGTTGGATGATCGCCAGGCCCGGGCTGACCTTGCCGTTATTGAGGCACAGCTGGCTGATGCCCGGCGCCAGTATGAACGGGCCCAGAGGCTGCGAGCCAATAACAGTATCTCTCAGTCCCAGGTCGATGAACTCAGAACCGCCGTCGACGTTGCCATTGCTCAGCGAGAGGCTGCGAGGGTCCGGTTACAGAACCATCGGATCGAAGCGCCGTTCGCCGGTGTGGTCGGGCTTTCGGATATCAGCGTTGGGGCATTTCTCCAGGCAGGCACCACCATCACCACCCTGGATACCAATGACAAGATGGAACTGAACTTCGCTGTTCCCGAGCGATTCATTGGTCAGGTCAGGATTGGGCAACGAGTTCGGGCTACCTCCCCTGCGTTTCCGGGCGAAGTTTTTGAGGGGGAGCTGATAGAACTGGCTACCCGGATCAATGAGCTGAGCCGGACACTGTCTGTTCGGGCATTGATCGACAACTCTGAGGGCCGCCTGCGACCCGGCCAATTCATGTCCGCGTCTCTGACGTTGCAGGAACGAGAAGGCCTGGTCATACCGGAACAGGCGGTCATGATCCGGGGTGATCAGAAATATGTATTTGTGGCAGAAGATGGTGTTGCCCGCCGGGTGTCGGTGCGCACGGGCTCGCGAATGCCTGGCCTGGTTGAGGTGGTGGAAGGCCTGGAGGTCGAGGACCAGGTGGTGGTCACCGGCCAGGATCGCCTGAGTACCGGTGACCGGCTCAGGCTGCTGGAGTCTGATCTGGCAATACCGGATAACCGGTTTATTTCCAGCCGGGAGTCCTGATCTATGGTCCTCTCCGATATTTCCATCAAGCGCCCGGTATTCGCTACGGTTCTCAGCCTGCTGATTGTGGTGTTCGGGGTGGCGGCACTGATGGAACTGCCCGTTCGGGAGTATCCTGACATTGACCCACCCATTGTGTCGGTGTCCACCGACTACACTGGTGCTGCGGCTGAAGTGGTCGATACCCAGATCACCCAGGTGATTGAAGGTGCGATCAGTGGCATTGAGGGTATTCGTTCCATCGAGTCATCCACTGAGCAAGGTGAATCCCGAACGTCCATCGAATTCAACACTTCTCGCGATATCGATGTTGCAGCGAACGATGTCCGCGATGCAGTTGCCCGTGTGGCCAACCAGTTACCCGATGAAGCAGATGCCCCCAGGGTTCGTAAGGCGGACTCCGATGCCCGGCCGATGATGTGGGTAACGCTGCTCAGTGATGTATGGGACAGCGCAGAACTCAGCGATTTCGCCGATCGGGTGCTGGTCGACCGGTTGTCGGTGCTCGATGGTGTAGCCGATGTTCGAATTGGTGGCGAGCGCCGATACGCCATTCGGGTGTGGCTCGACCGGGAGCGCCTGGCGGCCAGAAACATCACGGTGGCGGAGGTAGAGCGCGCACTCCGGGACAACAACGTTGAATTACCGGCGGGGCAGGTGGATTCGTCTACCCGCAACTTCACGGTAAGGGCGGAAGGTCGCTTGTCCAGTGTTGAAGAGTTCCGCAACCTGGTGGTGCGCCGTGACGGCAATGATTTGCTGCGGTTGGGCGAAGTCGCCAATATCCAGATGGGTGTGGAATCTGACATCAGTCGGTTGCGGGCCAACGGGAAAACCGCCATTGGCCTGGGCATTATCCGGCAATCCAAAGCCAATACCGTGGCGGTATCGGATGCGGTGCGTGCCGAACTTGAGCGGATTCGGGACACGCTTCCACCGGAAGTCTCACTTGCGGAAAGCTACGACGAATCCATCTTTATCCGTGCCTCCATCAAAGAGGTGTTGATCACCCTGGGCATCGCCGTGTCTCTGGTGATTCTGGTGATTTTCCTGTTCCTGAGATCCTGGCGGGCCACGTTGATACCGGCCGTGACCATACCGGTGGCGGTGATCGGGGCGTTTATCGGCCTGGGTTTCCTGGGGTTTTCCATCAACGTGCTTACGTTGCTGGCGATTATCCTTGCCATCGGCCTGGTGGTGGATGATGCCATCGTGATGCTGGAAAACATCCAGCGGCGCATTGATGAAGGAGAACCACCGCTGTTGGCAGCCTATCGCGGTGCCAAGCAGGTGGCTTTCGCGATCATTGCCACCACACTGACACTGATTGCTGTGTTCGTGCCCATTTCGTTTATGGGCGGCAACGTTGGCCGGCTGTTCGCCGAGTTTGGCTTCACCCTGGCGGCTGCCGTGATCTTTTCAAGCCTGGTTGCGCTGACGCTGGCCCCGATGCTGTGCTCGAAATGGCTCCAGCACAGCCCGGAATCCGAAGAAGGCCACCGCCTGTGGGCATTCAGCGAGAAAGTGCTCAATGGCCTGACCAATGGCTATAAAAAACTGCTGACATTCTCCCTGAATCAGCCGGGTTTGTTGTTGGGCCTGGGTGTGGCTGGCCTGATCATCGCCACCGTCATTTTCCCGCGCCTGCCGCAGGAACTTGCGCCTACGGAAGACCGGGGGGTAATCATCATGCCCACCAGCGCCCCGAGGGGGTCGACCGTTGAATACACCGACCACTTTGTCCGCCAGGCGGAGACGCAATTACTGCCGTACCTGGACGAAGGCATTGCTGCCCGCTTCCTGTCGATTGTCGGTTTCCGGGAGGAAGAAGATAACGCCTTTATGATCATGGGCCTGACCCATTGGGATAACCGCGACATCAAACAGCAGCAGGTAACCAGTGACATCCGGCAGAAGCTGGCGGATATTTCCGGTGTACGGATTAACGTGATCAACCCGCCGGGCCTTGGCCAGCGAGGCTTCAATCAGCCTGTTGAATTTGTGGTGGCCGGGCCGGATTACGAATCGGTACAGGCCTGGAGTGAAGAGATCGTCGAACGGGCGAAAGAGAACCCGAACCTGATCAATGTGGATACCGATTTTGAGCTGACCCGGCCGGAGCTGCGGTTGAATATTGATCGGGACAGGGCGGCGGACCTGGACATTACCGTTCAGGATGTTGGTCTGACCCTGCAAACCATGCTGGCTTCCCGGAATGTGACCACCTATGTGGATCGGGGTCGCGAGTACGATGTCATCATTCAGGCTGACGACGCCAACAGGGCAACGCCGGGGGATCTTGAGCAGATCTTTCTGCGGCCGCGAGAGGGCGGCGAGCTGATTCCAATCAAGGCTCTGGTATCGGTGGAAGAAATCGGCGCCAATCCGGATCTGCGGCGTATTGATCGACTGCCGGCGGTGGTTATCAGTGCTTCCCTGGCGGATGGTTACGATCTGGGCTCGGCGCTGACCTACTTGAATAATCTGGCTGTGGATAACCTGCCGCCGGAGGCCCGGCTCAGCTACAAGGGCCTGTCCCGGGAGTTTCAGGATTCGTCCGCCGCTATCTATCTGACCTTCGGCCTGGCGTTTATCATCGTGTTCCTGGTGCTGGCGGCCCAGTTCGAGAGCTGGATTCACCCGTTGATCATCATGTTGTCCGTGCCGCTGGCCGTGACCGGGGCGCTCATTGCGTTGGCCTGGTCTGGGATCAGTCTGAACATTTACAGCCAGATCGGCATTATCATGTTGCTTGGGTTGATGGCCAAGAACGGCATATTGATTGTGGAGTTTGCCAACCAGTTGCGGGACAAGGGTTACGAGGTGCGAGACGCGATTCTTGAGGGTGCCACCCTGCGTTTCCGTCCTGTTTTGATGACCACTATTTCCACAGTGTTCGGCGCCGTACCACTGGTCATTGCTACCGGCGCCGGTGCGGAAAGCCGGGCGGCCATCGGTATGGTGATTCTCGGTGGGCTGGTGTTCGCCACGACGCTGACGCTGTTCATCATTCCGGTGTTGTACAACCTCCTGGCGCGATTCGCCAAGTCGTCCAACGCGGTGGAAAAGGAGCTGGAGCGCCTGGCGTCCGGGTCCGCCGGAGGGTCCGGATTGGCGGCAAACCCCGGCAAGCGGGCTGACGACTTCTGAACCAGGGGCGGCCGGGTGTTATCCGGCCGCCCCTCTGGTATAACAGGCTTTTTAGCCTTAGAAGCGTCGACAAACTTGTGCCAGGGAAGCAGCTCGTATGGGTCAACACAGTCAGTTCCGGTTATTGGGCCAACGGCGGTTTTTGCCGTTCTACCTGACCCAGTTCTCCGGCGCCTTTAACGACAACCTCTACAAAAACGCCCTGTTGCTTCTGATTACCTTTCAGGCCGGTGGTCTGATGGGGTTGTCTGTGAATGTGGTGGTCAACATCGCTGCGTTCCTGTTCATCCTGCCGTTCTTCCTGTTTTCCGGTATCGCCGGCCAGATGGCTGACCGCTATGAAAAGGCCGTGATCATCCGCAACGTTAAAGCCGCGGAAATTGGCATCATGCTGGTGGCCGCCACGGGCCTCTGGTTTGGCTGGTACGAGTTGCTGCTGGTGTTGTTGTTCCTGATGGGGGTGCAGTCCACCTTCTTCGGTCCGGTCAAGTATTCGATTCTGCCCCGAGTGCTGACCGATGACGAACTGGTTGGCGGCAATGGCCTGGTCAGCATGGGCACCTTTGTCGCGATCTTGCTGGGCACCATTGCTGCGGGCTTGATCATGGGGGCTGACCAGGCGGCGAAAGTCACCGCCGTTGGTGTGGTGGTAATGGCGGTGCTCGGATATCTTGCGGCCCGGCAAGTACCCAATACCCGGGATGAATCGCCAGGTGTTCGGGTCCGGTTCCGGCCGCTGCTGGAAACCTGGCGGCTGATGTCGGTGGCGGCGGAACGTCGCCAGGTACTGTGGGCGATTCTGGCCATCTCCTGGTTCTGGTTTCTGGGCGCCGCCTACCTGACCCAGTTCCCCAACTTCGCCAAAACCTGGCTGGCCGGGGATGAAACCGTGGTTACCCTGTTGCTGGCGATGTTTATCGTGGGTATTTCCATCGGCTCCATGCTGTGTGAGCGGCTGACCAAACACCGGATCACCCTGTCGCCGGTACCCTGGGGGGCGCTGGGCCTGACGCTGCTGGGCATCGACCTGTTCTTCGCGGTACCCGCAGACCCCAGCCCCTCTACCTGGCTGAGTCTGATCACCGAGCCTGTGTATATCCGGGTATTGCTGGATCTGGTGGGGATTGGCATCTGTGGCGGGCTGTTTATCGTGCCCCTGTACGCCTTTATCCAGCACGAAACCCCGGATCACAAGCGGGCGCGCATCATCGCTGCCCTGAACGTGATCAACTCCCTGTTCATGGTGTGCAGTGCCCTGGCAGGCATCGTGGTTCTGGGTGTGTTTGAGCTGGGAATCCCCGGGTTTTTCCTGATGTTGTCACTGACTAACGGGTTGGTGTGGGTGAGTGTGTTGGGGCTGAGGCGCCGGGCCGAAAAATCTGTGGATAATTAATTGGAAAACCTACGGATAAGCCCGGAATAAAACTTTTTATTGCTATAAAAAACAGATAGTTGCCATCATTTTTAAGCGTTGAAAAAGTGATCAGGTATGTGGATAACTTTCTTGAAAACTTTTCTGAGAAGCTGCTGACAACTGACTGAAAAGCAAAAAGTTTCGGTTTTTACCTAGCCTAAGCCCCGGGTTTATCCACCGGAATTCTGGGCTCCCGCCGCCGGGATGCTTTTCGCCGGGGCGATATCTGGTTAAAATTTGCACATTCAGACTGCAATTTCGCCGGCGAGGCGTTATACTCGCCGCCCTGTTTTCATACCCTTTTTTAAAGCCCGATTTCCGAGGTGTAGTGTGGAGTTTCCGACCCGTTTCGATGTCATTGTCATTGGTGGTGGCCATGCCGGTACTGAAGCCGCCCTGGCAGCCGCGCGCATGGGTTCGCAAACCCTGCTGCTGACCCACAACATTGAGACTCTGGGGCAGATGTCCTGTAACCCCGCCATCGGGGGGATCGGCAAGAGCCACCTGGTGAAGGAAATCGACGCCTTGGGCGGGGCCATGGCCCGGGCTACCGATAAAGCCGGTATCCAGTTTCGTGTGCTGAACAGCCGTAAGGGCCCGGCGGTGCGTGCCACCCGCGCCCAGGCTGACCGGATTCTGTACAAGGCGGCGATTCGCCATACCCTGGAAAACCAGCCCAACCTGACCCTGTTCCAGCAGGCCGCCGATGACCTGATTGTGGAAAACGACCAGGTGGTGGGCGTGGTTACCCAGACCGGTATTCGCTTCAACGCCAAAACCGTCGTGCTGACCACCGGTACCTTCCTCGGCGGCGTTATCCACATCGGTATGCAGCACCACGCCGGTGGCCGCGCCGGCGATGCGCCGGCCAATGCGCTGGCCAAACGCCTGCGGGAGTTGCCGTTCAACGTTGGCCGCCTGAAAACCGGTACCCCGCCGCGCATCGATGCCCGTACCGTGGATTTTTCAGTGATGCAGCAGCAGTGGGGCGACGACCCGACACCGGTGATGTCTTTCATCGGCAGCCGTGACGAGCACCCTGAGCAAATCTGTTGTTATGTCACCCGCACCACCGAAGAAACCCACGACATTATCCGCAGTGGTTTTGACCGCTCGCCCATGTTCGCCGGTAATATCGAGGGCGTGGGCCCGCGCTACTGCCCGTCCATTGAAGACAAGGTCAACCGCTTCGCCGACAAGGATTCGCACCAGATTTTTGTCGAGCCCGAGGGCCTGACCACCAACGAGTTGTACCCGAACGGCATTTCCACCAGCCTGCCGTTTGATATCCAGCTCAAGGCCGTGCGCTCCATTCCCGGTTTTGAAAACGCCCACATCCTGCGCCCGGGTTATGCCATCGAGTATGACTACCTGAACCCCCAGGATCTGCGCCATACCCTGGAAACCAAATTTATCCAGGGCCTGTACTTCGCTGGCCAGATCAACGGCACCACCGGCTATGAAGAAGCCGGCGCCCAGGGCTTGCTGGCGGGCATCAACGCCGCCTTGCGAGCTCAGGAGAAAGCCGAATGGTATCCGCGCCGGGACGAAGCCTACCTCGGCGTACTGGTGGACGACCTGATCACCATGGGGACCAGCGAGCCCTACCGCATGTTCACCAGCCGTGCCGAATACCGGCTGATCCTGCGGGAAGACAACGCCGACCTGCGCCTGACTGAAACCGGCCGCAAGCTGGGGCTGGTGGACGACGAACGCTGGCAGAAGTTCAGTGACAAGTGCGAAGGCATCACCAAAGAGCGCAGCCGCCTGGAAAGCACCCGCATTCACCCGAACACCGAGGCCGGTGAACGTGCCAATGGCTACCTGAAACAGCCGATGACCCGGGACCAGTCCCTGGCCGAGCTGCTGCGCCGCCCGGAAATCGCCTATCAGCACATTGCCGAGATCGGTGCCGATCAGGCAGACGATCCGAATGTGGCTGAGCAGGTAGAGATCGAGATCAAGTACGAAGGCTACATCTCCCGCCAGGCCGATGAAATCGAGCGCCTGCGCCGGAATGAGAACACCGCATTGCCGGTGGATCTGGACTATGAGGTGATTGGGGGCTTGTCGAACGAGATCAAGCAGAAGCTGCAAACCGTAAGACCGGAAACCGTCGCCCAGGCCTCACGCATCCAGGGTGTCACGCCGGCCGCGGTGAGCCAGATTCTGGTGCACCTGAAAAAGCGGGACCTGCTGAGAAAGCAGAGCGCCTGAGATGACTTATCCACAATGGCCAGGCCAGCTGAGCGACGGCCTGGCGGCGATGAATCTGTCCCTCAGCGAAAGCCAGCAGCAACAGTTGCTGGCTTTTCTCGCATTGCTGAATAAATGGAACAAGGCCTACAACCTGACCGCCGTGCGGGATGAGCGGGTGATGGTGTCACGGCAATTGCTTGACAGCCTGAGCATTCTGCCATGGGTGACCACCGACCACCTGCTGGATGTTGGCGCCGGGGGTGGCCTGCCCGGTATCCCTCTGGCCATTGTGTTCCCGGAAAAACGCTTTACCCTGCTTGACAGCAATGGCAAGAAAACCCGGTTCCTGAACCAGTGTGTGCTTGAACTGGGGCTAGGCAACGTTGAGGTAATTCATGGCCGGGCGGAAGACTGCCAGCCGGATCAGCCATTCACCCAGATCAGCAGCCGGGCCTTTACCGCCCTGGAGAACCTGGTGACCTGGTGTGGCCAGTTGCTTGCGAGTGAGGGTGAGTTCCTTGCCATGAAAGGCCAGTATCCGGATGATGAAGTAGCTGCCCTTCCGGCCGGCTGGCAGGTAGAATCCAGCCATTCCCTGAAGGTGCCCGGTGCAGATGGCGAGAGGCACTTGCTGATCGTCACCCGGGCTGAGTAAACCCGCTAACCCCAAGAGCAGGAGGCAAAGCATGGCGCGCGTGATTGCTGTGACCAATCAGAAAGGCGGTGTGGGCAAAACCACCACCTGCGTCAATCTTGCCGCGTCTCTTGCCGCCACCAAACGCCGGGTGCTGCTGGTGGATATGGACCCCCAGGGTAACGCCACCATGGGCAGCGGTGTCGACAAGAATAGCCTGCAGTTGTCCGGTTACGACGTGCTCACCAAACGTGCCAGCGCTGCCGAAGTGATTGTCAGGGCTGAGGCCTCCGGTTTTGACATACTGCCCGCCAACGGCGACCTGACCGCGGCGGAAGTGGAACTAATGAACGAAATCGGTCGGGAGCACCGGCTGCGCCTGACCCTTAACACCGTTCGCGAGAATTACGAATACATCCTCATCGATTGCCCGCCGTCCCTGAACCTGCTGACCGTCAATGCCCTGTCGGCGTCGGATTCAGTGCTCATCCCCATGCAATGCGAATACTACGCACTGGAAGGCCTGGCTGCGTTGATGAACACCGTGGAGCAGATAAAGGAAACGGTGAACCCGAATCTTGAGGTCGAAGGCATCCTGCGCACCATGTACGACCCGCGCAACAGCCTGACCCTGGATGTCTCCGGTCAGCTTAACGAGTATTTTGGTGACAAGGTCTACCGGGCGGTTATCCCACGCAACGTGCGCCTGGCTGAAGCACCGAGTTACGGTATGCCGGCGCTGGCCTACGACCGGGCCTCCAAAGGCGCCATTGCCTATCTGGCCCTGGCCGGAGAAATGGTGCGCCGGCACGGATCGAAAAAGACATCCGCCGCGGTTGCGGTGTAACATAGATCGCCGTCAGGCGACCATGCATCCACCATTTCAACAGGAAGAATGACAACCACCATGGCGGCGAAGAAACGAGGTTTGGGCGAACGCGGTTTGGGGGCACTGCTTCAGGGTTCCAAAGTAAACCTGAACCAGGAACCCGGTAATCACGATGGAGAACTGCGGGACATTCCCGTGGATCTGATCCAGCGCGGACGTTATCAGCCCCGCCGTGACATGGACCCGGCCGCCCTGCAGGAACTGGCCGACTCCATTCGCCAACAGGGCGTGATGCAGCCGGTGGTGGTTCGCCCCATCGCGGAAGGCCGTTATGAACTGATTGCCGGTGAACGCCGCTGGCGCGCTACCCAGATAGCCGAACTGGACCGTATTCCCGCCATTATCCGCGATGTGCCCGATGAGGCCGCCATTGCCATGGCGCTGATCGAGAACATCCAGCGGGAAAACCTCAATCCGATCGAAGAAGCCTTCGCCCTGCAACGCCTGCAGGAAGAATTCGGCCTGACCCAGGCCCAGGTGGCAGAAGCGGTGGGTAAATCCCGCACCACCATCACCAACCTGTTGCGCCTGATTGGCCTCACCGAAGATGTCCGGACCATGCTGGAACACGGTGACCTGGAAATGGGCCATGGCCGCGCCATGCTCACCCTGCCGCCAGAGCAGCAGATGCAGGTGGCCCGCCAGGTGGTGGCCAAGTCGCTGTCGGTACGCCAGACCGAAGCCCTGGTGCGTCGGATTCAGCAGGAGAAGCCCGCGGCCGAAGAAACCGAAAGCAAGGGCCTCGACCCCAATATTCGCGCCCTGCAGGACGACCTTTCAGACCGCCTTGGTGCCCGGGTTGCGATCAACCATGGCAAACGGGGAAAGGGCAAAGTGGTGATCGAATACAGTTCACTGGATGAGTTGGATGGTATTCTGGGCCATATCCGCTAAGTCAGCCGGATAATCGGGAAAAATCATCCTAAAGTCCCGCTTTTCGCATTAAACACCACATGTGGTTGCTCCGGAGGTTGCAGAACACAACTTGTGTTATCTGCTATCAAATCTTGAATCGATCTGGTTAAAACTTGGCCAATTTTTCGGCCGAGTTGTGTTGAACAGCTATCGGTTAACACATATAATTCCGCGCGCTTGGAATGACAGCTGGTGACATGACACGTTCGAAGAAAGCCATCATGCGTTTGCCGCTCCTGAAGTGGCTGGTTATCGAGATGGCGGCTCTGGTCACTATCAGTCTGTTGTGGTTGTTTGAAAGTCGTTTGGCCGGGTATTCCGCGTTTATCGGCGGTCTTATTTTTGTCATACCAAACGCGTATTTTGCTCACCGGATGTACCGGTACCAAGGCGCCCGACACGCGCGCCTGATGGTGGGCAACATGTTCAGGGCAGAAGGCATCAAGCTTGCCCTTACCGCAGTGGGTTTTGCGGCAGTTTTCATCTTGATGGAGCCAGTACATGTGCCGGCTCTGTTATTCACTTTTGCTGTAATGGTTGTTCTCAGTGGCGTGCTGCGCTTCCTGATTCAACCTCAAAGACAGCTATAGACTGGACGTGAGAGCAGTATGGCAGCTGATACCCCAGTAGAATATATACAACACCACCTTCAGAACCTCACTTACGGCAAGCTCCCCGCCGGTTATGAGAGGGTCGATCCCTACACCAATGATGTCACCGTGTTGCAGGAGGCCTCCTGGACGTTTGCGCGTACTTCGGCCGAAGCAACCGATATGGGCTTCATGGCGTTCCACGTGGACACCCTGGGCTGGTCCATCTTTATGGGCATCCTGTTCCTGACCATTTTCCGTATGGTTGCCAAGCGGGCCACCAGCGGCGTGCCCTCCGGGCTCCAGAACGTGGTCGAAATGACCGTCGAATTTGTTCAGACCATCGTTCGTGATGGCTTCCACGGCAGGAACCCGGTCATCGCGCCGCTGGCCCTGACCATGTTTGTCTGGATCTTCCTGATGAACAGCCTGAAGCTGATTCCGGTGGACTTTATCCCCCAGATTGCCCACGCGCTGGGTCTTGAATACTTTAAGATTGTACCGACCACCGATCCCAATGGTACCTTCGGTATCTCCATCGGTGTGTTCCTGCTGATCATCTTCTACAGCATCAAGGTAAAAGGTGCTGGCGGCTTCGCCAAGGAACTGTCCTTCACACCGTTCAACCACTGGGCGCTGGTACCCTTTAACCTGGTACTGGAAATCCTGGGCCTGCTGACCAAGCCGCTGAGTCTTGCGCTGCGTCTGTTTGGTAACATGTACGCCGGTGAGGTAGTGTTCATTCTTATCGCGATTCTGCCGTTCTGGGTGCAGTGGACGCTGAACGTGCCCTGGGCGATTTTCCACATCCTGGTGGTAACGCTGCAGGCCTTTATCTTCACAACGCTGGCGGTGGTTTATCTGAGTCAGGCACACGAAGATCATTAACGGACAGTACAGAAGAAGTTTCGTAAAACCTGGATTGTGAAATCCCAAATTAACCTTTAATAAACTGAAAGCTAAGGAGTTTTAAATGGAAATCGTATTCATCGCAGCTGCTATCATCCTGGGTTCTGGCGCTCTGGCCACCGGTATTGGCTTCGCTCTGCTGGGCGGCAAACTGCTCGAGTCTTCTGCTCGTCAGCCTGAAATGGCTCCGCAGCTGCAAACCAAGACCTTCATCATGGCTGGTCTGCTTGACGCTGTTCCGATGATCGGTGTTGGTATCGCGATGTACCTGATCTTCGTTGTAGCTGGTTAATTACACCCGAGAAGCCAGGGCGCTGCTCACTTGAGTTGAGGACGCGCCCGGTTTTCCGGAAACCAGGACGCAACGAATAGCAAGAGGTATATTGCCGTGAATATAAACCTTACGTTGATAGGGCAAGCGATTGCCTTCGCTATTTTCGTCTGGTTCTGCGTCAAATATGTGTGGCCGCCCATCACGGCTGCCATGGAAGCGCGCCAGAAGAAAATTGCCGACGGCCTTTCTGCCGCAGATCGGGCATCCCTCGATCTGGAACTCGCGCAGGAAAAAGCCTCCAAAGAATTGCAAAAAGCAAAACAGGAAGCTGCAGCCCTGATTGACCAGGCCAACAAGCGTGCCGCCCAGATTGTGGAAGCGTCTAAAGACGATGCCCGCAAAGAAGGCGAAAAGCTTATTGAGCAGGCCAGGGCCGAAATTCAACAGGAGCGTGTTCAGGCTCGCGACGCACTGCGCAAAGAAGTAGCGGTTCTTGCCGTTGCCGGTGCCGAGAAGATCCTGGAAACCTCTGTAGATGCCAAAGCTCACAGCGAGATGCTGGACAAGCTGGCCGCAGAACTCTAAACGAGGGTCATCATGGCACAACTGACTACGTTAGCCCGACCCTACGCGAAAGCCGTATTCGATGCCGCTAAAGAACAGAATGCCGTTGATCAGTGGGATCAGGCACTGGCTTTTGCAGGTCTGGTCGCGGCTGACCAAGAGGTAGCGAACATCCTGGCCAATCCCGGCCTGTCTGAGCAACGCAAGGCGGAACTCTTCGCCGATTGTTTCGAAGAGCCCCTGCCTGAAGCACTCAGAAATTTCCTGTTGATTCTTGCTGAAAACAAGCGTCTGGCGCTGTTGCCGGAAGTTGCTACGCTGTTCAGTCTGTATCGCGCGGATCTCGAGCGCACCGTCAAACTGGCGGTGAACACAGCGTTCGAACTGTCTGCCGACGAACAGCAGAAGTTGATCAAAGCACTGTCCGAAAAGCTGGAGCGCAAGGTTGAGCTTGAAACCGCGGTGGATCAGTCCCTGATCGGCGGCGTGGTAGTACGCACAGGCGACCTGGTTATCGACGCTTCAGTCCGTGGCAAGCTGGCCAGAATGGCCAAGGCTCTGGGCTCCTGATTTCAGCACAAGGTTTGAGGACAAAGGCATGCAGCAACTGAATCCATCCGAGATCAGTGACATCATCAAGAAGAGAATCGAGAAACTCGACATCTCTTCCGAAGCAAAGAACGAAGGTACGATCCTGTCGGTATCTGACGGCATCGTATTGATCCACGGTCTGGCCGACGTTATGTACGGCGAGATGATTGAATTTGCCAACGGCACCTACGGCATGGCTCTGAACCTGGAGCGTGATTCTGTTGGTGCGGTGGTACTGGGCGACTTCGAAGGTCTGGCCGAAGGTCAGAAAGTTCGTTGTACCGGCCGTATCCTGGAAGTGCCGGTTGGTAACGAACTGCTGGGCCGTGTGGTTGACTCTCTGGGTAACCCGATCGACGGTAAGGGCGAGCTGGGTAACAGCCTGACCTCTCCGGTTGAGAAGGTTGCACCTGGCGTTATCGCCCGTCAGTCCGTTGATGAGCCGGTACAGACTGGCTTGAAAGCCATCGACACCATGGTTCCCATCGGTCGTGGCCAGCGTGAGCTGATCATCGGTGACCGTCAGATCGGTAAGACCGCTGTAGCGATTGACGCGATCATCAACCAGAAGAACACCGGCATCAAGTGTATCTACGTTGCCGTCGGCCAGAAGCAGTCTTCCATTGCCGCGGTTGTGCGCAAGCTGGAAGAGCACGGCGCCATGGACCACACCATCGTGGTTGCCGCCGGTGCCGCTGATCCTGCCGCCATGCAGTTCCTGGCTCCGTACTCCGGTACGTCCATGGGTGAATTCTTCCGTGACCGCGGTGAAGACGCTCTGATCGTATACGACGACCTGTCCAAGCAGGCTGTTGCTTACCGTCAGATCTCCCTGCTGCTGCGTCGTCCGCCAGGACGTGAAGCATTCCCGGGTGACGTTTTCTATCTGCACTCCCGTCTGCTGGAGCGCGCTTCCCGCGTTAACGCTGACTACGTTGAGCAGTTCACCAACGGTGAAGTGAAAGGCAAGACCGGTTCTCTGACCGCGCTGCCGATCATCGAAACCCAGGCTGGTGACGTTTCTGCGTTCGTACCGACCAACGTGATCTCCATCACCGATGGTCAGATCTTCCTGGAAACCAACCTGTTCAACTCCGGTATCCGTCCGGCCATGAACGCCGGTATCTCCGTATCCCGGGTAGGTGGTGCAGCCCAGACCAAGATCATGAAGAAGCTCGGCGGTAACATCCGTCTGGCCCTGGCCCAGTATCGGGAACTGGCGGCATTCGCCCAGTTCGCTTCCGATCTTGACGAAGCAACCCGTCGTCAGCTGGAGCACGGTCAGCGCGTTACCGAGCTGATGAAGCAGAACCAGTACAGCCCGATGACCGTTGCGGAAATGGGTACCGTACTGTTCGCAGCAAACGAAGGCTTCCTGGACGATGTTGATGTAAACAAGGTTGTGAAGTTTGAAGCACAGCTGCTGGACTGGATGCGTTCCGAGCAGAAAGAGCTTCTCGACAAGATCGGCCCCGAGGGCAACTTCAACGACGACATCACCGCTGGCCTGAAAGCTGCTCTGGAGAAATTCAAGACCACTCAGAGCTGGTAAATCCACTGGGCCCGCCATTGTGCGGGCCTGCTGGTCCCTTTGAGTGTCTAACTTGAAAAGGCAGTGACTTATGGCCGTCGGAAAAGAAATACGTAACCAGATCGGAAGCATCAAGAGCACGCAGAAGATCACCTCCGCCATGGAAATGGTGGCGGCGAGTAAAATGCGTAAAGCTCAGGACCGTATGCAGGCAACTCGCCCATACGCCGAAAAGATGCTGCAGGTAATCGGACACATTGCCAAGTCCAACAAGGATTACCGTCATCCGTTCATGCAGGAGCGTGAGGTCAAGCGGGTAGGCTACATTGTAGTTTCCTCCGACCGTGGCCTTTGTGGTGGTTTGAACACCAACCTGTTCAAACTGCTCGTTCGCGAAATGCGTGAATGGAAACAAAAGGGTGTTGAGACCGACATCTGCGCCATTGGGCAAAAAGGCGCGTCTTTCTTCCGTAACTACGGTGGCAACGTTGTAGCGGCGGTTACCCATATGGGTGACAACCCGTCTGCAAGTGAGCTGATTGGTAGCGTCAAGGTGATGCTCGATGGTTTCGAGCAGGGCAAGATTGATCGCCTGTACCTTGTGAGCAACGAGTTTGTGAATACCATGACTCAGAGCCCGCATTCGCTGCAGCTGCTGCCATTGCCGGAAGGTGATGACGAGGATGTAGGTCACCAGTGGGATTATCTCTATGAGCCGGATTCACGTCCGATTCTTGACGGGCTACTGCCACGTTATATCGAATCCCAGGTGTATCAGGGTGTGGTAGAGAATCTGGCCTGTGAACAGGCTGCCCGGATGATTGCCATGAAGAGCGCGACAGACAACGCCGGTGGCATCATCGATGAGCTTCAGCTGGCCTATAACAAGGCCCGCCAGGCAGCCATCACCCAAGAGATTTCGGAGATTGTGAGCGGCGCGGCATCTGTTTGATAACGCTCACAAACCTACTGGTTTTATTGACTACTAGATAACGAGGAACCGAGCATGAGTAGCGGACACATCGTTCAGATCATTGGCGCGGTTATCGACGTGGAATTCCCACGTGACTCCGTGCCAAGCGTTTATGACGCACTGCTGCTTGAAGGTGGCGAAACAACTCTGGAAGTCCAGCAGCAGCTGGGTGACGGCATTGTTCGTACCATCGCAATGGGCAGCACCGAAGGCCTCAAGCGTGGCCTGAAAGCTGAGAATACCGGCAAGCCGATTTCAGTACCCGTGGGCACCCAGACTCTGGGCCGCATCATGGACGTATTGGGCCGTCCGATCGACGAGCAGGGCGACATCGGTGAAGAAGAGCGTTGGGCTATCCACCGCAAAGCACCGGGCTACGCCGACCAGGCAGCGTCTGCTGACCTGCTGGAAACCGGCATCAAGGTTATCGACCTGATCTGCCCGTTCGCCAAGGGTGGTAAGGTTGGCCTGTTCGGTGGTGCCGGTGTAGGCAAAACCGTAAACATGATGGAATTGATCAACAACATCGCGAAAGAGCACTCCGGTCTCTCCGTATTCGCCGGTGTTGGTGAGCGTACCCGTGAGGGTAACGACTTCTACTACGAAATGAAGGAGTCTAACGTTCTGGATAAGGTTGCCATGGTTTACGGCCAGATGAACGAGCCCCCAGGAAACCGTCTGCGTGTGGCCCTGACCGGTCTCACCATGGCCGAGAAGTTCCGTGACGAAGGCCGTGACGTTCTGTTGTTCGTTGACAACATCTACCGTTACACCCTGGCCGGTACCGAAGTATCTGCACTGCTGGGCCGTATGCCTTCAGCGGTAGGTTACCAGCCGACTCTGGCGGAAGAGATGGGTCAGCTGCAGGAGCGGATCACCTCTACCAAGAACGGTTCTATCACCTCTATCCAGGCGGTCTACGTACCGGCGGATGACTTGACTGACCCGTCTCCGGCCACCACCTTCTCGCACCTTGACGCGACCGTGGTACTGAGCCGTGACATCGCCTCCAAGGGTATCTACCCGGCGATCGATCCGCTCGACTCCACCTCCCGTCAGCTGGACCCGCTGGTGATCGGCGAGCAGCACTACAACGTTGCCCGTGGTGTTCAGAACGTTCTGCAGCGTTACAAGGAACTGAAAGACATCATCGCGATCCTGGGTATGGACGAGCTGTCTGAAGAAGACAAGCTGACCGTGGCCCGTGCCCGTAAGATCGAGCGCTTCCTGTCTCAGCCGTTCCACGTAGCGGAAGTATTTACCGGTTCCCCGGGTAAGTACGTGTCTCTGAAGGAAACCATCGCCAGCTTCGAAGGCATCCTGAACGGTGACTACGACGACATGCCGGAGCAGGCCTTCTACATGTGCGGTGGCATCGAAGAGGCAATCGAGAAGGCTAAGGCAATGAAAGCGAAAGAAGGCAAGTAAATTACCTTCTTCCCTTTCTGACCCAAGAGGCGTAAGAAATGGCTATGACCGTACATTGTGACGTCGTAAGTGCCGAAGAAAAAATCTACTCGGGCCTGGTGGAGATGCTGATCGCCACCGGAACCGAGGGTGAGCTAGGCATCCAGCTTGGCCATGCTCCGCTGCTGACCGAGCTCAAGCCCGGCTCAGTGCGGATCATCAAGCAGGGTGGCGCCGAGGAGATTCTGTACGTATCCGGTGGTTATCTGGAAGTACAGCCGAACCTGGTGACCCTGATGGCTGATACCGCAGTTCGTGCCAAGGATGTGGACGAAGCGGCAGCCCTGGAGGCCCAGAAGCAAGCCGAGAAGGCACTGGCGAACAAGACAGGCGAGTTCGAGTACTCCCGTGCTGCCGCCGAGCTGGCAGAAGCCGCCGCTCAGCTGCGCACCATCCAGAAACTGCGCAAGCACCTGCGCTAAGCAGGGTTTGTGTCAGGGCCCGGACTGGCCTGACCGTGAACCGCATCCGCAGGTGGATAACCAGCCACACCCGCAAGGGCAAGGCCGGTTATTCACCGGGACGCGGTTTTTTATTTTGAGATTCACCACCAGATTGGAGCGTACCGCCCCATGAGCCCATTACACGTTGTGATCCTGGCGGCCGGCCAGGGCTCCCGAATGAAATCGGCGCTACCCAAGGTATTACACCCGGTGGCCGGCAAGGCCATGCTGCATCACGTGATTGATACCGCAAAGCAGCTGGGGGCGGAGAAAATTCACACGGTAATCGGCCACGGTGCAGATCGGGTGCGGGCATCACTGCACGAACCCTCGGTGAACTGGGTGATGCAGACCGAGCAACTGGGTACCGGCCATGCCGTGGCCCAGGCCTTGCCGGATCTGCCGGACGACGCCCGGGTACTGGTGCTCTACGGCGATGTGCCGTTGACCCGCAAAGACACCCTCGACGCCATGGTCAGTGACCTGGACGATGGCAATCTGGCCCTGCTGACTGTGGATATGGACAACCCTCACGGCTATGGCCGGATCGTTCGTAACGCCGAGGGCCAGGTGCAGGCGATTGTGGAGCAGAAAGACGCCACCGCCGAGCAGCAAGATATCCAGGAGGTAAACACCGGTATCCTGGCCGTTTCTGCCCGGCACCTGAAAAGCTGGCTACCCACGCTATCCAACAGCAACGCCCAGGGTGAATACTACCTGACCGACATCATCGCTATGGCTGTTGACCATGGCTTGTCCGTCACGGTGTCTCAGCCCCTGAACCCGTTTGAAGTGCAGGGCGTGAATAACCGCCTGCAACTGGCGGAGCTGGAGCGTTGGTACCAGCGCCAGCAGGCAGAAAGGCTGATGACCGAGGGAGCTACCCTGGCAGACCCGGCCCGGGTGGATGTACGCGGTGAGCTGACCATTGGTAACGACCTGTGGATTGATGTGAACGCGGTGTTTGAGGGTAAAGTCAGCCTTGGCAGCAACGTGGTGATCGGTCCGAACTGTGTGATCAAGGATTCCACCATTGCTGATGGCGCTGAAATCAAAGCCAACAGCGTGCTTGAAGGTGCGATTGTAGGCGCCAATGCCCAGATTGGCCCGTTCGCCCGCCTGCGCCCGGGTACCGAACTGGCCGCCAATACCAAGGTGGGCAACTTTGTCGAAACCAAGAAAGCGGTAGTAGGTGAGGGCAGCAAGATCAATCACCTGAGCTACGTGGGCGATGCCTCACTGGGTCGTAATGTGAATGTGGGTGCAGGCACCATCACCTGCAATTATGATGGGGTGAACAAGTTCAAAACCGAGATCGGCGACGGTGTGTTTGTGGGTTCCAACACCTCGCTGGTGGCGCCGGTGACAGTGGCGGCCGAGGCCACCATTGGTGCAGGTTCGACCATTACCCGCAACGTCGCTGAAAGCGAACTGGCGGTAGCCCGCGGCAAACAACGGAATATCGCAGGCTGGGAACGGCCCAAGAAAGCGTAACAACCGAATTAACTGACAGGTGATAACAGCATGTGTGGGATTGTAGGAGCGGTTTCCGAACGGGACGTCCAGGGTATTCTGCTGGAGGGGCTCCGCCGCCTTGAATACCGGGGTTACGACTCCGCCGGCATGGCCGTGATCAACGGCAAGCCGGAAGTGCAGCGTGCCCGGGAAGTCGGCAAGGTTGCCGCCCTGGCCGATGCCATCAGTGCCAATCCCCTGGCCGGGCATCTCGGTATCGCCCATACCCGCTGGGCCACCCACGGCGAGCCATCCCAGGTGAACGCCCACCCGCACATGTCTGGCGATCGCCTGGCCATTGTCCACAATGGCATCATCGAGAACTATCAGGAACTGCGGGAAGAGCTGAAAGCCGAAGGCTTTGAGTTCACCTCCCAGACCGACACCGAAGTCGTTGCCCATCTGATCGGCAAGAACTACAAGGCGGGCGGAAGCCTCTATAACGCCGTCAAGACTGCCATTAGCCGCCTGCGCGGCGCCTTTGCCCTGGCCGTGGTCCATGCCGACGAGCCGGACCACATGGTGGTGTGCCGTGAAGGCAGCCCGCTGGTGGTGGGTGTGGGTATCGGCGAAAACTTCATCGCCTCTGACCAGCTGGCGCTGCTGCCGGTCACCGACCGGTTCATGTTCCTGGAAGAAGGCGACATCGCCGATATCCGCAAGGACAAGATCGAGATTCACGATCGCGAAGGCCAGGCGGTTGAGCGCGCCATCAACCGTTTCGAACACGGTGCCGATTCCGCCGACAAGGGCGAGTACCGCCATTACATGCTCAAGGAAATCTACGAGCAGCCGAAAGTGATCAAGGCCACCATGGAAGGCCGGATTACCGCTACCCGGGTGCTGGAGCAAGCCCTGGGTACCGATGCCGAAAACCTGCTGGAGAACGTGCGCCACGTCCAGATCATCGCCTGTGGAACCTCTTATCATGCCGGCATGGTGGCCCGTTACTGGATTGAAGACCTGGCCGGCGTACCCTGTTCCGTGGAAGTAGCCTCCGAGTTCCGCTACCGCAAGCATGTGATCCAGCCGGATACCCTGTTCCTGTGCATTTCCCAGTCCGGCGAAACCGCCGATACCCTGGCGGCTTTGCGCCAGGCCAAGAAAGCAGGTTTCCGCGCGGCATTGGCGATCTGCAACGTACCGGGCAGTTCGCTGGTGCGGGAATCCGACCTGGTGATCATGACCCAGGCCGGCCCTGAAATCGGCGTGGCGTCCACCAAGGCGTTCACCACCCAGCTGACCGCCCTGCTGATCTTCACCCTGGCCCTGGCCCGCCACAACGGCCTGAATGCCGAGCGGGAAGCCGACATCGTGAAGGCCATTCACCTGTTGCCGGGCCAGGTCAACGATGTGCTGGCCCTGGATGGCGAAATCGAGGAGATGTCCAAGGCCTTCATGGACAAGAACCACAGCCTGTTCCTGGGCCGGGGTTCCCAGTACCCGGTCGCCATGGAAGGAGCTCTCAAGCTCAAGGAAATTTCCTACATCCACGCCGAAGCCTATCCGGCTGGCGAGTTGAAGCACGGCCCCCTGGCTCTGGTAGACAGCGAAATGCCCGTGGTGACCGTGGCCCCCAACAACGACCTGGTGGAAAAGCTGAAATCCAACCTGGAAGAAGTGCGGGCCCGCGGTGGCGAACTGTTTGTGTTCGCCGACAAGGCTGCAGACGTGAAGCCGGAAGAGGGCCTGCACGTGATGCAGATTCCCTCGGTGCACGAAATCACCGCGCCCATCGTCTACACCGTGCCACTACAGTTGCTCTCCTATCACGTGGCGGTACTCAAGGGCACCGACGTGGATCAGCCGAGGAATCTGGCCAAGAGTGTGACGGTCGAGTAGCCCCGACCGCCTGGACGGCTGGGCACCGAGAATCAGAACGTGTAGGAAACGGAAGCTTCCACCGTGCGCTCCTCACCAAACCAGCAGTTGTTGGCGTCAAAGCAGCTGTAGTAGCGCTCGTCGGTAAGGTTGTTCACGGACAGGCCCAGTTCGGCACCGCGGAGGCTGTGAGAGACGCGTCCCAGGTTGTAGCGCAGTGCGATATCGACCAGTGTGGCGTCCGGCACGTTCCCCTCGTTCGTCGCTGCGTTGTATTCCGCCTCGCCGATGTAGCGGGCGCCAATGCCTGCCACCAGGCCATCCAGTGGGCCGTTATAGAAGCCATAGTCCGCCCAGACCGACAGCAACTGGTCGGGCACCCACACGGGCGTCTGGCCTTTCAGGCCGGTGTTGTCCTTGGTCACCTCCACACTCTGCAGCGTGTAGCTGGCGGTCACCAGCAGACTGTCGATGGGCTGGGCCTGAGCCTCCAGCTCGATGCCCTGGGAGCGCACTTCCCCCGCCTGGACCTGGTCCAGAGGTCCGCCATTGGGGTCGCGGGTGGGCACGTTGTCCTTGGTGATCTGGTAGAACGCCAGGTTGAGTGAAGTGCGTTGATCCTGGGACTGGTATTTTACCCCCAGCTCCCACTGGTCCCCCTTGGAAGGGTCGAATTCGTTGCCGTTGCGATCACTACCGCTTTGCGGCTCGAAACTCTCGGCGTAGTTGAGGTAGGGCGAGAGACCGTTGGCGCCGCGATACATCACGCCGGCACGTGTAGAGACGTTGTCCTGGTCCAGTTTGCTGTTCACAGGCGCGCCGTATTTGCGGCCGGACTCTTCCCCGGTGAAGTCGTCCCAGCGCACGCCGCCGATCACCACGAAGCGGCCCAGCTCAATCTGGTCCTGCAGGTACACGCCAAGCTGCTTCTTGCGGATGTTGAAGTCCGAGGACAGAGCCGTATTCTCGATGTTTATGGTGCTTCTGGATATCTGATAGTAGTCCGGATAGAACAGATCGATGGCCGGTGCGGCAGTGTCTTCATAGATAACGTCGGAATCGAGACTCAGGTAGTCCACGCCAACCAGAATGTTGTGCCGGGCCCGGCCGGTCTGGAAGCGCCCCGAGAACTGGTTGTCCACCGTAAACCCGGTGGTTGCCTCGTCGGTCAGGTAGGCCTGGCGTTGCAGGGTGCGTCCGTCCTGGCTGAACGGGTCGTTGGGGAATCGGTAGGTGTAGGTATTGGTCTGGAATGCCTCGGCATCGGTATATCGGAAGTTCTGCAGGAAGTTCCAGTTGTCATTGATGTTGTGGTTGACCTTGTAGCCGACCAGCAACACCTCTTTATCAAATTCGTTCCAGTTGGCGTCGCCGGAGAAGGCATCCTGCGGGAGGTCTCCATTCGGGTTGGGCAAGAACAGGCCGGAAGCGGGCAGGGTGGTGTAAATGCCCATAGCCGGATCTTTCTGGTAGTAGAGGTTGAAGTTCACCAGGGTGTTGTCACTGACCTGCCAATCCACGGAAGGCGCGATCATGTGGCGCTCTTCCTCAGAGGTTGCGGCCTGGCCATCCCGGGTGCGGGTCAGGCCAACAAGGCTGTAGGACAGGTTGGAATCGCCCAGTTGACCGCGGCTTTCAATGGACGCCTCGGCCAGATTGCGGGAACCGCTGGCAACCTCAATTTTGTTGAAGTGCTCTGAGGACGGCTGTTTGCCGATCAGATTCACCATACCACCGGGCGGCATGGACCCATACAGAGTGGAGGTGGGGCCACGAAACACCTCAACCTGCTCCACGGCTTTCAGATCAATCTGGGGCTGCAGATTCCAGTCGTTGTACAGCAGCTGCAGGCCATCGTAATAGTTCTGGTAATTGATGAAGCCGCGGATGCTGAACAGGTCCAGCCGGCCGACGGCGCCTCCGCGAAGTTCGGTGTTCACGCCCGGTGCATAGCGCAGTGCAGTGGCCACGGAATCGGCATCGCGCATTTCCAGGGCCTGTTGATCCAGTACTGAGATACTCTGGGGAGTGTCGCCCGGCGCCAGTGCCGTCTTGGTGGCAGTGTTCCTGTAGGTTTCGCCGTAAACCGTCATGGTGTCCAGCTCCATGGGTTCATCGGTTTGAGCGACGGCCAACGGGCTGCCAGAGAGACTAACGGCAATAGCAAGTAATGACGGTTTGATCACGTGTGAGGGCATGTCGGGTCCTGTTTAACGTGGGAACGATTAAGTGCGAATCATTCCCATTATATTTATCTGGCTGAACAGGACTTAACCGATTGGTGCATGCCGGGCAATGAATGGCTCGTTGAGGGTGACCGGAATCCAGTATTCCATGGCCACCTCGGGCGCGTTGGCGTCAAAGTCAGGCGGGTACACTTCCAGGTCGTAACCGTAGACGGCATTGCAACCTGCGTGCGGAAGCCAGGCCGTGAAGAACCACTTCAGGATTTCCGAGAGGGACTGGATTGGTCCCTGGAAGGAGATCACCACGTAGTTCTGGGCGGGTACTTTAAGGGTCTCGGTGTCGGCGTCTTGGATCTCTGTCTGAACGCCAGCCAGATAGCGGAATTCGGACTCCGGCCCCCGGGAGAGATCGAGAACACCGAACCTTGGCTGTTCAGCCGGCAGCCTCTCACTCTCTATGAGTGATGCCCAGAGGGCGGGAACCTTGGTGCCGAAATCAGGGTTGGATGAGAACAGCCCCCGGATCCTGTCGGAGCGGCCTGATACGCTAAACGCCGGTTTCGAATCCAGCCGTATGGCGGGCACCCGTGCCCTCCACGCGGCGTCTGGAAGCTTAGCCGGGTCAAGGCACAGTGGCGTGGTGAGCAGGCAGGGCAGGCCGCGCCGGCGATATTGAGCCGGCGGGCAGCCAAAATGCTGTTTGAAGCTGCGGGTAAAGCTGATGTCAGAACTGAAACCGCAGGCCAGGCCGATATCGATAATCCGCTGTTCGGTGAAAAGCAGCATTTCCGCCGCCAGGCTCAGCCGCAGCTCCCGGACGTATCGACCTACGGACTGTCCGGTCTGTTCCGAGAACACGCGGTTGAACTGCCAGCGGGACCAACCGCCTATCCTGGCAAGGCTGGCCACGGCCAGAGGCTTGTCCAGGTTCAGGTGAATGTGTCTGAGAACCTGCTCGATCCTGCCAAGCTGGCCATACCGGCTTGAAATCGTCATCACAGGTCCCCGCCGGGCAGTGCCGGTTACCAGCGATAGCTGAGGCTGGCTACTACGCTTCTCTCGGCGCCGTAATAGCACCAGTAGTCACAGCTGGCCACGTATTCACGGTCGGCCAGGTTGCTGACGTTCAACTGGGCTTGCCACTGGGGCGCGAAGGCATACTGGGCCATCAGGTCGAACACGGTGTACGAGGGCACTTCCGTGTTGCCGTCTTTGGTTTCGCCCACAAACCGGGCGCCGGCACCGACCTTCAGGCCCGGGGCCAGGTCGGTGAAGCTGTAGTCCAGCCACGCCGAGGCCTGGTGGCGTGGAATCAAGGGGGCCTGGCGTTCGCTACCGGCCGTGGCCTGGTCGCGAACCTTGGCGCTGTTGTAAGTGTAGGCGGCGGTCAGCTCGAGCTGCTCGGTGAGGTAGCTGACGCTCTCCAGCTCGAAGCCTTCATTGGTACGCTCGCGGTCCTGGATCTGGAAGCCACCCTGGCTGGTGCCCAGGGAGTTCTTCTCTTCAATGCGGTACACCGCTGCGGTCACGTAACCGTCCAGATTGCGGGGGGCAATTTTCACGCCCAGCTCAATCTGCTCGCCGGTGCGCGGCTCATACAGGTCGCCGTTGCCGTCGGTACCGGCAATGGGTTGGAAGGATTCGGTATAGGATATATAGGGACTGACGCCGTTTTCGGCCAGGTACATCACACCGCCGGAAAGCGACAGCTGGTCATCGTCTGCCTTCTGGCGGGTATTGGCATCGCGGTTGATGTTGTCCACCTTCGCTTGGTCATAGCGTGCGCCGGCCAGGAATACCCAGCGGTCGTCCAGACGCAGCTGGTGCTGGAGGTAGTAGCCGGTCTGCCGCTTGTCGATCTCGGTAACGATCAGGTCGGCGGCCGTGACTGGTGTGAAGTTACCGTACTGCGGATTGAAAAGGTCAATGGGGCCGCCGAATATTGAGAACCCACCCGCACCATTCTGTTGTCCCTTGTTATTCAGATCCTGGTAATCGACACCTGCCAGGAACGTATGCTCGGTACGATCGGTGTACCAGTTGCCGACCACACGGTTATCCACCGTCCAGCTGTCGATCTTGCCGTCACGATAGGTGAGGTAACGCTGGCCCTCCCGCGGACCTGTCTGGAAAAAGATGTAGCTGCTGCGCAACAGCAGATCCAGCTCGCTGTAGCGGAAATCCTGTTCGAACCGCCAGATATCGTTGATCTGGTGGCTGAGGGCATAGCCCAGAGAGGTCTGGGTGCGTTCGTTGGTGTCGTAACCAGGTTCACTGTAATTGGTGGAGGGATCCACCTTGCCAAACGGTGTGTCCTGCACGGTGCCATAGGCCAGCTTGAACGGGTTGGTCGGGATGGCGTCGTCTTTCTGAAAGCTGGCCAGAACGGTCAAGCTGGTGTCTTCGGTGATGTCCCAGGCCAGACTGGGCGCGATGTAGTAGCGTTCGTTTTCGGTGAAGTCCAGGTCGCCTTCGCCGTCGCGATAAAGGCCCACCAACCGGTAGCGGACGTTATCGGTTCCGGCGACCGGGCCGGAGGTGTCAACCCCAAGCTGGCGGTGCTTGTCGGTACCTGCCTGTACCAGCACCTCGCCCTGCGTGTTATCGGTTGGGCGCTTGCTGATGGCGTTGATCACTCCGCCCGGAGGCGCTTCACCGTAAAGGATGGAGGCCGGTCCCTTCAGCAGTTCGACCCGCTCCAGGCCGTAGGTTTCAGGCAGCCACTGGTAGAAGCCCTCGCGATAGATTCGCAGGCCGTCCTGGTACGTGGCCTGGTCAAAGCCGCGGATTTTCAGCCAGTCGGTGTCGTTGTCATCACCGTAGTGACCCGACACCACACCGGCGCGGTACTGGAAGGCCTCATCAAGGGACTGAACATTACGCTCCCTGAGTTCCTCTTCCTCCACTACCGACGCTGGTCGTGGGGTTTCCACCAGCGGTGTCTCCACCTTGAGTGCTGTGGCCGAGACCACCAGGGCCTCCAGGCTGGCGGGTTCGGCATCCTGTGCCAGAAGCGGGGCCGAGGTGGTTGCCATACCAACGGCCAGGGTCAGTCGTATGGCTTGCGTCAACGGCTTGGTCAGGAAAACGGCGGGCATAAGGCACCTTTGTAACGGCTGTAAGTAACATGAATGGGGTGAAACATCACCGAAATTCGCCGAATATTATTCCTTAAATAATCTTAATGCAAACCAATATCATTCACGTTTATGGTCGGTTGCCGGGGATGATGGGTTAAATTTTCATGAAACCACCTTATCCGACCGAAAATCGGTTAAAATGCCGTCGCCCGTCCAGGGATAATTAAGTAGTATTACGAAAATTATTGTGAAGCCCGAGCGTATACTCTCTCCTTTTTATTATTAAGACCAAAAGCGGTCTTACGTTTGTACCTTTGGACCATACCCCGGTACGCAAATATCAAGGAAGATTCTGATCCTCCGGCGCACTATTCCAATAACCCGCTTTCTCAGAAGACCATCGCAATGCCCAACACCGTCCTGTCTGGCTTTACCCATAATTTTCTTGGCAAAGCGCCTGTCTGGTACAAACAGGTAATTCTGTTGTTTCTGATTGCCAATCCCATCGTGATGTACGTGTTCGGGCCGGGTGTGACTGGCTGGTTGCTGATCGGTGAGTTCATCTTCACCCTGGCCATGGCGCTGAAGTGTTATCCGCTGTTGCCGGGCGGTTTGCTGGCGGTGGAGGCGTTGCTGATCGGGCTGACCACGGCAGACGCCGTGTATCACGAGGTTCTGGTGAACTTCCCGGTGATTCTGCTGCTGATGTTCATGGTGGCGGGCATCTACTTCATGAAAGACCTGCTGCTGGTTACCTTCACCCAGATTTTGGTGGGGGTTCGCTCCAAGTCGGCTTTGTCGTTGTTATTCTGCAGTGCGGCCGCGCTGCTCTCAGCGTTTCTGGATGCGTTAACGGTGACCGCCGTGATTATCAGCGTGGCGGTGGGCTTTTTCTCGGTTTACCACAAAGTGGCTTCTGGCAAAGGTTATCAACAGAAAGACCACAACGCCGGCAGCGATGAAGAAGTGATCGAGCTGCACCGGGAAGACCTGGAAAACTTCCGGGCGTTTCTGCGCAGCCTGTTGATGCACGGGGCCATCGGTACCGCTCTTGGTGGGGTCGCCACCATGGTGGGTGAACCCCAGAACCTGCTGATCGCCAAAGTGGTCGGTTGGGATTTCGTGGGCTTTTTCCTGCACATGGCGCCGGTGAGTATCCCGGTGCTGTTCGCCGGCCTGGCGACCTGCTGGGCGCTGGAGAAACTACGCTGGTTCGGCTACGGCGGCCGACTGCCCAAGCCGGTTCGCCAGGTGCTGGAAGAGTTCGCCAAGAACGAGCGTGCCCGCCGCACCAAAGCCGACCAGGCATCCCTGTGGATTCAGGCCATCGCTGCCGCCATCCTGGTGATCGGCCTAGCGTTTCACATTGCTGAAGTTGGCCTGATTGGCCTGTTGGTGATCATCCTGATTACCTCGTTTACCGGCGTCACAGACGAGCACCAGATTGGCAAAGCCTTCCAGGAATCCCTGCCGTTCACTTCTCTGCTGGTAGTGTTCTTCGCCGTGGTGGCGGTGATTCATGAGCAGCATCTGTTCAAACCGATCATCGATTACGTACTCAGCCTGCCGGAGCACCAGCAGCCGGGCATGTTCTTTATTGCCAACGGCCTGTTGTCGATGATCAGTGATAACGTGTTCGTGGCGACGGTGTACATCAGCGAGGTCAAGCAGGCGCTGGATGCCGGCGCCATCAGCTATGAGCACTTCCAGACCCTGGCGGTTTCCATCAACACCGGCACTAACCTGCCCAGCGTGGCAACTCCTAATGGCCAGGCGGCGTTTCTGTTTCTGCTGACTTCCGCCATCGCGCCATTGGTGCGGCTGTCGTACGGCAAAATGGTGATCATGGCGTTTCCGTACACCATCGTGATGGGGGGAGTGGGTCTGTACATGGTGACCCATTCATTCTGAGTACACGTTTTTTAACGTTTGGCCCCACAGTGTTTCGCCTATCTGTTACTCTCTAGGGAAACAGATAACGATAAGCGGTATACATGCGCAGTTGCCAACGTTACTCCACTGATCTGCCTCGTGGCGCCTGGGCGCTGACGGGGCTTTTTGTTGTTCTGGTCGGACTTTTCTATACCGCTCTGGTTCATGCTGACGACCAGAATCCATATAGCATGAAGGCCGTGCGAGTTGCCTATGTGGAGTTTCCGCCCATCACCTACCGCACAGCTGAGGGTGAACCAGCGGGTGAGTTTGTGGAGATTACCAGGAAGGTTGCCGCTGAGGCCGGCTACGAGCTGGAATTCATCTATCTGCCTGTGGCACGTACCTACCTCTACCTGAAAGACGGCACCGTTGACCTCTGGTTGGGATTATCTGCCACGCCAGTATTGAAAGAGGCGGTTCTGGAAAGCTGGATCAGCCCGATTCCCGTGGAGTTGAGTGCCTGGTATCGCCAAGACACAGAACCGCTTGAACACATGGACCAGTTGCATGGCAGCATGGTGATATTGATCGGTGGCTACACCTATGGAGGCCTTAGGTACTGGTTAGAAGACCAGCCAGACATTCGCATCACCGAGGCGCCGAACCATCGCTCGGCGGTGGACATGCTGAAACGAAAGCGGGGTGATTACCTGCTCGATTACCGCCAACCGGTGCGAGAAATCCTGACCCACCCCTCAGATGCCATTATCCGGGAATCGGAAGTACGAAGCCGCAACAGCGCCTGGATGTTCTCGCTGGCCAGCTCCCGGGCCGCCATTCTTCGAGAGGCGTTTGATGATGCCTATCTGCGGTTGGCCGAGCGTGGTGAGGTGCCGCCGGTGCGCCGATTCGAGAAAACCTTTGTATTGCCGGGGTTTCCTGACGAGTATCGTTGAGTGATTAAGACGGGACACTAGCTGATGGCCAGCACCCGTATCGCGTTTGCAGCTGCGGCCGTCCGGTTTTCCACGCCCATTTTCCGAAAAACCTGTTCCAGGTGTTTGTTCACCGTGCGTGGGCTCATGTCCAGAATCTGACCGATTTCCCGATTGGTTTTGCCGTTGGCAATCCACAACAGTACATCGGATTCTCTGAGTGTGAGTTCGAAGGCCTCTCGTAGTGCCGTCGCCGAACTGTGCGGGTTCTGAGGTGTTTTGATCCGCAGCAGGTATTCTCTCTCATCAATCAGCGCCAGGAACTCGATGGAACGCGGGGTATCCGCAAGCCGGATGGGGAGGGCATGCCCCGGTTCCGGTTGGCGAGTAAGCCAGACTTCAATCTGTTTTCGCAGGGACTCCTGTTCCGGGTCTTCGTTGCCCGGCAGTATTCGGTAAACCTGGGGCGTTCCCCAGAGCAATTCACCGCTGGCATTGACGGAAAACAGATTCTGGCCGGCCCGGTCCAGTGCTGAGCGAGCACTTCGTGTCATGCGTGCGTTCGCCAGATGCACTTGCATACGGGCCAGCAATTCGGTGGTATTGATGGGTTTGGTAATGTAGTCGACGCCGCCGGAACCAAGCCCCATCACTACGTGTTCGGTATCGCTGAGACCGGTCATGAACACGATCGGAATGTCGGCGAACGCCGGATTTTCCTTCAGCCTGCGACAGGTCTCAAAGCCGTCCATGTGGGGCATCAGGGCGTCCATAAGAACGATGTCTGGCACGATGTTCTGACTGATAGTAAGTGCCTGCCCACCTTCCAACGCTACAAGAACCGTCATGCCTGCTTCCTCCAGGGCGTCACTGATCATCCGGATCGAATCGACGGCATCATCCACGACCATGACCACGGTTTTTTTCTGTTCAGGCAGACTCATGTTCGGGTACCTCGAGTAACGCAAGAATTTTCTCAAACTGAAATTCGTTGGTGAGTTTTGTCAGTTCGGTTGTGAAGTGGCTGTCGGCTTTGCCGCTGTGTTTAAGCTTGTTCAAGGCCTCAAGCAGCCCCTTGCGGTGGCCGATTCGGGCCAGCGACATCAGAGCCTGGCATTCCTCGAATCCTGGTAACGTCAGTTCAGCTTGCGCCGGAGGCTCAAGTGCAGCGAGCGGGTCCGGGCTGGGTTTGAAGCGCCATGCGATGTTTAGCACTTTGCCGATAGTATCCAGCAGCAGATTCAGGCGAACCGGCTTGATGATGTAGCCATCATGCAGGTGGGGCGAACCCGGTGAGTGCTGGCCTTCGTTGGCGTCGGCGGAGATCATGATGACTGGCATGTGGTGTTGGGCATCTCTGAGTTGTTGAAGGATCTCCCAACCGTTAAGCCCAGGCATGGATACATCAAGCAGGATCAGATCCGGTCGGTCGCTGCTGACCTGTTGCGAGACCAGCAGAGAATTCCCCATGTCGCCAACGTCAAATCCAAGGGGCGACAGCATGGCTCGAATGACCTGGCGGTGCGACAGATCATCATCCACGATGAGCACTTTACGACGGGTGCCGTGGTAGCCGTAGATCCGCCGGGCAGGTGCGGTTATGGAGCGGGGGGTAACCTCATGCAGGCTGGATAGCATCAGGCTGACCTTGAAGGTGCTGCCTTTTCCGGGGGTGCTGGTAACCGATATGTCTCCCCCCATGATTTCGGTCAGCAATCGGGTAATGGTCAGCCCCAGCCCTGTTCCTATCCGGCTCTGCCCCGCGGAACGAACCCGTTCGAACGGACGGAAGATCCGTTCGATGTCAGCTTCGGCAATGCCTTCACCGGTATCCTGCACGGTGAACTCGGCCACCTGGCTCCGATAGCGGAGTGTCAGGCACACCCGGCCGTGATCCGTGTATTTGATGGCATTCGACAGCAGATTGATCAGGATCTGGCGGAGACGTTTCTCATCGGCGGTTACCCGCTCAGGAAGTGGCAACGGGCAATGGTATTCAAAGGCTAGTCCTTTTTCCTCGGCCTGCAAACGGAACATCGTGACCAACTGCTCCATCAGAACTTCAATCCGCACCTGGTCCCGGTGCAAGTCCAGGCGGCCCGCCTCGATTTTGGAGATATCCAGCAGACCCTCGATCAGATCGGCAAGGTGTTCGCCGTTACGATGAATCACACCCAGTGCCTCCTTGCGGTGGGCGGGGATGTCGTCGTCGTTCGCCATCAGTTGGGCATAACCCAGAATGGCATTGAGCGGAGAGCGCAACTCATGGCTGATGCCCGTGAGGTAACGGCTTTTCGCCAGGTTGGCCGCATCGGCCTGTTCCTTGGCCTGCTGCAGAGCCTGATCGGTTCTCTCGTGCGCGACAATTTCTTCGGTCAGCAATCGGGTTTGGCGCCGGGATTCCTCCTCTGCGACCACCCGGCTTTCGTGGGCCAGAACGAACAGCCAACAAATCACACCGGTCACGATGACCAGAATGAAAAAGACCTTCCAGAGGGTTACCGACAGCAGGATGCCTTCCGCGCTCGTCGCGACTGGGGTCTTGAAATAGATCAGAGATAGCAGCAGGCCGGACAAGCCATTGATCAATAGCAACAAACTCAGAAAATGACCGAGGCGTGATCGCAGGCGAACCAGCAGGTAATCGGGAACGAATTTGCCCAGGAACAGCTGAAGCTGTTCCTTATAGCCCCCGCCGGGTTTGCAGACATCGTCGCATCGTGCGTCGAGGGAGCAACACAGGGAGCAGATGGTGCCCGCGTAAGCCGGGCAGTGGGTTACGTCTTCCGGCTCAAAGGCGTGCTCGCAGATGCTGCACTGCACCAGCTGGTGATCGGTAGCGATCGGTGTGAATGGGCGCGCGGTATAGAAACGGCCGCCGGTTCGCCAGGCAATAACCGGGGCCATGACCAGGGCGACCGCCAGGGCGATGAAATGCGAGAGTGCCTGGGCATAAAGGCCAATCGCGCCGGAGTGGCAGACAACACCTACCAGGGAGGCGGTGATCATCGCCCCGACACCCACCGGATTGATATCGTAAAGGTGTGCCCGTTTGAACTCGATGTGGGCGGGGCTTAGCCCAAGCGGTTTGTTGATCGCCAGATCGGCCACCAGAGCACCTACCCAGGCAATGGCGACGATGCCGTAGAACCCCAGCGTCTCTTCCAGTGCCTGGTACACCCCCAGTTCCATCACCAGCAGCGCGATAGCCACATTGAACACCAGCCAGACCACGCGGCCGGGGTGGCTGTGGGTGAGCCGGGAGAAGAAATTCGACCAGGCAATGGAGCCGGCGTAGGCGTTGGTTACGTTGATCTTGATCTGACACAGAATGACGAAAATACCCGCGAACGCCAGGGAGATTTCCGGGGAATGGGTCACGTAACTGAACGCGACCAGGTACATGTGGGTAGGATCGGCGGCTTCGCTGGCGGGAATGCCCTGATTCAGTGCCAATACGGCCAAAAAAGAGCCTGCCAGGATTTTTATCATCCCGATCACAACCCAGCCAGGACCTCCGGCCATCACCGCTATCCACCAGCGGCGTTTATCCTTTGGCGTCTGGGGCTCGGGAATAAAACGCAGGAAATCAACCTGCTCGCCAATCTGGGCAATCAGCGAGAAAACCACGGCGGCGGCAGCGCCAAACATGAGCACATTGAAACCCTGACCTTCCGATACACCGACACCGCCAAACTGGGTCCAGTCACTGACCGATGACGCATCGGCATAAATGATGAAAACAAAGGGCAACAGTTGCAGCACGATAAAGGCGGGCTGAGTCCAGACCTGGAACCGGCTGATGGTAGTTATGCCATGGGTAACCAAAGGAATGATCACCACCGAACAGATCAGGTAGCCCAGCACCAGAGGAATGCCGAATAGCATTTTCAGGGCCATGGCCATAATGGCCGCTTCGATGGCAAAAAAGATGAAGGTGAAGCTGGCGTAGATCAACGAGGTAATGGTGGAGCCAATGTAGCCGAAGCCGGCGCCACGGGTGAGCAGGTCTATGTCGACGCCATATCGGGCTGCGTAGTAGCTGATGGGTATGGCGGTCAGAAAGATCACCAGGCTGACCGCCAGGATGGCCGCAACGGCATTGTCGAAGCCGTAGTGCAGTGTAATGGCACCGCCGATCGCTTCCATGGCCAGAAAGGATATGGCACCCAGGGCGGTATGACTGACCCTGGCAGCCGACCAGCGGCGGGCGCTCTTGGCGGTGAAGCGAAGCGCGTAGTCCTCCAGGGTCTGGTTGGCAACCCACTGGTTGTAACGTCGCCGGACCCGAAAAATATTCTGTCTTGCGGCCATAGTGCCTTGCCTTCTGGTACAGAGCGCGACTTTTTGGTGCAACTACCGGGTTGGCAGCACCGTCTTTGACAGCTGGAACAAGATCCATGCCATGTGATGGTGCGGATAAGGAATCGCGCCTGACATTATTGCTTTCGTATTCGCGTTTTAGCCTGCTGAGCCCGTGACAGGAATGCGTCAAATGACGTAGGCCGCTGGGGTGATTGCCGAATGGGCTCTGTGTCAGTGCCTGAGCAGAATGTGTGTCGTGGGCGCTGTGCTTCGTTTGTTGAAGTGCGGTACCGGCATACCAACACTGCGAGGAATAACCATGGGCACGACAGATTCAACCGCCAACGGGCGGTCATTCGGCAAGGGAACCGGGCTTCGCAAGAAGCTCATGACGCTGGCAGCATCCATGATGCTGGCTACATCGGCACAGGCGGCCACACCCCCCACCTCCGAGGTGAATACCACCGGGCTTGCGGTGACAGACGACACCGTCAAGGTTGGCATACTGCACTCCATCACCGGCACCATGGCGATCAGTGAAATCGGTTCAGTACAGGCCGAGAAACTGGCTATTGAACAGATCAACGCCTCCGGCGGTGTGCTGGGCCGGCAGATCGAGTTCGTGCAGGAAGACGGCGCCAGTGACTGGCCCACCTTCGCGGAGAAATCCCGCAAGCTGCTGCGCCAGGACAAGGTTGCGGCCATTTTTGGTGCCTGGACCTCCGCTTCCCGGAAAGCCATCCTGCCGGTAATCGAACAGTTCAATGGCATGCTGTACTACCCCACGTTCTACGAGGGCCTGGAGCAATCACCGAACGTGATCTACACCGGGCAGGAAGCCACTCAGCAAATCCTGGCCAGTATCGATTGGGCGGTTGAAGAGAAGGGCGCCAAAACCTTCTACCTGCTGGGTTCGGACTACATCTGGCCCCGCACCTCCAACAAGATCGCTCGCAAACACATCGACAAGCTGGGTTTGAAGGTGGTTGGTGAGGAGTATTACCCACTGGGCCATACCCAGTTCAACTCGGTGATCAACAAGATCAAGTTGCGCAAACCGGACGTTATTTTCGCCTCGGTTGTGGGCGGCTCCAACGTGGCCTTCTACAAGCAGATGAAAGCCGCTGGCATTGATTTCACCAAGGAAAGCCCGCTGTTGCTGACCATCTCTGTGACCGAAGACGAAATCCGGGGCATCGGTGGTGAAAACGTAGAGGGCATCTATGCCTCTATGAAGTACTTCCAGAGCCTGGATAACCCCAACAACAAGGAGTTTGTGGCCGCGTTCAAAGAAGCCTGGGGTGATGACATGGTCATCGGTGATGTTACCCAGGCTGCCTACCTTGGCCCCTGGCTGTGGAAGATGGCTGTCGAGAAGGCCGGCTCTTTCGATGTCGACAAAGTGCGTGAAGCCTCACCGGGCATTGAGTTCACCAAAGCCCCGGAAGGTTATGTCCGCATCCACGAAAACCATCACCTCTGGTCCAAGACCCGTATTGGCAACGCCCAGCGCAATGGCCAGTACAAAGTGGTCTACGAAACAGAAGACCTGATGGAGCCAGATCCTTTCCCGGAAGGTTACCAGTAAGCACGGCTGGCCGGTGCCAAGGGGCGCCGGCCGCCGGTTTTCCGAACGGTTGGGTGCGTTATCTCTAGGGAGTAAGGGTCATGTTTGATGGCTACACCACCAGTGAATTGATGTCGATATTTGCCATGCAGGGGTTTGCCGGGCTGTCCCTGTTTTCAGTGTTTGTGCTGATGGCACTCGGCCTGGCGATCATTTTTGGTCAGATGGGGGTGATCAATATGGCTCACGGGGAATTCATGATCCTCGGTGCCTATACCACCTACCTGACCTCCAGTGCTTTTCAGAGTTATCTGCCCGGTTTGTTCGGGGGCTATTTCTTCGTCGCCATGCTCTTTGCCTTTCTGGTGTGCGCGGCGCTGGGGGCCTTTGTCGAATGGGCCATGGTCAGGCATCTGTACAGGCGGCCGCTGGATACGTTGTTGGCGACCTGGGGCCTGAGCCTGATTCTCCAGCAAGCCTACCGCACGATTTTCGGTGCCCGGGAAGTAGGGGTCACCCTGCCGGATTGGATGATGGGATCAATCCAGGTCACCGACATGGTGGATCTGCCCATTAACGGGCTGTTTGTGATGATCATCGCGCTGTCCATCGCCATAGCCGTTTACTTCCTGATGTACCGATCCGGTTGGGGCAAAAAGGTAAGGGCCGTGGTCCAGAACCGGCCCATGGCCGAAGCCGTGGGCATCAACAGTGCCGGTGTCGACAGGGCCACGTTTGCCCTGGGCTGCGGGATTGCGGGTATTGCCGGCGCGGCCTTCACCATGATCGGCTCGACTGGCCCATCGTCCGGCCAGGCCTACATCGTGGACACCTTCCTGGTGGTGGTCTTTGGCGGTGCACAGAGCCTGATTGGCACCATTGTGTCTGCGTTTGGCATCTCTCAGGCCCAGTCCACCCTCGAGTTCTTCCTGAGTGGTTCGATGGCCAAGGTACTCACGCTTCTGGTGGTTGTCGGCATTCTCATGCTGCGCCCGGAAGGACTTATGGCCCTGAAGATTCGTCGCTAGGAGACCGTCATGAAAGACTCACCCGTTGTGAAATGGTTTGCCTCCCGAGAGGGGCTGTACTATCTGGCGTTGGCGCTGTTACTGGTGGTTGTTTTGCCGGTCATGCTCGATGCCTTCCGATTGAATATGGTCGGCAAGTACCTGACCTACGCCTTTGTGGCCATTGGCCTGGTGATGTGTTGGGGTAAAGCAGGCATTCTCAGCCTGGGACAGGGCGTTTTTTTCGGGCTTGGCGGCTACTGCATGGCGATGTACCTCAAGCTTGAGGCCTCAACGCCGGAAGCGACGGCCATACAGTCAACGCCCGGCATCCCAGACTTCATGGACTGGAACCAGATCACCGCTTTGCCCTGGTTCTGGGAGCCGTTCAACAGCTTCGCCTTCACCCTGATTGCCGTGATCGGGGTTCCGGTTCTGCTGGCTCTCATTATCGGCGTTGCCATGTTCACCCGGCGTGTGGGTGGCGTCTACTTTGCCATCATCACCCAGGCCATCGCCGCCATCCTGACCATCCTGATCATTGGTCAGCAGGGTTACACCGGCGGCATCAACGGCATCACCGACCTTAGAACCCTGATGGGTTGGGACATCCGTACCGATGAAGCGAAAACGGCCCTCTACTTCGTAACGCTTGCGCTGTTGTTCGTCTGCCTGTTCGCTGCCCGCCTGATCCAGAAGCGCAAACTCGGGCGCATCCTGGTGGCGATGAATACCCAGGAAAATCGCGTCAGATTTTCCGGCTACGACGTGGCCGCCTTCAAAATCTTCGTGTTTTGCCTGGCTGCGGCTTTTGCGGGCATCGGCGGCGCGCTGTTTACCTTGAGTGTCGGCTTCATGTCGCCCTCGTTCATCGGCATCGTGGCTTCGATCGAGATGGTGATCTTCTGTGCCCTGGGTGGCCGTCTTTCCATCCTTGGAGCCGTCTACGGTGCGCTACTGGTCAACGCCGCCAAGAGTGGGTTTTCCGAATCCTTTCCAGAACTGTGGCCCTTTGCCATGGGTGCGCTGTTTATTGGCGTTGTTCTGGCCTTCCCCAATGGTCTTGCAGGCCTGTACCAGACTTACGTGATGCCTCTGGAGGAGCGTTTGTTCAGACGCAAGCCAAAGACCGATGGTAGCCAGAAAGCCAAGGCAACAGCGCCGGCCCAAACCCCTGGGGAACGGGGCAAGGAATACGACCCGCTCATTGACCAGTACAGCCCGGAGAAATCCTGATGAAAGCAGCCAAAAGCAAAAGTAAGGACTTTTTGTTGGCGGTAGAGGGACTGACCGTATCGTTCGACGGCTTTAAAGCGGTAGACGACCTGTCCTTCTACCTGGACCCAAACGAAATCCGGGTGATCATCGGCCCCAATGGTGCGGGTAAAACCACGGTGCTGGACCTGATCTGTGGGAAAACCCGGGCCACGTCAGGCTCCATTCGCTTCCAGGGGCGGGAGCTGACAAAGATGAAAGAGCACCAGATTGTGCATTCTGGGGTTGGGCGTAAATTCCAGACCCCCTCGGTGTTTGAAGACCTCACCGTGTTCGAGAATCTCGAAGTGTCTTACCCCCAGGGCCACTCGGTGATGGGCGCCCTGGCGTTCAAGCGGGATCTTGCGGTGGTGGAGGAAATTGAATCGGTTGCCCGGACCATTTTTCTTGAAGACATGCTTGAGCAGCCGGCGTCTCTGCTCAGTCATGGTCAGAAGCAGTGGCTTGAAATCGGCATGCTGCTGATTCAGAAGCCGAAGCTGATCATGCTGGATGAACCGGTAGCGGGTATGTCGGTGGTGGAGCGCAAGAAAACCGCCGAATTGCTCAAGGTGATTACCCGTGAACACACGGTTCTGGTGATCGAACACGACATGCAGTTCGTGGGTGACATTGCTGACCGGGTAACGGTGATGCACCAGGGCAAGGTGTTGTCAGAGGGGTCCATCGAACACGTGAAATCGGACCCGAAAGTCATCGAAGTCTACCTGGGGCATTGATCATGCTGAGCGTCAAACAACATTCGGTGGCCTATGGCCAGAGCAACATCATCGAGAACCTGGACCTTGAGATTGGTAGGAATGAGATCGTTGCCGTGGTTGGCCGCAATGGTATGGGCAAGACCACGTTGATGAAGTCCCTGGTGGGTATGACGCCGACCAGAGGTGGGCAGCTCCTGCTGGATGGTGCGGATCTTTCCAACCTTAAGAGTTTCCAGCGGGTGAGGGCAGGGATCGGCTTTGTGCCCCAGGGCCGGATGATTTTTCCGACCCTGACCGTGAAGGAGAACATTGAGACCGGCCTGGCTGCGGTCGGGGAGAAGAAGATTCCTGAGGACCTTTATGAGCTGTTTCCGGTGCTGAAGGAAATGCTGCATCGCCGGGGCGGCAACCTGTCTGGTGGACAGCAGCAACAGCTGGCGATCGCCCGGGCGCTGGCTACCCGGCCCAAGGTGTTGCTGCTGGATGAACCGACTGAGGGTATTCAGCCCAACATCATCAAGGACATTGCCAAGACTCTTCGGCGGATTCGCGATGAGCGGGGGTTGTCGATTGTGGTGTCGGAGCAGGTGTTGAGTTTTGTGATGGATGCGGCGGATCGGATTCTGGTGATCGAGAAGGGGGAGATTGTTCACGAGGAGCTTCGGGAGGAGGCGGATCAGGACAAGATTGCCAGTTATCTGGCTGTTTAATTCATTTGGGGGAGGTCGAGTCGATGGGGAGGTCCTTTCGGGACACGCCGTGAATACGTCCGTGTAGGCTCGGATGCGCCATCCCTGGCGCATACGGTCCCGAAAGGACCTCCCCACCGCCTCTCCCCGAACCTGTTTGGTAAACGTTCAGCATTGATGGGTGATTAATATGAGACACGGTGATATTTCCAGCAGTAACGATACCGTCGGTGTAGCGGTGGTGAACTACAAGATGCCTCGGCTGCACAGCAAGGCCGAGGTGTTGGATAACGCGCGTAAGATTGCGGACATGATCAAGGGTATGAAGGTGGGGCTGCCGGGTATGGATCTGGTGGTGTTTCCGGAGTACAGCACCATGGGGATCATGTACGACAACGACGAGATGATGGACACCGCTGCAGCCATCCCGGGTGACGAGACGGCGATTTTCTCGGCGGCGTGTCGTGAGGCCAATACCTGGGGGGTGTTTTCCCTGACCGGGGAGCGGCATGAGGATCACCCGAACAAGGCGCCCTACAACACGCTGGTGTTGATCAACAATGAAGGCGAGATTGTTCAGAAGTACCGCAAGTGCATTCCCTGGTGTCCGATTGAGGGCTGGTATCCCGGCGACACCACCTATGTGACCGAGGGGCCCAAGGGGATGAAGATCAGTCTGATCATCTGTGACGATGGCAATTATCCGGAGATCTGGCGGGATTGCGCCATGAAGGGTGCGGAGCTGATTGTGCGCTGCCAGGGCTATATGTACCCGGCCAAGGAGCAGCAGATCATGATGGCCAAGAGCATGGCCTGGGCCAATAACTGCTATGTGGCAGTGGCCAACGCCAGTGGTTTTGATGGCGTTTACTCCTACTTCGGGCACTCCGCGATCATCGGCTTTGATGGTCGCACTCTGGGTGAGTGCGGTGAGGAGGATATGGGGGTGCAGTACGCCCAGCTCTCGGTCAGTCAGATTCGTGATGCCCGCCAGAATGATCAGTCCCAGAACCATTTGTTTAAGCTGCTGCATCGCGGTTACACCGGCGTGCATGCCTCCGGCGATGGCGACAAGGGCATTGCGGATTGTCCGTTTGAGTTCTACCGCACCTGGGTGATGGATGCGCAGAAGGCGCAGGAGAATGTCGAAGCCATGACCCGCAAAACCGTGGGCACGGCTGAGTGCCCGGTGGGCGAGCTGCCGTTTGACGGCAAGGAAAAATCCGCTGGGGCTTAAGCCCGGGAGGCACAGATGCCGTTTATCAACGAACGGCTGGAAGCCAACCGGGAGACCAATGACAAGAACCGGGCCGCCTCAGGCCCGGTTCGTGCTTCCCGGTTTCGCTTCGAGCCTGAGGCTGTGATGGCCCGTTTGCGAGCAAACATTGTGGGCCAGGATGAGGCGCTCACGGCGATGGAGTCGATGCTGGTGCGGGTGAAAGCCGACATAGGTGAGGACAACCGGCCGCTGGCGGTGCACCTGTTTCTTGGCCCGACCGGTGTGGGCAAAACCGAAACGGTAAGGCTGATTGCCGAGGCCATTCATGGCCACCGCGATGGCCTGTGCCGCATCGATATGAATACCCTGGCACAGGAACATTATTCGGCGGCGCTCACCGGCGCACCGCCGGGTTACGTGGGCAGCAAGGAAGGCCATAGCCTGTTCGATCTGGACAAGGTTCAGGGCTCATTCAGCAAGCCCGGCATCGTGTTGTTCGACGAGATTGAAAAGGCCAGCAAGGAAGTAGTCCGTACCCTGTTGAACGTGCTGGATACTGGCCGGTTGGTATTCCCCTCCGGCAATCGAGAAATCGACTTCCGCAATACCCTGATCTTCATGACCAGTAACGCCGGCGCATTGGATGCGGAGGCTCACCATCACCGCTATCAGCGAGGCTGGCGCCGGTGGCTGGGGCTGTCACCCGGCTCTGGCGAAACCATTCGGGATGCCGCGCTTCGGCGCCATTTTGATCCGGAGTTTCTCAACCGGATTGACCAGATCCTGAACTACAACACCCTCACCGACAACTGGCTGGACGCGCTGCTGGATATCGAGTTGGCGGGGCTGAACAAGCGCCTGGCCCGCAAAAAAGCAGAACTGACTCTGTCCGAGAATCTGCGCCGGGAGCTCTGCCGAGGCTACGACAGCCGTTATGGCGCACGGGAGATGTTACGGGCATTTCGCCAGCGCCTGGAGCCGGCGGTTGCGCGGGCGTTGCTGGCCCATCCGGAGAGCCAGCGCTTTGAAGCCGATGTGATTAAACACGCGGTCAGCGTTCGCCAATACGTCGAATGACGTAGGCGCCGGGGGTATTTGGCGAATACCCCCGAAATGCCGTGCAGCCGATAGTAGAGGCGTTATTCAAACAGACAAGCCAATGTACAGGAGCGCCCGCTATGGCTGAAACCATCATCAAGATCGATCTGAATAAATCGGCCTACGAGAACGACAAAGTCCACAACCGCTGGCACCCGGATATTCCGTTGGTGGCCACCGTCAAACCCGGTGACGATTTTATCGTGGAGTGTTACGACTGGACCGGCGGCCAGATCAAGAACAACGACAGTGCCGACGACGTGCGTGATGTCGACCTCAGCCAGGTGCATTTCCTGTCCGGCCCCATTGGCGTCGAAGGCGCAGAGCCGGGTGACCTGCTGGAAGTCGACATTCTGGACATAGGTACGTTTGAGGAGAGCCAGTGGGGCTTCAACGGTTTCTTCTCCAAGCAGAACGGCGGTGGCTTTCTGACGGAACATTTTCCCGAAGCCCAGAAATCGATCTGGGACTTCAACGGTATGTTCACCAAGTCCCGGCATATTCCTAACGTGGAGTTTGCCGGGTTGATCCACCCCGGACTGATTGGTTGCCTGCCTTCCAAGGAACTTCTGGATACATGGAACAAGCGGGAAGCGGGCCTGGTAGCAACGGACCCTGACCGTGTGCCGGAGTTGGCTACTCTGCCTAACGGTGAAACGGCCCACATGGGCCAGATGAGAGGGGACGCAGCCAAGGCGGCTGGCGCTGAGGCCGCGCGAACCGTGCCACCCAGGGAGCATGGCGGCAACTGCGACATCAAGGATCTTTCCCGTGGCTCCAAAGTGTATTTTCCGGTCTACGTAGATGGCGCAGGACTGTCTGTAGGCGACCTGCACTTCAGCCAGGGTGATGGTGAGATTACGTTCTGTGGGGCCATCGAAATGGCTGGCTGGATTCACTTGCGGGTGAACCTGATCAAAGACGGCGTGCGTAAATACGGCATCAAGAACCCGGTGTTCAAGCCCAGCCCCATCAAGCCCCGCTATGACGATTATGTGATCTTTGAAGGCATCTCGGTGGATGAAGAGGGCGGCCAGCACTATCTGGACGTGCATGTGGCCTATCGCCAGGCCTGCCTGAATGCCATCGAATACATGACCAAGTTCGGCTACAGCAGGGCACAGGCTTACGCGATCCTTGGGTGTGCGCCGGTGGAGGGGCATATCAGCGGCGTGGTGGATATTCCCAATGCCTGTGCAACGCTCTGGCTGCCAACCGGCATCTTTGATTTCGACATCAACCCGTCAGCTGATGGCCCACAGAAGAAAGTCAGTGGCGGTATGGACGTGCCCCTTTCGAAAGACAAGGAGTAAGCACCATGCCTGTGTATGACTACAAATGTCGGGAACACGGGTTGTTCCACCAGCTGGCCACCATGGAAGACTGCGCCAAGCCGGCGGAGTGCCCGACCTGCCAGGCACTGTCACCCCGTGTCATAGTGCTGCCTCCGGAGATTGCCGCCATGGACCCGGCCAAACGATCGGCTCAGGACCGGAACGAGCGCTCAAAACACGAGCCAGTGTTCTCGACTGCCGATCGCAGGGCACACGACAAGGAACACAGCCGAAGTTGTGGTTGCGGCTCACCGAAGCCGGGCAAATCCATGCTGTTCTATACCGCGGACGGTAAAAAAATGTTTCCCTCGATGCGCCCGTGGATGATCAGCCACTGACAGCCGATTCGACGTTTCACGTGTTTGGCCCCGATACGGGGCCTTTTTTCGATCCACAATTCACGGCTTCTCAAGCACCAGATCCCGATACCACGCTGTTGCCCGTTCACCGGTATTATCCGCATCCGACATGATGGCCACGCCAACAATGCGCGGGGGATTCTCCCCGAACGCTTCCCGGTAATCTGCCACAATATCCCGTTCCACCGTGACCCACTCACCGGTTTGCTCCGGGCCGGAATTGACCGCCACCATCATGGTCTGGTCGGTGAAGGCGTTGGCGACAATGGATTGCTCCGGCAACCGGTTGGCCCAGATGTAGTTCAGGGCATTACCCGGCAGGGACTCGCCAAACATCACCTCCACGGTTTTGCGCTTGGCCCGTTCAAAGAATCCTGCCTTGTCGGGCTGGAATTCAAAGGCCACGTAGATTCGCGCCGGGTAGTCGTCGCCGGACTTTTTCCGGGCATCGCCCCGGTCGAACACATTGGACACCTTCCATTGCCAGCGCAGAATCAGCGATTCGCCGGGTTCTAACGACAATCGGGCAATCAGGCCGGAGGCGCTGTTATCAGCGCTCGCCTTGACCACCTGAACACCGTCGTCCGTGACCAGCTCATAGCGCGTGTGCCGGTCGATTCTGGGAAATTCCAGAGGTTCCCAACCATCGGATAATGAACTCATGGTGGAGAAGGGTTGCAGTAAAGACTCCTGCGCCATCAGTAACGGGCTGGCCAATAGCAGAGCCAACACCCATGCAGTGCCTGCCAGTGATGAACGCTTCATAGACTTATCCTTTTGTTTCCGGGCCACTGCAATGGCAGACAGCGGGCCTGCGATAAAGTGCCTTGTCAGTGGCTATTAGTCCGTATATAGTGACCAAATCCTTGGTTGACTACCATATGTTGTGATCATTCTCTGATCACTTCAGGCATAAAGGTAGTCGGGAATCCGGTGAGAATCCGGAACTGACGCGCAGCGGTATTGGGGAACGAGCGTGGCATCAAGACACTGGCAAGCGCCGGGAAGTCGCCACGTAAGGCCGAATCTCACGATTCACGCCCCTGAGTCCGAAGACCTGCCAGGGAAACAGTACTGCACCTTCGCGACTCAAGGTGAGCAGATCGGTTATCCCTGCCCTGAAACAAGGCACGGTGTGCTCCTGCATTCGCGAAGGCTAAATGGAATCTGACGCGACTTCAGGAGAACACGATGTCTGCCACCGCTCTGGCCGAAGCCCCGGCCGCCGATACCCAATCCCTTCAAGTTATTAAACGCAACGGCACCCTGGTTGGATTCAATCCTGCCAAAATCAGTGTGGCGGTGACCAAAGCGTTCCTGGCCGTGGAAGGCGATAAAGCCGCCGGCTCTGCCCGCATCAACGACGCCGTGCATCGGGTAACCGAACAGGTGGTGCAGGCCATCAGCCGGCGCCTGAAAGCCGGCGGTAAAGTGCATATTGAAGACATTCAGGACCAGGTGGAACTGGCCCTGATGCGGGCCGAAGAGCAAAAGGTGGCCAGGGCTTACGTGCTCTACCGGGAAGAACACGCCCGCAAGCGTGCCATCGAAGAGCCCATGGAAGCGCACCCGCACCTGACCGTGAAAAAAGCCGACGGCAACGTGGCGCCTCTGGACCTGGGCCTGATGAAACTGCAGGTAGAACAGGCTGCCACCGGCCTGGAGGGCATTGATGGCGAATCCCTGGTCGACGAAGCCCTGCGCAACCTGTATGACGGCATTGAGGAAACCGAAGTGCTCTCCGCCCTGATCATGACGGCCCGTGGCCGTATCGAGCAAGAGCCGGACTACAGCGCCGTCACCGCCCGCCTGTTGCTGGAACAGCTTCGCCTGGAAGCGGCTGAGGCCCTGGACCTGCCCCGCAACCAGCCGCTGGCAGAGGTTTATCCACAGGCCCTGAGCGCGTTCATCCACGCCGGAATTCGTTACGAATTGCTGGACGAAGCCCTGGCCGCCTTTGACTTGGAACGCCTGGGTGCGGCGATCATCCCCGAGCGTGACCACCAGTTCGGTTTCCTGGGCCTGCAAACCCTGTACGACCGCTACTTCCTGCACTGGAACAAAGCCCGCCTGGAACTGCCCCAGGTGTTCTTCATGCGTGTCGCCATGGGCCTGGCCCTGCGGGAAGACGACCCCAACGCCCGCGCCATCGAATTCTACAACCTGCTGTCCAGCTTTGATTACATGGCCAGCACGCCTACCCTGTTCAACAGCGGCACCCGCCATTCCCAGTTGTCCTCCTGCTACCTGACCACCGTGCAGGACGACCTGGAAGGTATCTACGGCGCCATCAAGGATAACGCGCTGCTCTCCAAATGGGCCGGCGGCCTGGGCAACGACTGGACGCCAGTACGTGCACTGGGCTCCCACATCAAAGGCACCAACGGCCAGAGCCAGGGCGTGGTGCCGTTTTTGAAAGTGGTCAACGACACCGCCGTGGCGGTCAACCAGGGCGGCAAGCGCAAGGGCGCCGTGTGTGCCTACCTGGAAAGCTGGCACCTGGACATCGAGGAATTCCTGGAGCTGCGCAAAAACACCGGTGACGAACGCCGCCGCACCCACGACATGAACACCGCCAACTGGGTGCCGGATTTGCTGATCGAACGCATGCGTGAAGACCGGGACTGGACCCTGTTCTCCCCCAGCGATGCCCCAGACCTGCACGATCTTTACGGCAACGCCTTCCGGGAACGCTACGAGCATTACGAAGCGCTGGCGGAGCAGGGCAAGATCAAACTGTTCAAGAAAATCCCTGCCAAACAACTGTGGCGCAAAATGCTCACCGTGCTGTTTGAAACCGGCCACCCCTGGGTTACCTTCAAAGACCCCTGCAACCTGCGTTCCCCGCAGCAGCACCAGGGCGTAGTGCACAGCTCCAACCTGTGCACCGAAATCACCCTGAACACCAGCGCCGACGAAATCGCCGTATGCAACCTCGGCTCGGTCAACCTGGCTGCCCACATCGCCAACGGCGAGCTGGACGTACAGCGCCTGGAACGCACCGTGACCACCGCCGTACGCATGCTCGATAACGTTATCGACATCAACTTCTACGCCGTGCCCCAGGCGAAGAACTCCAACCTCAAACACCGCCCCGTGGGCCTGGGCCTGATGGGCTTCCAGGACGCGCTCTACCAGTTGGGGCTGCCCTACACCAGCCCGGAAGCGGTGGAGTTTGCCGACGTGGCCATGGAGCAACTGAGCTACTTCGCCCTTCGCGCCTCCGCCACCCTGGCCGGTGAACGGGGAGCCTACGAAACCTACGAAGGTTCCCTGTGGGATCAGGGCATCCTGCCCATCGATTCCATCAACCTGCTGAAAGACAGCCGCCGGGAAGGGGACCTGTCACTCAACACCAACAGCCGCCTGGACTGGACCCCGGTGCGTGAGCTGATCGCCAAAAACGGTATGCGCAACAGCAACGTTATGGCCATCGCCCCCACCGCCACCATCTCCAACATCGTTGGGGTTTCCCAGTCCATCGAACCGGCGTACCAGAACCTGTTCGTCAAATCGAACCTCTCCGGCGAATTCACCGTGGTCAATCCCTCCCTGGTGCGCGACCTCAAAGCCGAAGGCCTTTGGGACAACGTGATGGTGAACGACCTCAAATACTTCGATGGCAGCGTGCAGCAGATCGACCGCATTCCACCGGTACTGAAAGCTCGCTACGCCACCGCCTTCGAAATCGACCCAAGATGGCTGGTAGAAGCCGCGGCAAGGCGCCAGAAATGGCTCGACCAGGCCCAAAGCCTGAACCTGTACATGGCCGAACCCAGCGGTAAAAAACTGGACGCCCTGTACCAGCTGGCCTGGGAACGCGGTTTGAAAACCACCTACTACCTGCGCTCCCTGGGCGCTACCGGCGCCGAAAAAGCCGCCCCGGTGGCAGCGCCGCAACCCCAGGTGTGCAGCATTGATGAGCCGGATTGCGAAGCCTGTCAGTAACCACTTACTTAACTTTGGAGGCCTAACCATGCTGGATTGGGACGACGAACCAAAAACTGAAAACAAGCCGACGGCCAGCGCCGGACCGGCGCCGGTGAATGTAGACGACAAACGCGTCATCAACGGCGAAACCGACATCAACCAGTTGGCGCCGTTCAAGTACCCCTGGGCCTGGGAATACTTCATGAACGCCAACAAAAACCACTGGACCCCGCTGGACGTCAACATGGCCCAGGACGTCCACGACTATCACCACCGCCTGAGCCCGGCGGAAAAGCACGTGTATGAAAACGTACTGGCCTACCTCACCACCTCTGACATCCTCGCCATGCGCAACATCGGCCTGGCCGTGATGGAGAAAATGAGCGCGCCGGAACTGCAGATCTACCAGGCCCGCCAGGTGTACGAAGAAGCACTGCACACCTGGACCTACCAGCACTGCATTGAAACCCTCAACCTGGACCAGAGCGAAATCTACAACCGCTACCGGGTGGTGCCGGAAATCAACGGCAAGATCCAGGTAGCCAACCGACGGCTGGACGCCGCCATGCGCTCCGACATGAACCTGCGCAACCCGGACGACCTGCAGGAGTTCATCATGTCGTACCTGTTCTTCGCCGCCGTGTTTGAGGGCTGCTGGTTCTACAACGGCTTCAGCCCCATCTTCGCCCTGCAGCGCCGGGGCCTGATGCGCGGCACCGGGGAGCAACTGCAGTACATCCTGCGGGACGAAGCCATGCACTTCTCCTTCGGCCTGAAAGTGGTCAACCAGATTCTTGAGGAAGAAAACATCACCTTCGACCCCAAAGCCGTGCGCGACATGTGGGACGAATCCGAAGCGGCCGAGATGGCCTACGCCAACTACATCCTGCGCGACCCCATCCTCGGCTACTCGGCGGAATACCACAGCGAGCAATTCCGCTTCGTGGCCAACCGCCGCGCCAGGACTGTTGGCCTGGAAGAACCTTTCCCGGGTGCCAAGAACGTGTCGCCCTGGCTGGACGAGCAGGCCACCATGCGTAAAGAGAAGAACTTCTTTGAAACCCGGGTGATTGAATACCAGACCGGGGCGCAGTTGGAGTGGTAACGCGCTAGAACCGCCGGTGCCAAAGACAACAGAGGTTGATCTACGGCACCGGCGGGAGTGTAATGGCAGCACAGTGACGTTGCGCACGGCGCCCGGTTTTGGGCGCTCTCCACGGAAGAGGCCAAGCCCATGAAAGTGGCTGTTTTCAGCACCAAACCCTACGACGAACAGTTCCTTGCGCAGGCCAATGACGACAGCCATCAGCATGAACTGGTGTTTCTGGAACCCCGCTTGAATACAACCACCTCGGCACTCGCCAAAGGCTTTGATGCGGTGTGTGTTTTCGTGAACGATCAGGTAGACGGCGCCGTACTGGGCCAGTTGGCCGAAGGCGGCACCCGCGCGGTAGCCCTGCGCTGTGCCGGCTTCAACAACATTGACCTGAAAGCCGCCGAGCGCCTGGGAATCGACGTGGTGCGAGTACCCGCTTACTCACCCTATGCCGTGGCCGAACACACCGTCGCCCTGATTCTGACCCTTAACCGGCAGATTCACCGGGCGTACCACCGCATCCGCGATGGTAATTTTGCACTGGATGGTTTGCTGGGCTTCGACCTGCGAGGGCGAACCGTGGGCGTGGTGGGTACCGGCCAGATAGGCCTGGAGGTAGTGCGCATCATGCGTGGCTTTGGCTGCCGGGTGCTCTGCTACGACCTTCATACCAACCCGGAAGCTCAGCAACTGGGTGGTGAATATGTGGCGCTGGACGACCTGTTCAGCCAGGCCGATATTGTCAGCCTGCATTGCCCGTTAACACCTGACACCCACCACCTGATCAACGCGGATGCCGTGGCCAAGATGAAACAGGGCGTGATGCTGATCAACACCAGCCGGGGTGCCATGGTTGATACCGCCGCGATCATCGAGGGCCTTAAATCCGGACAGATTGGCTACCTGGGCCTCGATGTGTATGAGGAAGAAGGTGACCTGTTTTTCGAAGACCTGTCCAACATCGTGCTGAAAGACGATGTGTTTGCGCGCTTGCTGACCTTCCCCAACGTAGTGATCACCGGCCACCAGGCCTTCTTCACCCGCAACGCCCTGGAGAGCATTGCGCGCACCACCCTGGGAAACCTGACCGAACTGGAATCGACCGGGCAATGCGCAAATCGGGTAACCGCCCCCGCCGGTTAACGGCGCACTGAGACAAGCGGGCCGCGTACTCGTACAATCCGACCATGCCCAGACAGTTTTATCGAACGGGCCCCGACCATCGTGCCGGGGCGCCTGTTACCTTCCTTGATGTACGCCGCCGCTTCCAGTTCCGAACCGTGGAGATTGGCCGCTGGGTAACCGAACCGGAAAAGCAGCGCAGCGCCGCCTTGTTCTACGACGCCCTGTGCGATTTGATGACTATCCTCGGCGGCACCGAAAGCCTGATCTCCCTCCGCGGCAGCCTGGCCCTGCAATACGGCATAGGTGGCCGGCCTGGCGTATCCGCCCATTACACCCCCGCCACCCGCAGCTTCGCCCTGGCCAAGAATGCCGGCCCCGGCAGTATTGCCCATGAATGGTTTCATGCTTTCGACCACTACATAGCGGACAAATTGTTCCCAAGCGCTGCCAAAGCTGAATTTGGCTCCACACTCTGGCTAACCCGTGAAGATGCCATCGCCCACCCCCTGAACGACCGACTGCAAGCCTGCTACCGCACCATCCTGCTGGACAGCACAGGCGAGCAGCCCAGCGACCTTTTCCGGCAATCGGCCAAGGCCGACAAAGCCGCCGGCGTGCATTACTACAGCCGGCCCGAGGAGCTTTGCGCCCGAGCCTTCGAAGCCTTTGTTCAGGACGCCCCCGTAAAAAATGCCTTCCTGGTGAAAGGCACCAAAGAGAGCGAAGAGGCCCAGTTGGGGCTTTATCCACAGGGGCCACAGCGGGAGAGCATCAATCGGGCGTTTCTTGCTTACTTTCAATCCTTGGGCAGGGCCTTGCAGCGAACAGATGCATGACAGCCGGAGTTATACGAACGCGTTCGCAAAACTCCAGAAAATTGCATGGGAAATATATGTAACCTTCTGATATGGTTGAAATTTAGGATTTGAGCGGGCGGAGTTATACGCCCCGGGATAAGAGCAGGGGGTGGCTCGAAAGAGGGCGTATAACTCCGGTGGTAGCCGTGGTGACTTCTGTTAACCTTCTGTTCTTGTTAGGAAAAGTATGAAATTTTGGGCGCGTTTTGGGTGGAGTTATACGAACGCGGGATATACGAACGTGTTCGTATAATTCACTGTTATGTGTGTATGGATCTCCTATGGGAAATGACCTCGTATTAGTGGCGCTGGATGCAGAGCAGATAGCCAAAGCGAAAGACGAAAATGGGAAGCGTAAGCAGATAACCCATGCGCTTGTCGTTGGAAACTACGGGGTGATGTTCGGTACCGAGAAGCAATGCATGAAGTATTACTCAGTCTGGAAGGATATCTTCAAGCACTTATTCGGCAAGTGCTACAAAACTGACCAGTACCATCTCACCACCTACACAAGCTCCGGCAATGTGGTGATGGACCTAATAGAAGAATCCGATAGACGCAAACCCAAGATAGATTTCATCGAAGAAGCGGTGAAGCGCGAGAGAAGAGGTTTTTGGGCGAAATTGTTTGGCCGCTAGCAAAACTCATAACCAGTAGTTGCAGTTCGTTCCGGCCCTGAAGGGCCTACACCGGACGCCCTTTTCTCCGCTTCGCTACAAAAAGGTCGCCGCTGAACAATGGCGTTATACGTGATTGAAGTCGGAGTTTTAGCATGAAAGGAAAATACATTGCGCCATTTCTGGATGGTGAGGCTTTCAATTGCGTGAGCTGCCACGTTTACACTAAGCAGCATTGGTACTATTTGCGTGGCTCAAGCGGGGCCGACGGCTATGGGGAACAGACTCAAGATCCTAGGTTTCGAATATCCTACTGTGAACATTGTAGGTTCCCTACGATTTGGCACGGCGAGTCAGTAATTTTTCCGCTGAATATGTCAGTGGAGCCACCAAATGATGATCTGCCCGAAGATATAAAAAGGGACTATGAAGAGGCTAGTTCTATCTTCAATCTGTCACCAAGAGGTGCGGCAGCATTATTGAGGTTAGGTATTCAGAAGCTCTGCGCTCACCTCGGCCAGTCGGGCAGGAATATAAATACAGATATCAAAGAGCTTGTTGCTGCCGGTTTACCGCCCAAGGTTCAAGAAGCGCTAGATAGTGTCAGAGTCATTGGAAACGATGCCGTGCATCCAGGAAAAATTGACCTCAATGATGATCGGGACACTGCAAGCCAGTTATTCAGGTTGGTTAATTTCATTGCTCAGAAAATGATCACGGAGCCCCGCGAGATTGACGAGATATACAGCAATCTCCCTGCTGAAAAATTGCAGGGTATTAAGGACAGAGACGGCGATCAGTAACCGTATAACCAGGCCAGTCACGGCGACGGCTACTACATGGCGGCTTCGCCACCATTCCGCAGCCGCGCATGCTGGCAGGCGTTATGCACTAAGAGGGACTGCAGATGGAACCTGACAGAATCTACTCCAAAGACAATCCTTGGCCTGAGGGGCACCCGATCAAAAAGTTCGCTTGGTCGGCAAAAGAGATAGACGGAGACGTATGGTTTGACATGCATCTGGAGTCCGCTGACTACTATGCGGAACGAGATATAGAAGACGACGAAGACGACGATTATCCATCAGACTGGGCGGCGCCAATTGTGTGGGGTAATTATCACTCATGCACCTTGTCCTCGAACTATTGGCACCATGGCGGGTTCAGAGTTTGCTCAAAAGCAGAGTACACACCTGAATTTTTGGACGGCCTTGAGCTACTGGTCGACCCGAGCCACGAAACAGTCGATAACTACGATGATCTCGCGTTCCATATATATCTACTGGGGCATGATGCGGTCGCGAAACACCGGATCAGATTTGAACGAATTGGTGACACGCTGCAATTCAAAATTGTTTGGTCAGGCTTGATCGCTCTGGCCTACGTTGGTGACTATGAGTTCAAGCACGAGTTTTCTGCCCTAGTGTCCAATGCAGAGTATCCTGTGCTTTCGGGAAATGTTGCATAACCAGTGCAGGCACGGCGACGCCCACTACATTGCGCCTCCGGCTTCATTCCCTGGGCGCGCATGCTGCAAGCGTTAACCCTTCCATCCGCCACCTTGCAAAACTCCGTCAATGACGTATATTGATCATCATGTTTACCATAATCGAAACCCCTACATTCGAAGCAGATGCCAGAAAGATCTGGACTGAGGAGGAACGGAATTCGTTCTTTGCCTGGCTGGCAGCCAATCCTGAAATTGGCGATCCCATTCCAGGTAGCGGTGGATGTAGAAAGGTTCGTTGGTCGGTGGCGGGTTCAGGGAAGCGTGGTGGAGTGCGAGTCATCTACTT
>NZ_LOCO01000024.1:0-66476 GCF_001574445.1 Marinobacter excellens LAMA 842
CGTATCATTCCTCTGTTGGTTGTGATCTTGGCGGTGATCAACCAACAGGATACGCCACCCCTTCAACCTGCTTCCATACACCAGAAATCACCATAACTCGGTAGTCATGGCTACTCAGTATATGGCTGCTGTGCCTGAAGGGGAATTGCGTTTTGGCGCCGGCAGCCTTGCTGGGCAACAAGATGAAATTTCCGCGGCGTTGGACATGCTGTTCTTGGGATTTTGAAAATTGTTGCCGAAGCGGGAGGTCTACTGGTGCTGTGGACGGGGCATTAGCAGAAAGCCGTGTAGAAACCGCACGTATCTAACTTACTCGATCACCAACCCTCCAACGGCACACCGTGTTTCTCAAGATAGGCACCGCTTCGCTCGAGGTAGTTCTTGGTCCGCTCTTTAAAAGCATTGAGGTTACCCTCGACTTCAATCGCCTGAACACGCATTACCTCTACCGCGTTTGTTCGCTGGCTCATCATCCAGACAACCACTTCTCCTCCGGGCGCCAACCCTAAAATCAAGTCGCTTCTTGGCAGGTGGCGTATCTCGCCATCTTGAGTCCTGTTGGGAGCAGGCACTCGCATTTGATCCTGCAAATCCGGCGGGACATCAATCATGATGGAATAGTATTTCTGCTCCGCAAAAGAAAACCAATGGATCGCGATCAGGTTGGGGAACGGATCCATCGAGCCCCCCGTTCCAAAAGGACCTCTGCCGCCCTCCCAGCAGCAGCCTTTATGGCCTGCAGGAATCCGCCAACTACGCTCTCCGGATTTTTCCAGATGCAGGTTAATGACCCACATGTCGTAGTGGCTCGGGGCAGCGACGCCGACATACCAAGGGAGATTATCCTTAGGCCAAAACGACAAACCGCCCCATATGGCAAGTCCCACTCCGCAAACCATAGCAGTTGGTCGTTTTTTGAATGCCCGCTTCACAAAGGCGTACACCGATCGGATCACCAACCCTCCAACGGCACACCGTGTTCTTCGATATACGAACCGTGTTGTTCTAAGTACTCCCTTGTGCGAATTTCAAACGCCTCGAGGTCGCCCTCAACTTCGACAGCGGGCACTCGCATGACTTCGACGGCATTAGATCGTTGGCTCATCATCCACACAACCACCTCACCACCAGGCGCAAGCCCCAAAACCAAAGTCCTTCTTGGCTTCATCAGAACATCTTTGCTTTGAGTGGCTGTAGGAGCAGGCACACGCATACGGTCCTGCAAGTCCGAGGGAACCTCAAACAACGTGGAGTAGAATTTTTGTTCAGAAAATGAGAACCAATGCAATGCGATCAAGCTGGGGAACGGATCTATCGGGCCTCCAGAACCGAAGGGGCCGTCAGGACCCATCCAGCAACATCGAACCCCACCTCCAATAGGTGCGCGCCAGCTCCTAACACCAGGCTTCTCCAAATGAGCATTGATTATCCACATTTCGTAGTGCTGGGGTGCGACAGCAACGAGACTCCAGTTTATGTCGTCGTCATCCGTATAAGAGCATCCGAAAACCATTAAACTTAGGCTAACCAGAAGCATAGTTCTCTTTAAATCCACAACCTGTCCTCATCGATTAGGATAAATAACCCGCTCCCCGGATTGAGTGGGCGCATTTGGCGCCACAAGGCCAGGCAATCGCAACGATGCGATCCGCCCAAATACCGTAAAGTCGATTGAATTGTAATGCGCCGAATAATGGATATAGCGCTGGCGAACTAAGTCCCGACTTTCTGGTGTGAGAGATGGATTATTGGAACCAGCATTTATTTGCGAACGCAATTCTTCATCGATCAGATTCAGATCCTTCGGCAACCGAAGAGCCCCATCCCTCGGGTCAATGCTTGCTAATGGGACACCCTCATTGACAGCTAACTCATGCATTACTCTTAAAGCTATCCGGGAATACTCCCCGCGTACCTGGCGGGCCATTCTTAGGGCGAGTTCAGCCATGCGACCGCTATGCGGTGTCCGCTGCGTTATGAAGTTAGTGTGAATATCGAGACTGGCTTCACTTTCCAACTCCTGAATACTCGGTGTTGGGTGAGACTGCTCTATAACTGTCATCGGCAAACTATATTCGCCAATCCACTTCTCGGCCTCAATTTGCTTTCTCACGATATCGAGCTCTTGCCATTTTGTTGTCTGCTCTGGTTGGTCAAACCAGGTGATGGAAACCCGTTCCGCTGGGGTAATCAGCACATCTTCTCGCACGCTTTCACCGTAGCCGCCCCCGATATCAGAGTGCACGCCTGGAAGAGAAATTTCCCGAAAATTAGCCGGCAGGCTACCGTCTGGGTTTCGTAAACTATTTAAACAAAAGTTCTCACGGTGCTCGTCTGAGGCCACGAGATGAATAGCCCGTTTAACGTTCTCTGGACGAAGACAAACATTCACTGGATCGTTCTGACCATTGCCCGGGGAAAGGTCTAGTGCGAGCGGATTAACGATTGCAGCGACCGTATCAAAAAGCCCGACAAACCGAATATTGACCTGTTCCGGCCACTTAATACCCCGAGCATCCATAACCCGTCCCAACGCGCCCACTTCCCCCTGACTTATTTCATGAGCGGCATGGCGCGCCGAAGCAGCTCCCCGACTAAAACCAAATAGGTCAAATGTGATTGAAGTAATTGTCCGAGATAGTTCTAGCTCTTCAAGTCGCCCAGCGATCTCAGCAAAGCCCCGCTCTACCTGGTTAACAACCCCAGTTTGCCCCATCCCAGTTGTCATACCCACCAGCGAATCACTCGCTCCCGTTCTTGTACCTATACCAGGCGCATACACCCAAAATCGCTGCTTAATTTCGCCATCGCTGACTTTTTTGGACTCAACATACATATCCCTCAACTTCGCCACATTACTCGGCGCATTGGCATAACTCCCCCCAAGCATCATTGCCAGCCGATACCGACACTCCGCTTCGGTAATTTCACCGTCTTCAAGCGGGGTGAGGCATTCTTCCTGAACCCGGTCTTCCATCGCCCTGGAATTGTCCGCGTTATTCAGGGTACCGTCGGTGAACAAACCAATTTCCAGATGAATCTCCGGAGGCGTTTCAGACGCAGACGATTGTGGGGTTTGGGTCGTTGACGGCAAGGGCGCAACAGGGGTGGCCGGGAAGGGACTGTCCGAGGATGCCACTGATTGCCGTTGCAAAGCCTCCTCCTTGCGCAGGAGCCTCAGCTCTGTGCTGAAGAGTCCAACAGACAACGAACCAATGCCTCTACCACCGTGATGGGCCAGTTGTTGCGGCGTGATGTTGTTTTCGTTCAAACTCTGGACGCTATCCCTCAGGGCAAACCGACAGGCGCTGTCATTGATCATCCACCGCCCTTGCCCTGATGCATCCTCTCTCCAGCTCACTACCGGATCAAAGGGCTTTCCATCACAATGGCCGTATACCAGCCACAGCTTTCCTTCTCGGAGTCGATTACTGACTTCATTTATCAATCGCATCCGTTGGTCCGGTCGTAAACCGGACGAAGCCACTCGGTCAAGTATCTTGTTTAGATTGAAGCGATGACCGTGACGGTCATTCTCCAGCAGGTTTCTGGCTTTTTCAGCAGCAAAGAAGGGCGATTCCAGGTTGGGCAGATGTGCCGCAACCAGATCGAAAGTTTTGACAATATCCATCGTTCGTCATCCGTTGACTGAGTTTAAACATCCCTGTGATGCAACAGCCGTCCAAAGCTCGTTGCAATCAAAAATTTATTGTAATCCAGGGTCCTGCACCAAATCCATCCCCGGCCTGCCATACCAGTACCCATTACACGGCGGCGCTTCCACCAGCTGCAGCGGGTCGGTGGCTGGCACTTCCCCCCGGCGTACCTGGTCAAAGCGTTTGACTACCTCATCCATGCCCTGATGCTCGGGACTCAAGCGCACGGTGCTCACGCCCATTCGTTCCATATCCGGCAACTCCCGCATCAGGTCATAGCGGGAGCCAGACAGGGTAGAAATGCCGTTCAGGCGGAACAACTCCTGGCTTTCCCGTGAGCGCAGCTCCATACCATCGGGGTGCTCCAGGCAACGGAACTCACAGTTGTCCTTGGGCAGGTTGTAATGGCGGGCGGTGAAGCAACGGGACGACCAGGCCAGCGGCAGGAAGCCCCAGGAGAATACCTCGGCGGGCAGATCCAGGCCTTCGGCCTTCAATTCCCTGATCAGCTGGTCCAGGGTTTCCTTCCCAAGTTCCACCGGCAGGTTCCAGCCTTGCAGTCCCTGTCTGGCCAGGATTTTCAGGGTGGCGGTGTTGTAGATGTTCATGGACGGGCCGGTCACAAATGGAATGTTGCTGCGGATGGCCACCTGTAAGGCGCTCTGGTCGTTGGCTTCCACAAGGAAATCATCCTGTTCGCAGAACCGGCGCAAGCGGCGCAGGTCGGCTTCGGATTCAATCAGCGTGAGGGTAGAAAGCACCACGCTCTTGCCGCAGGCTTTCAGGTCGCGGGCCAGGTCAAGCCAGTCATCCGGCTTCAGTTCCCGGCGACGGGAACAGACCACCTCGCCAAGATAAATGGTATCTACCGGCCATTCAGCGGCCTTGGCGTAGAAGTCGAACACGGACTGCTTGGACCAGAACCACAGAATCGGGCCAAGGGATAGTTTCATCATAATCAGCTAAACCTTATTTCCACTTGCGGTGATAAGCGCCAATGGTGGTCAGGCCACCCTCGGACAGCCCGGCCAGCGTCTGATTCCACTGGCTCTCTACGGAAAACACGCCCGGTGTTGCTTCCAGCCGATCCAGCGCCTGGCGCCAGGTGCGGGCCACGTCGGCAATGTAGGCGGGGCTGCGTTGGCGGCCCTCGATCTTCACCGCGCTGATGCCCAGCTCTTTTAGCTCTGGCAGCAGGTCCAGGGTATTGAGGCTAACCGGCTCTTCAATGGCGTGATAGACACTGCCCTCCACTTCAAAGCGGCCCTTGCACAGGGTTGGGTAACCGGCCGACTCGCCCTGGCCATAACGGTCGATTAAGACATCGTTCAGGCGGGATTCGAGACCTTGCGGGGTTTCCTGCCAGCGCACGGCTTTGGCGGGCGAGCAGGCGCCTCGTGTGTTGGGAGACTCATCGGTGAGATAGGAAGACAGGTAACAACGGCCCTCCGCCATGATGCACAGACTGCCGAAGGCGAACACTTCCAGCTCCACCGGGCTGTGTTTGGCAACGCCCCTCACCTGATCAATGGACAGTACACGGGGCAGAACCGCCCGGCGGATATCGAAGTTGTCTTTATAGAACGAGAGGGCTTCGTGGCTGGTGGCAGAACCCTGTACCGACAAATGGCGCGGGGTGTCCGGATATTTGCTGGCGGCGTATTCCAGCAGCCCCATATCGGCCAGGATGATGGCATCCACACCCAGGTTCGCGGCGCGGTCCACCGCACCCTTCCATTGTTCCCAGCCATCAGGCTGCGGATAGGTGTTGATGGCACAGAATACGCGACTGCCCTTTGAGTGGGCGTATTCAATGCCCTCCCCTGCGCGCTTTTCGTTAAAGTTCAGGCCAGCAAACTGGCGGGCATTGGTGCTGTCGCGAAAGCCGAAGTACACCGCATCGGCGCCGTTATCGACGGCGGTTTTCAGGGCGGGCAGGCTACCGGCGGGGCAGACAAGTTCCATGGTTTTCTCCGCTGAAAGACGTGCCGGCACCATACCCGCCAAGCCACTAAGGCACCTTGACCTTTGTCAGCGGAGCGGGCGATAACCGCCTTCTACCCCAAAAGCAGTACTCTACGCAGTTGCCCGTACAGGACCATTTTTTCTAACCAGGCCATACAGATAGCATTACTTTACAGGCACTTACAAAGCCCAACCTACCCCATCAGCTACCCCGATTCGTGAATACCCTCGGCTGCTACACTTGCCCACAATGGACGAATTAATTCAGTGAAGGGGATCTTCCATGTCATTTCTGAATAACCTCTCCATGCGGGGCAAGCTCATTACCCTCGTGCTTCCGGCCCTGCTGGTCATCGTTTTCTTTGCCGCTTTCAGTATCAGCCGTAACGCGGATGAGCTGGGCAACATGCGCCAGTTACAGGCCATGGTGAACCTGGCGGAGCTGGGAGATCCTTTGATTGAGTCCCTGCAAAAGGAGCGCGGCCGCTCGGCCGTTCTGCTGTCGAGCGCGACAGGTTCCAGCGGCGAGCAACAGTCAAAGCGCGACCTGGATGCCCAGCGCCAGGATACAGACCGAAGCCTTCGAACCTATCGCGACGGGCTCCGAGTCCTGGTGTCTGACACCGAATTTGATGGCGTGATCAAAGCCAGTATTGACCGCCTTGAACAGCAACTGTCCGGCCTTGGCAGGCTTCGCCAGGGCATCGACAACCGCAACATCAATAGTGCCGACTCTGCCAGCCAGTACACCACGATGATCATGGAAATGGTTGACCGGGTTCCCCTGCTGGTACGCCGCTCAACCGACGCCGACCTGAGCCGCCAGATCAACGGCTATTTTGCATTGGCGGGAGCTGTGGAAATGGCCGGGCGGGAGCGCGCTAACGGCGCGGCACTGATTCGATCCGGGGACTTTGACCTGCCAACGCTCGGGCGGGTAACCGGCATGAGCGGTCAGCAGGATGCCTACCTGAATTCGGCCATCAGTATGTTGCCGGGCGATTCGGAACTGCGGGGAGACATCACACAGCTGGCAAACCTACCGGTAAGCCGGGAATTTCGGAGCCAGCGTGAAACCCTGCTGAGCAGTCCGTCTGGCATGTATGCCCTGGACCCCGGCGAGTGGTTCACCGCAGCAACCAGACGAATTGAAGCCATCAACCGTATCCGCAGCCAGATGCTAGCCCAAGTGGAAGCCGCGGCTACCGAAGCGGTAGGTGATGCCCGCAAGGCACTTATTGGCGCCTCTACGATTGCAGGCGGTGCCATCATTATCGTGATCTTGCTGATGCTGGTGATCATCCACGCCATCCATAACCAGGTAGCCGCATTGTTGTCTGGCGTTCGTTATGCCATGGACAACAAAGACCTGACACGGCATATCCCGGTGTCCAGCCAGGACGAAACCGGCACTATTGCCAAGGCGGTCAACGAACTTTTCGGCCGGTTCAGCGAAGCCCTGATGCAGATCGATAAGGCCAGCGTGCAACTGGCCACCGCCACCGAAGAAACCAGCTCCACCGCGGGCCAGAATTCCGGCCAGATCAAGAACCAGCAACAGCAGATTGAGCAGGTAGCGGCCGCCACCGAAGAAATGTCCGCCACCTCGGAGGAAATCTCCCAGAACACCCAACAGGTTGCAGACGCTTCCAACAGCGCCATGGACAAGAGCCGGACCGGTGAGCAGGTGCTGCACTCAAGCGTTAAGCAAATCCGCACCCTGGCGCAATCGGTTCAGGAAGTAAATCAGGTGATCGAAGAGCTGGAGGAACGCAGCGGCACCATCAGTGAAGTAGTGGATGTCATCCGTAAAGTGGCGGACCAGACCAACCTGCTGGCTCTGAATGCTGCCATCGAGGCGGCACGAGCTGGCGAGCATGGCCGGGGCTTTGCAGTGGTGGCCGATGAGGTACGGACCCTGGCACAACAAACTCATGAATCGACCACCCAGATTGAAGACATCATCAACGGCTTCAAGACCATCACAGACAACGCCAGCCGATCCATTGTTGCCAGCCACAAGCTCGCCAACCAGACCAGCGAACAGGCCTCTGAGATGGAAAAAACCTTCGCGGACATCCTGACCGACGTAAATAGCATCTCCGACATGGCCACCCAGATTGCCACTGCATCGGAACAGCAAGTCGCGGTGACACGTGAACTGGCAGGCAGCATGGAGACAGTAAGTGAGGCCGCTATCCTGACGTTGACCGGATCACAGGAGATCAATCAGGTGACTCAGGAGCAGGCCAGGCTTGCCCGCAAACTCCAGGACCTGGCCAACGAGTTCAAAGTGGCTAGCTAATTCATCGAGTCAAACCAACAAGGGCTGCCATTTGGCAGCCCTTGTTGGTTCTGTTTACAGCAAACCCGGTCAGATAATCCGCGAGAACCGCTGGCTGGCACCTTCCTTGCGGTACATATCGAAGATCTGGCAGATGGCCCGAATCAGCAACCGGCCGGCGGGCTGCACCTGAAGTGCACCGCCATCATCGCCAATCAGTTCGTCCTGGATCATCGGCTTCAGGCGGTTCAGTTCATCCGCGAAGTACCGATCGAAGTCTTCGCTCCATTTGTCTGCAAACTGTTTGCGATCCAGGCGGAACTGGCAGATCAGCTGGCCGATCACCCACCGGCGAATCCGGTCATCCCGGCTCAGGCCAACGCCGCGAACGATCGCCAGTTGCCCGGCATCAATTGAGGCTTCCCAGGACGGCAAATCATGGTTGTTCTGGAAATAGGCGTCGTCAGTCTGGCCGATGGCAGACACCCCCAGAGACACCAAATCGCAATCCGAATGGGTGGTATAGCCCTGGAAGTTCCGGTGCAGCCGGCCCTCGCGCTGAGCCACGGCCAGGCTGTCGTCCGGCTTGGCGAAGTGGTCCATGCCGATGTATTCGTAACCGGCTTCCAGCAGGCGGTTGATGGTGTTATGCAGAATGGTCAGCTTCTGCTGCGGGCTTGGCAGAGTGTCGGCCTGAATCCGGGTTTGCGGGTAGAAGCGGTCCGGCAGGTGCGCGTAGCTGAACACGGAGAGCCTGTCCGGGGACATCTCGATCACCGATTCCAGGGTTTGTGCAAAACTTTCCGGGGTCTGGTACGGCAGGCCGTAGATCAGGTCCAGGTTAATGGAGCGGAAGCCGATACGGCGAGCTTCGTTCAGCACCGCTTCGGTCATGTCCCGGGGCTGGATGCGATTCACCGCTTTCTGTACTTGCGGGTTTACATCCTGCACACCAAGGCTGATGCGATTGAAACCCAGCTCCCACAGGGTCGACAGGGTATCCTGGTCCACTTCCCGAGGGTCAATCTCGACGCTGTAATCCCGCTCATCGCCAGACTGCAGGTTAAACAGATCAGCGTATCCGGCCATCAGGTGCTGCATCACATCCCGGGGCAAGAACGTTGGCGTGCCGCCGCCCCAATGCAACTGTTGCACCGGGCGGTCCGCCCCGAACAGTTTTGACTGGATAGCAGCTTCTTTCAGAACACGCTCCACGTAAGGCATAGCCTTATCGCGCTTTTTGGTGATCACCTTGTTGCAGGCACAGTAGTAACAGAGATGTGCACAGAACGGCAGGTGCGTGTACAAGGAAATGGGGCCACCGGCAGCCTTGCTGCGGCCGGCCGCTTTCACCATGTCTTCGATGCCGTACTTCTGGGTGAACTCGACCGCCGTGGGGTAAGACGTATAGCGGGGACCACTGAGGTCGTAGCGGCGAATCAGTGCCTCATCCCAGATGAAGGCGGGCAGGTTGTTTTCTGCAGCGTTGTTGGAAGCCATAGTTAAAACTCTGTCGTCAGAAAAGATCGGCAAGCCGGAAAGCATCCATTATGCCCTATCGGCCCCGAGCATCAGTTGATGCGTATCATCTGGAGTCTATCAGCATAGCCACTGAACCACCCTTGCGCCCATGGCGTATTCAGCCTACCCCTTTGGGATAATGCCAACACCGGAGCCGATGCCATGGCCAACCTGATTCTGATTCTCGGCGACCAGCTGAGCCACCAGCTTTCTGCACTCGAAGACGCAGATAAAGACAACGATCGGGTGGTGATGGCCGAAGTCCATGACGAGGCCAGCTACACCAATCACCACAAGAAAAAGCTAATATATATTTTCAGCGCCATGCGCCACTTCGCCCGGGAACTGGAACAACAAGGTTGGCACGTGCATTACCAGCACTACCATCCGGATAACCCGGAACAATCCCTGGAAGCGGTCGTTTCAAAGCTCGCCGCAGAGCACAGGCCCGAGAGACTGATCACCACCGAGTGCGGTGAATGGCGGCTGCACTCGCAGATCAGCCAGTGGCACGAACACCTGGGTATTCCAGTGGAGATTCGGCCAGACACCCGCTTTGTGTGCCGCAAACAGGAGTTCGCCGACTGGGCCAAGGGTCGCAAACAACTGCGCATGGAATTTTTCTACCGGGAAATGCGCAAAAAAACCGGCCTGCTGATGACACCCGAAGGCAAACCGGAGGGTGGCCAGTGGAATTTCGATTCCGACAATCGAAAGAAATGGTCCGGCAAACCGCCCGCGCCGGCGCCGTTTCGCGTGGAGCCCGATTCGGTTACCCGAGAGGTGATCCAGCTGGTAGAGGAGCACTTTCCCGACCATTTCGGCACCTCAGAGGACTTCCATTTTGCCGTCACGGCGGACCAGGCCCAGGCAGCGCTGGAACACTTTATCGACTTCGCCCTGCCCTGTTTCGGTGACTATCAGGATGCGCTGTCCGACCACGAAGACTGGTTGTTCCATTCCATCCTGTCCCCCTATCTGAACACCGGATTACTGGACCCGACGGACGTTTGCCAGGCGGTGGCACAAGCGTGGTATTCCGGGCGGGCGCCGCTGAACGCGGCAGAGGGGTTTATCCGCCAGATCATCGGCTGGCGCGAGTTTGTTCGCGGCATTTACTGGCTTCTGATGCCGGGTTACGCCAAAGAGAACCGGCTGAACAACCAGCGCAGCCTGCCCTGGTTCTACTGGACCGGTGAAACCAAAATGCGCTGTATGCACAAAGCCATTGATGCCACCGCCAGAAACGCCTACGCCCATCACATCCAGCGCCTGATGGTGACCGGCAACTTCGCCCTGCTGGCCGGCATACATCCGGAGGACATCTGTGACTGGTACCTGGCGGTCTACATCGATGCCTTCGACTGGGTAGAACTGCCTAATACACTGGGCATGGTGATGCACGCCGATGGCGGCTATCTGGGTTCCAAACCCTACGCCGCCAGTGGCAAATACATCCAGCGCATGTCGGACCACTGCCAGAACTGCCACTACCGGGTGCAGGATGCCACTGGAGAGAAAGCCTGCCCGTTTAATGCACTTTACTGGCATTTTATCGACCGCCATCGGGATGACTTTGCCAACAATCCGCGCATGGCCATGATGTATCGGAACTGGGATAAACAGCCAGATGAGCGGCGCCGTGCCATTCTCAGCCGCGGGGAGTGGCTGCTTGCCAATCTTGAGCAACTGTAACCTACCTGGGAAAAACAGCTAAGAGAAAATAAGCCGGTTGACTGCTATGCTGTATCCATCGGCAAATTGTCAGCAATAAGGACGCTGGAGTCCGGCATGTCTATCAGGCCCATAGCAGCAGGATTACTGTTCACCTTGATTCCGTGGACAGTTGCTGCAGACCATGAAACATTCAGTTTATATACATTTGACTCTCCCCCCTACCAGCAGGCCAACCCGATCCCAGGCGGCCCGGAGGTGACCGGGGAAACGGTCGAGACCGTTCGATGCGCCATGGAACATGCGGGGGCGCAGGTAAACATTCGCCTGATGCCCCAGAACCGCGCCCGCTTCGCACTGCAGCGTCAACTCGTGGATGGCTACTTTGCCGTAGATCCATCACCCGATATGGATGAGGCAGCGGATATCAGCCACCCGGTGGCATTGGAAAAATGGTACTGGTTTTACCTTGGCCAACGCCCTGACCCGACAACTGCAAAAATCGGTGTTGTCGGTGGCAGCAACGAAGAAGTCTGGCTCATCCAGAACGGCTTTGAGCCGTTTGTGACCGTCAGTTCAACCGAACAATTACCGGCTTTGCTGAAACGCCAACGAATTGACCTTGCACTGATGGATCAACAGGTGATGGAGACACTGCGCGAAGACTCACTGGCACTTGGCCAAACGCTGAACCGGGAATTCCTTCGTTACGCCCCGCTGCACCTCTATCTCAACCGACGATTTGTCAGCGAACACCCGGGGGTCCTGACCCGATTCAACCGTCAATTGCCGGCGTGTATGGAGCAGCACATGCTGCTGTCTGCAGATGAGTATCAGCATGTAGCAGGGCAAGCCAGGGGGCTCATACAAGACCTGGAGCAACGTCTGAATCTGGCTCAGGCAATTCATCAGGGGCCAGTCTACGACAGCTTCACAGAGATTCTCACCCAGGACACCCTCTGGCAGGCTCTCGCCCCTGAGCAACCGACACCCTTGGCCTCTGAGATACTCGGGCTACCGGCATCTCAGGCCCTGAAGCAGTGGCAAGACGAGCAAGGCGGATTGGTAACGGAACTTTTGCTGACCGACAACAAGGGCGCATTGGTTGCCATGAGTCAGCTGTCATCCGATTACTGGCAGGGCGACGAGCCAAAGTTCCAGGAGATTGCCGTTGAAACCGAACGTGGTATGGAGCGCAAATCCGATTTGTGGATATCACCCATTCGCTACGATGCGTCTACCCGCCAGTTCCAGATTATCGTCAGTGTGCCCATCCCCCTGAAAGAGCCGAATAACGGCCTGGAAGGTATTCTGGCGATGGGGCTGGCCATCGAAAAAATGCTACACAACTACGAACGGCTGGCGCGGGCTCGTTCTGAGCAGGTCCCCATGGAGTTACCGGTAGCCGAGTAACACCCTCAGGCCGGCCCCAGCTCACAGGCCAGCACCAAAGCCCAGAACTCGGAAAAATCATTGACCACCACGTCCGGTTTGTCCGGGTGTTTGTGAGTGCCCGGAAAAATCCGGTTCAGCCAGGGCAAGTCCCACTGGGCACCGTTGAAGAACACCGACGTCATACCTGCCCGCTTCGCGGCAATCACATCGGTAGTAGAATCTCCCACGTACCACACACTCGGGTCCGGCGGGTAATCCAGTTTCTGCACCGCCAGCAGCAGCTGGTCCGGGTGCGGTTTTCTGAGCGGGGTATCATCGCCGCAAACATCCACATCGAACAGATGGGTCCAACCGGTGTCTTCCACCGCCGCCAGCTCGTGCTCAAAGAACTCCCTATCCCGGTTGGTGATCACGCCCACCTGCATGCCCAGTCGTCGCAGCCCCTCCAATACTTCCCGGACTTTCGGCTCAAAGGCCTTCACCGTGCCGTAGTGCTTTCGGTAGTGGTGGTTAAACGCCTTGTGGGCAACCTGCTTGGCTTGCTGATCGTCCCCAAACAGCACCTCGAAAATATCAGTGCGGGAGATTTTCCGGTCTGCCTTTACCTTGGGGTGCAACTTGGCGTACTCCCGTACATAGGCCACCAGCCGGGCATCTTCCGGAGTTTTGCTGTCTTCCGGCGCCACCATCCGGTTCATCAGCCCCAGCGTGTGGAAATCCGGCAGCATATCGTCCACCGCGTGGTACATGGCGTCCAGGGTGTCCACCAGGGTGGCATGCCAGTCAAACAACACCACCGCCGGGCGAATCAACTTCACCACCGCCGGGTGCCAATCCGGCTCAATACGCGGCTCCGGCCGTTCGGGTGGCGGGAAGGGCTTCGGGCGCACTTCCGCCGGGCTGGCGGCGAACGCCTCAGGCTGTTCCCGCTCCAGCAACGCCAGCAAATCCATAAGGTCTTCAAAACTGTCGAGCACCGCCGCCGGTGCATCCCGGGAGGTGAACCAGCTCGAAATCCGGTCTGACTCCCAGCAGGCGCCGTTGTAGAACACGCCGGACACCCCGGCACTGTGAGAGGTGAGCATATCGACGTAGCTATCGCCCACATACCAGGCCCGGGCATCTGCCGGCAGCCCCAACTTCTCCAGGGTTCTGAGAATCACCTGCGGGTCGGGCTTGTATTCGGTCACATCATCAGCGCATACCGTTGCATCGAACAGATGATGCCATCGGCCCTCATCCACCGTTTGAAGTTCCTTGTCCAGAAACTCCCGGTTGCGGTTGGTCGATACCGCCAGCTTGATGCCCATGGCTTTCAGCGCGCACAGGTACTCATAGGCGCCGGGCTGAAAGGGTTTCACCTGGCCAAAATATTTCCGGTAAGCGTTGTTGTAGGCTTTGTGGGCAACCAGCTTGGCCGCTTTGTTATCACCGAAGATGGCGTTGAAGATGTCGGTTCTGGACACCCGCCGCTCCGCAAGAATCCTCGGATGCAGGCGCCGAAAAATCCGGATGTAACGCACCAGCCGGGCATCGTCCTGCGTGCGGCATTGCTCCTCAGGCAGCAACTTTTCCACCAGCCCCAGATCTTCCAGCTGCGGCAACATGTCTTCCATGGCGCTGAACATGGCATCGTGGGTGTCTACCAAAGTGCCGTGCCAGTCAAAGATCAGAACCGAGGGGGGCTGAATGGCTTCTTTCAGTGTGGTCATGGGCGCTCCCTGGGTGACGCAGTCTTCATCAGTCCTCACCTCCAGTTAAAACCATTAACGGACGATTCACAAAACCTCGGTCCTCCTCTCACCCCACCCCACTTGCATTACTTGTTATAGCGACACGAATGACCAGTGCGCCGTCCTGGCACGGCCTTTCGCCCTTCGCACCAAACACGGGCGCACCGTCGCCTGGCAATTTTTCGCTACATCTTCGAAACGGGATTTTTAAACTCCAATAAAAACAATCGGCTTGCTCACCTCATTCGGCTTCTGGCACAGCAGCTGCAACACCTACTGCAGGGATCATGACCTGTTAGTACAAGTGAACCACACAGGAAGGTGAAGACGATGAAAAGCTCAAGCACCCTGGCAACAATCACACTCTGCGGTTCGCTGGCGTTGTTTGCCGGCACGGTTTCCGCAGAAACCATCCGGGTCGGTATCGGCCATCAAAGCATGGTCACCAACACTGTTTCTGGCGGCATTGTGTTGGAAAAACTCGACCTGCTGAAAAAGCACTTACCCACCACAGGCAGATACGAAAACGTTAAATACGACATCGTATTCCGCGACTACGACTCCGGCCCACCTATTACCAACCAGATGCTGGCCAACAAACTGGAATTCGGTGTGATGGGGGATTACCCCCTGATCGTCAATGGCGCAAAGTTTCAGGAAACCGGCCGGCAGGAAACCCGCTTTATCGGCGTTACCGGCTACAACCTTCGCGGCACTGGCAACGGCATTGTGGTACCCATCAACTCCAGTGCCCAAAGCCTGGCGGACCTTGAAGGTAAAACGCTGTCAGTGCCGGTGGGCAGCGCCGCCTGGGGTATGACGCTCAAGGCCCTGAGTGAGGCCGGGCTAAGTGGCAAGGTGCAGATCGTGAATCAAAGCCCGGCGGTTGGCGTGGCTAACATTCAGGCTGGACGCATAGACGCCCATGCCGATTTCTGCCCCTGGTCTGAGATCATGGAATTCCGGGGCACGGCCCGCAAGATCTACGACGGCAGCGAAGCAGGCATTCCCACTTTCCACGGCATTGTTGTACGTGAAAGCTACGCCAAACAGTATCCGGAAGTGGTCGAAGGCGTTCTGAAAGCAACGCTCGAAGCTCAGAAATGGATTCAGGAAAACCCCATGGAAGCGGCGGTGAAGGTATCCGAATGGACCGGCGTGGAGAAGGAAGTTCTGTACCTCTACTTCAGTGAAGGCGGAATCACCACCGCTGAGGCCAGCATCAAACCCGAGTGGGTCGATGCCATGAAGTACGACCTGGACCTGCTGAAACGGGAAGTCGGTGTGCCTGATCTGGATTTCGACCGCTGGGTGGATGACACCTACCTGCGCGCTGCCTATCAGGCCATGGATCTGGATTACGAGGCTTTGGTCAGCTCCGTGGTCGATACCCAGCCGAATAACCCATCCCTCAAGCCCGCGGAGATCTGGTTTCAGGACAAAGGCATTGTGACCTACGACAGCGTAGCCGACATGCTCGCCGCTGCGGATACCGCCGACAGTCCCATCTACGCCACTTACGTTTACGACAACCTGACCGGCCTGAAGCTGTTCGGCAAAGCGGCCTATCTGGTACGCGGTGACGACGGTGACGTGGTGGCCTTTCTCAAGAAAGCCGACTCTGAAAAGCATATGGCTAACTACGGCGGCACCCCGGTAACGCCGGAAAGCACCTTGGCCATGGCCTACTGATCCGCCTCTGAGCGGGCGGCAATGGCGCTGCCCGCTCAGCATCGATCCGAGGAGTAACGACAATGGATAGCAACAGTAACGCGGCGATACGAACAGATGAGGCCCTGGCGGATGCACCCGCAGAACCTTATGACCACAAAGCCCCGAAAGAAACACTGACAGTGTCGACACCATCAACGTCAACACCAGAATTACCGGAAGAAAGCCCGTCAGCGGCCCCTACACCAATGATGATCTGGATGAAGCGATCAGGCCCGCGATACCTCGTGCGAATCATGGCCCTGGTCGTCGCAGTACTGCTCTGGGAAATGGCGTCCGGCAACGGTTTCCATTTTTACATCAATTTCGAGAACATCCCCGCACCCTCGGTGGTTGGTGCGGCCCTCGGTGCCGAACTGGCCGGCGAGGAGTTTTACCTGCACATACTGCACAGCCTGGAACGGGTTGCCATCGCTTATGTTATGGCGGTGGTGCTGGGCGTCGTCATCGGCATCGCCATGGGGCGTTCACGCTGGGCTGAGGACATCATCCTGCCCTACATCGAGCTTCTGCGCCCAATCCCGGCAGTAGCCTGGATTCCGCTTGCAATCCTGATGCTGCCAACAGAGCAGTCCAGCATCGTGTTCATTACCTTTCTGGGCGCTCTTTTCCCGGTCATCCTGAATACCGTCCACGGTGTTGAGCAAACCAATGGCCTGCTGGTTCGGGCGGCACGGAGCCTGGGCGCAAGCCGCACCGCCATCCTGTGGCATGTTGTTCTGCCAGGTGCCATGCCATCCATCGTCGCCGGCCTTGCCATCGGCATGGGCGTCGCCTGGTTCTCGCTGCTGGCTGGCGAAATCATCAGCGGCCAGTACGGCATCGGCTACTACACCTGGAATTCCTACACCCTGATTCAATACCCGCAAATCATTATTGGCATGCTCACCATCGGCGGCCTCGGCACCCTTTGCACCCTGCTGGTCCGAAAAGGCTGTAGCCCGCTGCTCAAGTGGCAAGCAAAAGGAGGTCGGTCATGAGCGAAACACCGGTGAACGATAACCGCCTGACCGTACTCGACCACAGCCGATTACGCGCCAAAGCTGCCAAGCCTGGTGCTGAACGTGGGCACATCTCGGTTCGTGACGTGGATATTGTGTTCGAAACAACAACCGGGCCACACGCTGCGGTGAAGAACGCCAACCTGACGGTACGCCCCGGCGAGTTCATCTGCCTGCTGGGCCCATCCGGCTGTGGCAAATCTACCTTGATGAACAGCATTGCCGGATTCGTGCCTCCGACCAGCGGAGAAGTGACGATTGATGGCGATCTCGTGACAGAACCGGGGCCAGACCGTGGCATGGTGTTCCAGCAGCATTCCCTGTTCCCCTGGAAAACAGTGAAAGAGAACGTTGCGTTTGGCCCCTTGATGGCCGGAGTGGGACAGAACGAGGCCACCAGCGTGGCGCGAACGTTCCTCTCCCTGGTGGGGCTAGCCGCCTTTGAAAATGCCTATCCCAACACGCTCTCCGGCGGCATGCAGCAGCGGGTGGGGATCGCCAGGGCACTGGCCAACTACCCCAGCGTCTTGCTGATGGACGAGCCTTTCGGAGCCCTCGACGCCCAGACACGCGTGATGATGCAGGAAAACCTGCTGGAGATCTGGAGCGAGTTTCGCAACACCGTGGTGTTTGTCACCCACGACATCGACGAGGCGGTGTTCCTGTCTGACAGGATTGTGGTGATGAGTGCCAGCCCCGGCCGAATCATTGCAGACATCAACGTCAAGCTGCCCCGCCCCCGCGAACAGTCGTTACTGACCAGTCCAGAATTCATGGCGCTTAAGCGCCAGTGTCTGGACCTGATTCGCCAGGAAACCCTGAACGCGTTCCAGCAGCAGAACAAGGCGGGGTGAAGTCATGAACAACGCAAGCCCTACTTCACCCGAACTCGCCATGACCTGTCATAACAACCAGGAGGATGAGCGATGAACCAGGGGATACTTCCAATGGCCGAGCATTCACCACTTCCGCTGTATGTGCAGATTCGGGACCGCCTGCGGCGCGACATCCTTGATGGCACCTATCAGGTACACGAACGTCTGCCGTCAGAGAACGAAATGATGGGGGTCTTCGGCGTGAGCCGGATCACCATCCGCCAGGCACTCCGGGATCTGCACAACGAGGGCCTGGTATTCAGTGCCCAGGGCAAAGGCACCTTCGTGAGCAAGCCCAAAGCGGTTCAGAACGTTCAACGTCTGGAGGGCTTTGGCGAAGCCATGGCAGCTCAGGGCTATGAGGCCTCTGCAAGGGTGCTCAGCATCCAGCAACTCAAGGCACCTAAAGCCGTGATGTCAGCGCTGGATCTTCAGCCCGGCGAAGACACCATTGAGGTGAAGCGGGTGAGATACCTCAACCGCGCCCCGGTGTGCATCGAGAACAGCTATTTCCCCATGGACATCGGCCGGCGCATGTTCGGCCTGGATCTTTCCGGCGACATTTTCCCCATGCTGGAAAACCTGTTCGGCATTCCCCTGGGCGGCGCCGACATCAGCCTGGACGCAATCCTGGCCGACGACGAAGCCCAACAATACCTCAACCTTAAATCCGGCGAAGCCATTCTGCGGGTTGAACGCCTGACCCATAACCGGGACGGCCGTCCCATCGATTTCGAATATCTCTGCTACCGCGGCGATTCATTCAAATACCAGTTCCGGATCGACCGGAAATAGGAGCGCACCATGAAGATTAACGACATCCCTGTGATCGACACCGACGTTCTTGTGATTGGCGGCGGTACCGCCGGCCCCATGGCTGCGGTGACTGCAAAGGAGCAGGACCCAAACCTGAAAGTCATGTTGCTGGAGAAAGCGAACGTTAAGCGCTCCGGCGCCATTTCCATGGGCATGGACGGGCTGAACAACGCGGTTGTGCCCGGCCACGCCACACCTGAACAGTACGTCAAGGAAATCACCATCGCCAACGATGGCATCGTGCATCAGCCGGCGCTGATGGCCTATGCCACCCGATCATTTCCAATGATCGAAAAGCTGGACTCCTGGGGCGTGCATTTCCAGAAGGATGAAACCGGCGACTACGACATGAAAAAGGTTCACCACCTGGGCACCTACGTGCTGCCGATGCCGGAAGGGCACAACGTCAAGAAAATTCTCTATCGCCGCCTGCGCCGTAACCGGGTGGAGATCGAAAACCGCTACACCGCCACCCGCCTGCTGAAAGACCCCGACGGCAACATTGCGGGCATGATCGGCGTGAATACCCGCACTGCCGAGCCCATCATCATCCGCGCCAAGGCCGTGATCATGGCCACCGGCGCCGCTGGCCGCATCGGGCTGCCAACCTCCGGCTACCTGTTCGGCACCTATGAGAACCCCGCCAATAACGGTGACGGCCACGCCATGGCCTACCACGCCGGGGCAGATCTTGCGAACCTCGAATGCTTCCAGGTGAACCCGCTGCTCAAAGACTACAACGGCCCGGCCTGCGCCTATGTGACCGGCCCACTCGGGGGCTTTACCGCCAACGCCTATGGCGAGCGCTTTATCGAGTGTGATTACTGGTCTGGCCAGATGATGCTGGAGTTCTTCAAGGAACTGGAATCCGGCACCGGCCCGGTGTTCCTCAAGCTGGACCACCTGGCCGAGGAAACCATCCAGGAAATCGAAACCGTGTTGCACACCAACGAACGCCCCACCCGCGGCCGGTTCCACGAAGGTCGGGAAGTGAACTACCGGGAGCGCATGGTAGAGATGCACATTTCCGAAATCGGCTTCTGCTCCGGGCACTCTGCCTCTGGCGTATGGACCGACGAAACCGGTGCCACCACCGTTCCGGGCCTTTACTGCGCCGGCGACATGGCCAGCGTGGCCCACAACTACATGCTGGGCGCCTTTGTGTACGGCCAGATCTGCGGCGAAAGTGCTGTGGCCTTCGCCAAGTCCCGTAGTGAACCCAAGCTCGACGAAGGGTTCATCATCAACGAACTGGCGCGCATCCAGGCACCGATGAAGCGCGCCGACGGCATTCCTCCAGAGCAGATGGAATACAAAGTTCGCCGCCTGGTGAACGACTACCTGCAGCCGCCGAAAGTCACCAAAAAAATGGAGATCGGCCTGGAGCGCATTCTGGCGGTGCGGGAAGACGTTCCCCTGCTGTGTGCCCGCGACCCCCACGAACTGCTCAGGGCCATGGAAGTGCAGTCCATCATCGACTGCGCCGAGATGGCGGCCCGGGCATCGCTCTACCGGACTGAATCCCGTTGGGGCCTCTATCACTATCGGGTGGACTACCCGGATCAGGACGATAACGAATGGTTCTACCACAGCCGCCTGTTCAAGGATGAGAACGGCCAGATGGCCCATGGCAAACGCCCGATTGCCGACTACCTGGTGTCGCTGGGTGAGGAGAAAGATGCCTACCGCAAGATGCGGGTCCAGAAAGCAGCCAACGAGTGACACCACTGTGCGCTCGGGATGGCCTGCGCGCACGCAACAGATTTCGTGACGAAAGAGGAACACCCAAATGCCCATCGCCAATCATCATTCTAGCGTTCCCGTCATTGTCGACGAGGACAAATGCATCGCCGACAAAGGCTGCACCGTGTGCATCGACGTGTGCCCGCTGGACGTGCTCTGGATTAACGAGGAGACCGGCAAAGCCCACATGAAATACGACGAATGCTGGTACTGCATGCCCTGTGAGGCGGACTGCCCCACCGATGCGGTTACCGTCAACATTCCCTACCTGCTGCGCTGAGGTAAGCCATGAAAACCTACGACGATCCCGAACTACAGGCCATTGCGGTAAAGCTCACTTCTGACGATCCGGGCATTCGCCGAGTCGCGGTCATGGACCTGGTGGATTCCGGTGAACCGGAAGCGGTTGAACTGGTCATCCTGGCCCTGCAGGACCCGGACACCAACGTCCGCCAGGAGGCTGCGAAAGTGGTGGACGAATTTGAAGCCACCGACATGGCCGACGCCCTGATTGCCGCCCTCAGCGACAGCGATGAAGTGGTGCGAAACAGCGCCGCCCATGCGCTGGCCGATCTCAAAGACCCTGCCGCCGCCGAGCCCCTGCTGGAAGCACTGGAGAGCAGCAGCGACAGTTTTGTGGTGTCCGGCATTTTGCGGGCCCTCAAACCTCTGCGCAACGCCGGAGCACAGCGCCCGGCTCTGAAACGCCTTGGCGACGCAAGCGCACAGGTGCGCCGCGAAGCCGTGGGCGTGCTGGGCTGGTTGAAGCAACCCGAAAACCTGCCAGCCCTGGTGGAAGCCGCCCAGCACGATGCCGACCCGGACGTACGACGGGCCGCCACCGGTGCCCTGGTCTATGCCAGCCCTCAGCAGGTTGGGCAGGCACTGGTCAGCCTGCTGAAAGACGACCACTGGCAGGTACGCTGCGAGGCTGCCATCAGCATTGGCAAGCTGAACCATCAGGCGGCCGCAGCCGCCCTGATGGACGCCACCAAAGACGAACTCTGGCAAGTGCGTGAAAAAGCCGTAGACGCCCTTGGCACGCTGGGCGTGGTGGAGGCCATTCCAGTGCTGGGTGAGTGCTCAAAGGATGCCATGAGCAACCTGCGCAAAGCCGCCATTGGCGCGCTTGGCACCATTGCCCATAACGATGGCCGGCCCTATGTGGTGACCGCCCTTGATGATCCAGACCCGGACGTTCGCAAGCTGGCCCGATGGGCCATCTCGAAACTGGACACCGCGGCCTGAGCCATCCGCCAGCCCGGGTTCATCGGGCTGGCCCGCCGTTGCCGCAGAATCGAAAGGAGACTGCCATGACCTTTGTTGTCACCGAGAATTGCATCCGCTGCAAGTACACCGATTGCGTTGATGTCTGCCCCACGGATTGCTTCCACGAAGGCCCCAACTTTCTGGTGATCAACCCGGAAACCTGTATCGACTGTAGCCTGTGTGTCGCCGAGTGCCCCGCCGATGCCATCTACGATGAGAAGGATCTACCGGAGGATCAACAACACTTCCTTCAGCTGAACGCGGAGCTGTCCCAGGTCTGGCCGGTGATCGACGCCACCTCCGCCCCCCTGCCGGAGGCAGAAACCTGGGTCGATCAGCCCGACAAAATGCAGTACCTGGAGCGCTGAGTCATGCCTCAACTTGTCATAACGAGTTGCTTTCGGGCGTTGTTGCTGGGATCGGTGGTGATGTCTGCCGCCGCCCTCGGCAGCACCCGCCCGATGGAGCTGCCCGATCGCCACATCCCAATGCCTGAAGCGCCGGAACTGGTGATCTCATCCCTGACCGATGGAGTCCGTCATGGCTAGTCAAATCCTGATTGAACCCCCAAGGGAAGTACGCCTGAAACGAAAGCTCAACGAGCTGGAACTGAGCTGGCCGGACGGCCTGACCACCCGGCTCAGCTGCCTGATGCTGCGCAAGTCCTGCGCCTGCTCCCATTGCACCCAGGCCAAACGCACCGGCCGGCTCAGCCTGATTGATGCTGACGTGAAAGTGGAGCGTGTGGAGTTGTCTGGCGTCAGCGGCCTGCAGTTCTTTTTCAGCGATGGCCATTACCGGGGGCTTTACCCCTGGGCCTTCCTGCGCGAACTGAGTGAGCGAGTGTCATGAACCAGACCCTCCGCGCCCTGGACACCCACTGGTGGGCGCCGGCACGGCTACGCTACCCCGGCACCGCCCTGTGCGTAGTGCTGGCGCTGGCCGGCAGCTTTCTGGCCAATCATTATGGCGCTCCAGCCCTGGTGCTGGTGTTGCTACTGGGTTTCGGCTTTGCCCATCAGGCGACGGATAGCCGCCTGAAACCGGGCGTGGAGTTCTGCAGCCGCCAGGTGCTGCGCATTGGCATCGCCTTGCTGGGAGCACGAATCGGCGTCGAACAACTGATGACGGTTGGCAGCCTGCCATTGCTGGTGGTGCTCACCTGCGTACCCATCACCATTGGCTCGGCGTTGTTACTGGGGCGCTGGCTGGGATTACCCCATCTGCAAAGCCTGGTTGCCGGCGTTGCTGTGGCCATCTGTGGCGTTTCAGCGGCGGTGGCAGTGGCTGCCGTGATTCCCCAGGGCAAACTGGAAGACCGTCGCCTGCTGGGCGTGGTGGTGGGTGTCACCGCACTCGGTACCCTGAGCATGCTGGCACTGCCACCCCTGTTCGCGATGCTTGGCTACAGCGACCCGCAAACCGGTCTGTTGCTGGGCGCCAGCATTCACGATGTGGCGCAAGCGGCCGGCGCCGGGTATCTGGTTTCCGACACCGCCGGTGACATCGCCACCCTGACCAAACTGTTGCGGGTGGCCCTGCTGGCCCCGCTGGTGATATTGCTGGGAGCGCTGCTGAACCGCCATTCCACCGGAAAGGCTGAACACCCCTGGTTTTTGCTCGGCTTTGTCACCCTCTTCGGAATGAACAGCATGGGCTGGTTACCCGAGGAGTTGCGGCAGGCGTTGGCCAGCACCTCACAGGCCTGCCTGCTGGTGGTCATGGCGGCTCTCGGTATGCGCACCAGCCTACCTTCACTTTTCGCCCAGGGTTGGCGCCCTTTTGCCCTGCTCACATTGCTCACCATTCTGCTGGTTATCACGGCCATGGCATCCATGGCCATCTACTCACTGTGATCTGTTGAATACCAGGCCAATACGGAGGACTACCCCATGGCTGCACTTGGAACCGAAAGCGTCATCAGCGTTCATCATTGGAACGACACCCTGTTCAGTTTCCGCACCACCCGCGATCAAAGCCTGCGCTTTGAGAACGGCCACTTCGTGATGATCGGCTTGCCGGTCGATGGCAAGCCGCTGTTACGGGCTTACAGCATTGTCAGCGCCAACCACGAGGAGTACCTGGAATTTCTCAGCATCAAGGTTCAGGACGGCCCGCTGACCTCCCGTCTGCAGCACCTAAAAGAAGGTGACTCGCTGTTCGTCAGCCGAAAACCGGTCGGCACACTGGTTATGCACGACCTGAACCCGGGCAAGAACCTTTATCTCTTTGGCACCGGCACCGGACTGGCGCCCTTCATGAGCATCATCCGAGATCCGGAAACCTATGAACTGTTCGAAAAAGTGGTGCTGGTGCATTGCGTGCGTGAAGTCAGCGAACTGGCCTATCACGACTACCTGACCAGTGAACTGCCTGGCCACGAATTCCTGGCGGAGATTATCGGCGACAAGCTGATCTACTACCCCACCGTTACCCGCGAACCTTTCCGAAACCAGGGCCGCATCACCACACTGGTTGAGACCGGCCAACTGACCAAAGACATTGGCCTTCCACCACTGAATCCGGAAACGGACCGCGCCATGCTCTGCGGTAGTCCGGCCATGCTCAAAGACCTCACCGCCATGCTCGACACCCTGGGCTTCACAGCATCTCCCCATCAGGGCGAGCGGGGCGACTATGTGATCGAACGCGCCTTCGTGGAACAGTAACCGGAGCAATCATCATGACCAATCCCGTGTCCTACTTACCTGCTCACCCACAGGCCCGCTCTGGCCCCGAGCATAAAGCCGTACCCGGTGTAAAACACCTGATTGCGGTGGCCTCCGGCAAAGGCGGCGTCGGCAAATCCACCACCACCACCAACCTCGCGCTGGCACTGGCCAGCAGCGGGGCCCGGGTCGGCGTTCTGGACGCCGATCTGTATGGCCCTAGCCAGCCCCGTATGCTCGGCCTGAAGGGCATGCCCGACAGTCCTGATGGCAAGATCCTGGAACCAATGATCGGCCATGGCATCCAGACCATGTCTATCGGTTTTCTGGTGGATGAGGAATCGCCCATCATATGGCGCGGCCCCATGATCACCCAGGCTCTGACCCGACTGGTGTATGAAACCCGCTGGGACAACCTGGACTACCTGATCGTGGACCTGCCACCCGGCACCGGCGACATCCATCTGACCATGGCCCAGCGCCTTCCGGTCTCCGGTGCGGTGATTGTTACCACGCCCCAGGACATCGCCCTGCTGGACGCCCGCAAGGGCTTGCGCATGTTTGAGAAAGTGAACGTGCCGGTTATCGGGATTATCGAAAACATGAGCACCCATGTATGCACCCAGTGTGGCCACGAGGAACACATCTTTGGCGAAGGGGGCGCGAAAAAAATGGCAGAGGAAGCCGGTACCGAGCTGTTGGGAGAGCTGCCCCTGGATATCCGAATCCGCACGGGCTCCGATTCCGGCCAACCAATCCTGGTGACAAGCCCCGACAGTTCACTGGCTGCCGCATACCAAAGCATTGCCACCCGCATTGTTAGTGCGATCTCGGCGATGGAAGCCGGGGATGAGAGCGCGGCACAAGCGGTACCAACCATTGTGATGGAATGAACACACCGGTCGCCCTCGAGAGCGTTTGAGAAGTCTGCAGGAGAAGGTACAACGTAAACTCCTGCAGATTTCTGACACCTCAACCGGATACCAGTGCGACCACATGCACAAAAAACCACACTTGCCCGAGAAAACCTGCCCGGTGTGCCAGCGCCCGTTCAACTGGCGCAAGAAATGGGCAAAAGACTGGGACCAGGTCCGCTATTGCAGCGAACGGTGCCGCCGTAATCGGAGCCCGCAACCATGACCACCGTGGTCTGGTTCAAGCGGGATTTGCGCACCCGCGATCACGCCCCATTGGTGGCTGCCGCCAATCTGGGGGAGCCGGTTATTGCACTGTACGTGATTGAAGACGACTACTGGCAGCAACCGGATACCAGCGGGCGGCAATGGTGTTTTATCCAGGATTCCCTGGATGACCTCGATAAGCAGCTGCGCAAAGCGGGCAACCAACTGGTGGTGCTGCGAGGGACCGTCATCGGAGCCCTGAGTGAGCTCAAGGCAAGCCATGCCATTGAGCGCGTGTTTTGCCATCAGGAAACCGGCGGGCAATGGACCTTCGAGCGCGACAAAGCGGTTATAAAGTGGTGCTCCGACAACCAGATAGAGTTCAGGGAGTGGAACCAGTTCGGGGTGGTACGCCGGCTCAAAGACCGGGACATATGGGACAAAGCCTGGACAGAACTGATGAAGCAGCCCGTACTTGAGGCACCTGGTTCCGTGCCGTTTGCCGGCGCCATTCAGGGTATAACTTGGCGCGGTATCGAACCCGGCGCCACCGCAGCGGACCGGTGCCCGGATCGACAAACCGGCGGCAGCATTCGCGGCGAGACGTTACTGGCGTCGTTTCTGGAGCGCCGCTGCGTGGGTTACCAGTACAACATTTCCAGCCCCAATACCGCCGTGCGCGCCTGCTCCCGGCTGAGCCCTCATATCGCCTACGGCACGGTCAGCCTTCGGGAGATTTACCAACAGGCCAAGGCTGCCGGCAATCACCGTACTACCCTGCCCCGGAAACAGAAAAGCCTGACCAGCTTTCGCTCGCGGTTGCACTGGCATTGTCATTTTATCCAGAAACTCGAAGACGAACCGGAGCTGGAATTCCGCGCCATGCACCGGGAACTGGAGGGCATGAAAACCGGGCCGAACGATTCCGAACGGCTGCAGCGCTGGCAGCAAGGGCAAACCGGTTGGCCTCTGGTGGATGCCTGCATGCGCAGCCTGCAACACACTGGCTGGCTCAATTTCCGAATGCGGGCAATGCTGATGGCGGTAGCCAGCTACCAACTGTGGTTGCACTGGCGTGAACCTGCCCTGCACCTGGCGCGACTGTTTACCGATTTCGAGCCGGGCATTCACTATTCCCAGACCCAGATGCAATCCGGCCTGACCGGCATCAACGCCCTGCGCATCTACAATCCGGTGCTGCAAAGCCAGAAGCTGGACCCGCACGGCGAGTTTATCCGCCGCTGGATTCCGGAGCTGGCCGGGGTTCCCGAAGAAATGATCCATACCCCCTGGTTAATGACGCCCGCCCAGAAAGCGAAATTCGGCGGCAACACCTACATTGCGCCGGTGTGCGATCACGAACAGGCGGCCCGGGCTGCGCGCAAAGCGGTGGGAGACTTCCGAAAACAACACGTCAGCCGGGAAGAGACCGGCCGGGTACTGCACCGCCACGGCAGCCGCAAGGGGCCACATCAAACACGGCCGAAACCGGCAAGCCAGCCGCCGCCGGACAACCAGCTATCGCTGTTTGACTGAACGCCAGGCCAGCGCCGCGATAACCGTGGCCGCCAGAATGGGCCAGAACAGGCTCCAGGCCTCATGAACCATGGTGGCTAGCCAGGCTTTATCCGGCACGGCCCCGGGCCAGGGCAACCACCAGAACAGTACCAGACTGCCAGCCGTGGCCAGGCCCCAGCCCAGACACATAAACGCAGGAATGCTGCCAACACTGGCAGCTGCCCGCTGCACCCACAAAAAACGCCATACCAGCAGCATGGTGGCCACGGCACCCGCACTCATCAGCATGGGCAGGTAGGGTGCCATCGCAAACTCGAAGTTGCCCGGCTTGAGCAGTTCCTTCATGGCCAGCTTGCTGGCAGCGCCACTGGTAAACGGCAGCCCCGCCAGCGACAGCCCCGGCAATGCGATCAACAGCCACAACAGCCACTGACCACCTCGTCCCGCCGGCAACGCCATGGCAGTAGAGAGGAACAAGCTACCTTTGGCCAGGCCATGATGCAGCACGTACAGCGCCATCACCGCAAACAGCGGGCCCGCATACTCGGTATTGGCCAGCGCTGCGCCCACCATCAGTGTCATCAGGCCCATCTGGCTAATGCTGGAATAGGCCAACACGGTTTTCGGGCGCCGCTGGCGCACACCCAGCACAGCACCACCCAGGGAACCGACAGCGCCCAGGATCACCAGCGCATTGCCCCAATCCGGCAAAGACACCTCACCAAACGGCAAAGTGACCAGCCAACCCAACAGGCCGGCTTTGATCATGGCGCCACTGAGCACCGCACTGGCTGGCGTCGGCGCGACCGGGTGCGCCAGGGGCAACCAGAAATGCAGCAGTGGCAGGCCCGCCTTCACCCCGAATCCCGCCAACAACAGGAACATGATCAACCAGCGCCGGTCGGCCTCCGCCACGGCGGCAGGCAGATCGGCCAACAAGCCACTACCGGCCTGTTGTGCGGCCATCAGAAGGCCCGACAGAATGGCCATTTCACCCACCACCGCCATGGCCAGGTAGACGCGCCCCGCGTGGTTGGCCTCTCCCGTTCCCTCGTGCACCACCAGGCCATAACCGGCAAAGGTCATCAGGGCGAAGAAGCTATAGAAGCTGGCAATATCCTGGGCCATCACCAGCCCCAGATTCCCGGCCAGGGTGAGCGCCCAGAACACACAGAAACGCCGCAGGTAATGTACCTTCAGATAGCCGACGGCGAAGACACCGGCCACCAGCCAAAGCGTTGCCGTCAGAACCAGGAATACTTGGCGCAGCTCATCCAGCCCCCACCGGCCGCCTAACAGCAGCCCCGGCAATTCAAGGGACGCGTCTGGCCCCAATGTCAGGCCTGCCAACAAGGCGGGCAAGGGCAACAAGGGCAAACAGTAACGATAAGCCTGCTGCCAAGCGGGCCGCAGCGCCAGTAACAACGAGGCCAGCGGCAGGATAATCGCCAACAACAGCAAGGGGTTTGACGCAAACATCACAGCGCCACCTCCCTTGCCACAATCAACTCAGCCCAACTCAGGGGGCTGAATGGCAGGTTGGCAATCAGCCCGGCTACCAGCATAAGAGCGGCAGTAATCAACGGCGGCCATAGCAGCCAGGCGCTGGTTTCAAGGCGCCCCCAACGGCGCTCGTGGGGCCACGGCTCGCACTGTTCAGCAAACCAGAGCCGGTGCAGTATCGGGAGAAAATACGCCGCATTGAGCAGGCTGCTGATCACCAGCACCGCCACTACCCAATCCATACCGACCGCCAGTGCACCGCTGCCCATGGTCCACTTGGTAATAAACCCCGCCAACGGTGGGGCACCAATCATGCCAAAGGCGCCCAGGGTAAACGCCACCGAGGTGCCCGGCATGCGTTTGCCGGCGCCGTCCAGTTCATCGATGCGGTGCACTCCGAGGGTTTCGGCGTAATTACCGGCACAGAAAAACAGGGTGATCTTCATGATGCCCTGATGCACCAGATGCACCAGGCCACCGGCAACGCCCACGGGCCCGAACAGGCACAGCCCCAGCACGATGTAGGACACCTGGCTGACCGTTGAAAACGCCAGTCGACGTTTCAAGTCAACCTGGTACAGGGCACGGGTGGAGCCATAGATAATGGTGAAGGCTGCCACGACCGAAAGCCCGGCCAGCAGCCCAATGTCTTTGGCCGCTTCCAACCCGTAGATCTCAAAGACCACGCGGATAATGCCAAAGGCACCAGCTTTCACCACCGCCACGGCATGCAACAGGGCACTGACCGGTGCCGGCGCTACCATTGCCTGGGGCAGCCAGCCGTGGAATGGCACCAGGGCTGCTTTTACCCCCAGTCCGACAATCATTAGCACGAAAATGATCGTCAGAGGCCCCTGCATGGAGGGGTCAATCTCTGAGAAGTAGCCCCCTTCCTGGAACCTGAGATCCCCCACCAGGCCGTGCAGCCAGGCAATGGCAAACAGCAATACCGCGCCACCGGTCAGGGTGTAGATAATGTAGTTACGCCCGGCTCGCAGCGCTTTGGTCGTGCCACGATGGACCACCAGCGGATAGGTGGACAGGGTGAGCATTTCGTAGAACAGAAAGAAGGTGAACAGGTTGCCCGCCAGGGCAATCCCCATGGTGCTGGCGACACACAGACTGAAAAACCCGAAGAACCGGCTCCGGTTCGGGGAGTCCTCGAGATAGCCAACGGCATAGATGGTGGTCAGTAACCACAGCAGGGCAGACAACCCGGCAAACAACATCGACAGCGCATCAGCCCGCAGCACGAATTCCACACCAGGTACCATGGTGAACGCGGCCTCGTACTCGCGCCCCTGGGCCACACCCCAGATCATCACACCCACCAGGGCAATCTTCAGAATGGCGGCTGCCAGGTTAATGATGGTTCTCAGACGATGCCCTTTCTCCGGCAGAGCGAACAGAACCACCGACGCCAGCAACGAAGTCATCAGCGCAAAAACCGGCATTAATACACTCAGGGTCATCGGCTGCCCCCCTCAAACGGCAAGGACATCACCGACAACACCGGCTCCGCCACCAGGCCAAGGCCAAGCGACAGCAACGCAAGAATCATCGGTATCACCTCCAGGCTCCTGGACGGGTGATAGAACTGGTCCGTGTCTGTCGCTTCAATGAACGACGCCCGGTAAACCCGGAAGACATAGGCGGCAGAAAGCAAACCACCCGCCAGCAGAACCCCCAGCCACCACCATTGGCCACTGGCCAGGCTGGCCTGGAGGAGCAACCACTTCGCAGCAAAGCCCCCGGTAGGCGGCAGCCCCATCAACGACACCCCGGCCAGCCCGAAAGAAAACAGCGAGAACGGCAGGAACCGGCTGACACCCGCCAAGGCATCCACCCGGTTGCTGCCTACCGACATGATCAGATTGCCGGCGGCCAGGAACATCGCGGCCTTGGCCAGGGCATGGCTGACCACCTGCAGGGTAATGCCCTGTTGCGCCTGCTGGGATATGGCGTCGGTGACGCCCCAGGTGAGTGGGAACAGCAAAAACAGATAGCCAATCTGCGCCACGGAGGAATAGGCAACCACCTGTTTCAGTTTGGCCTGCCGGAACGCCAGCCAGCTACCCCAGATAACCGCCAAACTACCCAACACGCCTATCAACTGAGCCAGGGCATAGCCACCCAGGTCGCCTCCCAGTTCCAGCCAAAGCCTGGCGGCAATGTAGAACGAGGCTTTGACCACTAACGCAGACAACAGCGCACTGACCGGCGACTTGGCGATGCCATGGGCCGGCGGCAACCAGCCATGCATCGGGAACAGCGCGGTTTTCAGGGCCAGGCCCAGCAGCATCAGAATCAGCGGGAAGGTCAGGCCCGACTGAACATCACCGCTATTCATCAGCTCGGTCACGCCTGCCAGCGACAGCGTGCCAAACTGGCCGTAAATCAGGGCCACACCAAGCAGGTACGCCAGGGAACCCAGCAAAGCCGCCATCAGGTAGCGAATGGCAGCCCTGAGTGCGTCCGCCTGGCCGCCCAACGCCACCAGCCCCACGGCGGCAAGGCTGATCAGCTCCAGCCCCACATACAGATTGAACAGATCGCCGCCCAGCCAGACCGCATTCAGCCCGGCCCACAGAAACCAGAACAGCGGCCAGAAATACCGGTGCCACGGCTTGCCAGGGTCCAGGTAGATGCTCGCGTGCCAGCCGCAAGCGGCCGCGACCAGGGCCGTCAGCAACACAAAGGTTACCGCCAGGCCATCCACCCGCAGCTCAATGCCCAGGGGCGCCTGCCAACCGCCAAGCAGGTAAAGAAACCCGCCGTCGCTGGCCACGGCGGCCCACAAGCCCAGAGACACCAACACCTGCACCAGGATTCCAAGCCAGGTCACCACCCGGCCTTTGCTGAAATCCAGCAACAGGGTCAGCACCGCCCAGGCCAGGGGTGTGAACAACAATCCCGCCATTAACCACAAGGTCATTCGGGAGCACCCTCCCGGTTCACAGCCCGAGCCTTGGGCCTGGCATTTTCCCGGGCCGGCTCAGCCAGCGTAGTCTGGCCTGACAAATGGTAGTACCGGCGGATTAACACCACAGCCAGTGCCGTCGCTGCAATAGCCACCACAATGCCCGTGAGCACCAGGGCCTGGGGCACAGGATCTGGCTGACCATTGCGCTGGGCCAGGCCCACCATGATCAGGAATACGCCGGAACCGATCAGGTTGAACGCCATCAACTTGCGCAGCAGGTGCTGCAGGCGCAAAAACCCGAACAGGCCAATACCACATAAGGCAACGCCAGCGAATGCATACAACAGGGCCGAGGTCATCCGCGCTCACCTTCTTCCGGCTCTTCAGCGCCGTTAACCGGTGCCGACACAAACAGAGCCAGCAATACCATCGCAATGGAGAACGTAAGCACGGTTTCGATGACCAGGATCAGAGGTTTGTTAAAGGCTTCCGGGTACGCCAGGAACGCATCGCCGGCCAGGGCACTGGCCACCGCCACCAGAAGGAATACGGAAAAGCCCAGGGCCAGCCCCAAACGCAACAACACGCCGGGGCGCAGAAACTCCATGGGGATCCCGCCAAGGCGCATCATCACGCCCGATGCCGCCAACACGGCTCCGGCCTGGAACGCTCCCCCGGGGCGGTCGGAACCCGCCCACAACAGGTAGCCGGCAAGTACCAGCATCAGCGGCACAAACCAGCGCTGCAGGGCATACAACAAGGGATCTGAAGTGCGCAGGAGAGGATCTTCCAGGGACGTCGTTTTCGCCATGGAGATACCCGCAATCCCGGCGATGACCAACACGCCGATCTCAAGCAGCGTGTCGTAACTGCGAAAGTTCAACAGCACAGCGGTGATCGGATGCTCTACCCCACTGGCCTCCAGGTTCTCCACCAGCAGTCCGGGCAGGTCGACCGGCGCCTGGGTACCAGAAATGTGCCAGACCGTGATCATCAAGGCACCGGCAAAGGCCAGACACACGGCGGCGAGGACGGTAACGCCAAAAAAACGCATCATCCCGACGCCCCACCCTGGTCATTGCCTTCACCACCGCAACGCCGGTTATAGCCCAAATGCCTGGCCGCATCCAGCAGCAACACGCCGGTCAGGCCGGCACCGATGGCGGCTTCTGCCAGGGCAATGTCCGGCGCCTGAAGGCGAACCCAGGCCAGCGCCATCAGCAGGCCAAAGGCGATAAACATCACCACCGCCCGAAACAGGTTTGCAGACCACAACACCCCGATCGCGGTCGACAACAGCGCCAGCACCAAGATGGAGTCCACCAGCCAGTCAATCATCAGCTGCCTCCTGAACCGCGGAATGCTTCGGGCGCACATGAACGGCGCGGGCGATCAGGTGCGCAGACGTTGCGCTGGCAGCCAGAGCTGCGGCCCAGATCAATACCATTTTTACGCCACCCGCCAGCGACGGCGCCAGTGGCAAAAGCGCCAGTATAATAAAGCCCAACCCGAGGTTGTCCACCTTGGTCAGGGCATGGATACGGGTCAGGGTGTCGGAGAATCGGAACAGGCCGAGGGTGCCCACAGCAAAAAACAGACAACCGAGAACCAACAACACCACCTGAACCGCAAACATGGCTGAATCAATCATGGCGGCCTCCGTCATCACCCAAGGGCTGTTCGATGCGCACCACCCGGGTCACAAACGCCACGATCGCGAGTACCGACAACACCGCCAGTGTCAGCGCCACATCCATCAGTGCGGGCATGGATTGGGCGTAGGACAGCACCAGTAACAGGGCCACACCGGTTGTGCCGAACAGTTGCGACGCCAACATCCGGTCCGCCGGGGCCGGCCCCCTCCAGATGCGGATCAGGGCAATCAACAGGGTCAGCAACAGGAAGGCCGCAACGGCATTGAGTATCAGGGTCACCGTACCGTCCTCCCGATGTCGTTCAGGGAGAGTCCGAAAACCCGCGCCACCTGCCGCTCAGTCTCCCGCACGTCCTGCTCTACTGGCTCTCGGGTATCCAGGCAGTGCAGGGTCAATTGATCGCCCTCAAGCAAAGCGCTCAGGGTACCGGGCATAAGGGACAGGGTGTTGGCCAGCAGCCAGCGAGGGCTGCCCTCGGGCAAGTAAAGGGTCAGGGTGATTTCACCCGGGTGAACCGGCAAGGCGGGTGACAGCAAGCGCCGCGCGACATCCAGCCCGGCCACCACCGAGCGGGTGAGAAAGTAACCGAGAAACGACAGCAGCCCAAGGGGCTGGAGGCGATAGCCGGATGGGGGAAACAGGCGTACCGACAGCCAGGCCACGAGGGCGGTCACCCCCAGGCCAAAACCCAGGGCAGACGTTTCACCGAGCGTTAGCGCCCACCAAACCACCAATAACGCAGCGCCACGAAGCAACAAACTGAGGGCGGGTAACGATGGCGCTGACTGCATAGGGTCTCCTGTCCCGGGGTTCAACAGGGTCTTGGTTCGCTAACTCCCTGTTAAAGTTCCCAAAAGCCTAACACAGTCTGCCCGCCGGCCGGAAAACAAGCCCCGCAGGCAGCCCAGTCACCTGCCCACTACTACCGGCTTACCAGCTGTAGACGCCCCGGTTCAGACCATCGCGAAAAGCACTGATCACCTTGGCTCCACGAAGCGTTGCGCCGGTGTAGCCGTCAATATCATCCACCACGTTCTCTGGCTCATACAACCGGAAAATTGCCTCCATCGGCTCGCCCTCCAGGCGCTCCGTGATCTGCTGATACTGACGCAAAACCGGGTAAAGCTCGGCGGAACTGTCCATCTTCAAATAGTCTTCATCCCGATAGAACAGGTGCCGGTAGGACATTCCCTTGATTCGCCCGCCTTCAAGCCGGAACTGCAGGCTTACCTGAATCAGCCCACGGTCGATAAAGTTGCCACGGTAGGTGCCATCAAGATAATTACCCGGTGCCAAACCCAACAGCATTCGCCCAAGGCGGTCATCGCCAGTGGCGGGCTGTGTAGCCGAATCTGCGGTTTCAACCGGTGCTGGTGCCGGGGCGCCGCCTTCAAGCACACCTATCCGATAATCCTCCAGCCGGGCTGCGGCCCGAGGGCTGTGGGGCCGGCCGTTGCCCTTATCGAGCCAGGCCGACGTTGCCTCTTTACCGCACCAGCGGGTGAAGACCTCTTCCTCGGTGGGGTGATTCGGCAGGTACTCGGTGAGGTCGTACACCACACCGTTAATCACCTTCCAACAGCTGCCGGCATGATTGTGTTCCGCCACATCATCGAGCCGGAAAACCGACTCACCATCGGCATTCTCAGCGGTACCACCTGCTGTGGGTTCGGGGTTGCCCTGAACCAGGTTAACCACCACCAATGTCAGAACTACGCTGACAAAGGCAACAAATCCTGTATAGGCAATTCGGTTGCTGGTCATAGGAAATCAAACGCCTCCGTGTGAATGCGATGGGCAGGCACGCCTTCGTGCCTGAGCAGGGTTTGCAGGTGATTGATCATGCCCGGCGGCCCGCACAGGTAGATGTCCCGTTCGGCGAAATCCGAGCAGCGCTCGGCCAGATAATCCCGGGTGATCACGCCGTGTTCGTTCATGTAGTGCGTGTGAACCTCAAAGCCATCACAGGCCTCGGCAATGCGGACCAGCTCGTCCAGGTAATAGGCTCGTTCCGGCCGGTTGGCCAGGTAGAACAAACAGGCATCTGGCCCCTGAGCCACAGTGTTCCCGACCCTGTCCCGGGCGCCAGCAACAAACGGCGTAATGCCGATACCGCCGGCCAACCACAGTTGCTTGCGCGGCTCACCTGGCAGGCCAGTACCCTTCTGCGCCAAAGCCGCATTCTCAAAAAAGGTCCCGTAAGGGCCTTCGATTCGCACCTCTGCCCCCGGCTTGATGTCCAGCAACGCCCGAGTGGCATCGCCGACCGCTTTAATGCCGATTTTTAGTTCATCATCCCCGGAGCCCGAGGCGATGGTGTAAGGGTGTTCTTCCCCATAACCGGCCAACAGCGAGCGGTCCATCGGTGTCAGATACACAAACTGACCAGCCCGCCAGCGAATCCCCTTGCCCTTCGGGCGCAGGCGAAGCTCCACCACATCCCGGGCAAGTTTGTCGATGCCGTCTACCACATAGGGTTTCCTGGCCAGACGGGGTGACAATAACTTACGCCAGGCGATGGCCGCCAAAGCCAGGGCCGAGAGCAACCACCAGACCCAGGCTGTAGCTGAAAGCATCAAGGTATGCACCAACGCCAACACCAGTGCCGGCGCAGACAGCAGATGCAGGCGTTTCCAGTTTTGATAGTGCAGAGTGCCAATGAACCCCAGCGTGGGCGCGATGAAAACCAACATGTTGAGGAAGGCGGCCCAGCCAACCCAGACCTCCCAATGACTCAGGGGCGGGAACAGCGTGGCAACACTGGTGCCAAGAGACATCGGCAAGGTGGCCAGTGCCAACAACAACACATGAGCCATCACCAGCATAAAGGCCGAGAACCCCAGCCAGCGGTGAATGGTCCATAGCCGCACCAGGCCACCAAACCAGGGATCCATACCGGGAATACGGGCCGACAACATACCTGCCAGCAGAAACGCTGACAGGGCAAACACCCCGGCTAGCTCCGCCAGCGAATACAGCCAGCCCTGACTGCCCCAGGGCAACGCCGGAGCAACAACAACGACAGGCAGTAAAAAGAGCCCCAGCAACAACAGATCGCCAGGGTGTTTTCTAAGGGTCATAAACGCTCCATGTCAGTGAGCTATTTAACGTCCTCTCTGGCCCTGCGCCTGGTGCTCCAGCATTTGCTCCATCATCATCTGCATATGCTCCAGGCGCTGTTCCATCATTTCCATTCGCTGTTCCGGCTCCATACCCGCGCCACCCGAACGAGGCCCTTTGCCGCCGGACTGACCTTTCGGCTGGTTACCCATGCCCTGGCCACCGCCCATCTGGCCCTGGTGCTGCCCCATCATGCCCTGCCCTTGGCCCTGGCCCATGCCCTGCCCCATCATGCCACCACGCATCATCTGCATGTGCTGCTGCATGGACTCCATGTGCTTCTCACGAATACGCTGGCGCTCCGCATCCGACTTGGCGTTGCGCATTTCCTGCATCATTTCCTGCATCTGCGACATGTTCTGTTGCATCTGCTGCATCTGTTCCTGGTTCATCATGCCACCCCGCGGCATTTGCCCGGAGTTGCCCTGGGCAAACACCAGAAGGGGTGCGGAAACGAGAACGGAACATGCGATTAACCTTGTAAACCTGTTCATGACATTCTCCGTTTCATCACAGTTGATGAGTGTCTACTACAGTTAAGACCATAAAACTGAATCGAACCTGAAATAGCGGCCAAACCTACAACCTCTCTTGGCAAGAATTGACGCAGGTCATCGGTGCGCAAGGCCCCTTCGTTTCCAGAGGTAGAACAATACGGGAATGACCAACAATGCCAGCAGCATAGCACTGACCATACCACCCACCATCGGGGCTGCGATGCGCCCCATTACTTCCGAGCCCGTCCCGGTGCCGAACATGATGGGTAACAGCCCAATGATGATGGAACTTCCGGTCATCATGATCGGCCGAACCCGCAACCCGGCACCATGCAGAACGGCATGCCGGAGAGTTTCACGCCTGGGCTCAAGACCTTTTTGCTCGCAACTCTCAAGCATCGCCTGGTAAGACTGGTTAAGGTACACCAGCATGATGACCCCGATCTCTACGGCAACCCCCGCCAGGGCAATGAATCCCACTCCAACGGCAACCGAAAAGTTGTAACCCAATAGATACATAAACCAGACTGCGCCCACCAGAGCAAACGGCAGTGTGCCCAGGATCATCGCCACCTCAGCAATGCGGCGGAAGCTCATAAACAACAGTATGACAATGATCGCCAGGGTCAGCGGGACCACATAGGTCAGCCTTTCCTTGGCCCGGAGCATGTATTCATATTGGCCGGACCAGGCCACGGAGTAGCCTGCCGGCAGCTGCAGTTCATCATTTACAGCCGCCATGGCCTGTCCTACGTAGCTGCCAACATCAACACCCTCGATGTCCACAAAGGTCCAGCCATTAAGCCGGGCATTCTCACTTTTTATTGCTGGAGGGCCGTCCTCAATCCGAATGTCGGCCACATCCGCCAAGGCAATGCGTTGGCCGGATGGTGTCACGATCGGCAGCTGCCGGAGCTTCTCGGGGGAATCGCGGTAATCCTGAGGGTAACGAACATTGATAGGGTATCTTTCCAGCCCCTCGATGGTTTGAGACACGTTAATCCCGCCCACCGCCGAAGCGATCACCTGCTGAACATCGGCAATGTTGAGGCCATACCTCGCCGCCCGTAATCGGTCGATATCAGCTTGAACGTATCGGCCACCGGCAACGCGCTCGGAATACACAGATGCCGTACCGGGAACCTTCGAAAGAATGGCTTCCAGTTGCTTGCCCACTGCCTCGATGGTTGCCAGCTCAGGCCCGGCAACCTTGATGCCAACCGGCGTTTTTATCCCGGTCGCCAGCATGTCAATCCGGGTAATGATCGGCATCACCCAGGCATTGGTAACGCCGGGAAATTGGATAAGGGCATTCAATTCCTGCTTCAGTTTTTCGGTGGTCATGCCCTCACGCCACTGGTCGCGTGGCTTGAGTTGAATAAACGTTTCAATCATCGTCAGCGGGGCGGGGTCTGTCGCGGTCTCTGCCCGGCCAACCTTGCCAAAAACCGTTTCCACTTCCGGCAGCGAGGCAATCAACCGGTCGGTCTGTTGCAGCAATTCCCGGGCCTTGCCGATGGAAATCCCTGGGTAGGTGGTTGGCATATACATCAGGTCACCCTCATCCAGAGGCGGGATGAATTCGCTGCCTATCCTGGAGGCAGGCCACAGCCCCAACGCCAGAATCAGAACCACCACTACCAGGGTTGTCACCGGATACTTCAGGACACCCTTCAGCATTGGCAGATAGCCCGACACCAACAATCGGTTTACAGGATTTCGATGCTCCGACAGCACCTTGCCACGGATGAAGTAACCCATGAGCACTGGCACCAGCGTGACCGCCAGAGCGGCACTGGCCGCCATGGCATAGGTTTTGGTGTAGGCCAGCGGCGAGAACATTCGGCCTTCCTGGGCTTCCAGCACGAACACCGGGACAAAGCTGACGGTAATGATCAGTAATGAGAAAAACAGCGCCGGCCCCACTTCGGCCGATGCCTTTGCCACCACCTGCCAGCGGTTTTCACGGGTCAGCGGTGTACGCTCCATGTGTTTGTGCATGTTCTCGATCATCACGATGGCACCGTCAATCATGGTGCCTATGGCAATGGCGATACCACCCAACGACATGATGTTGGCATTGATGCCCTGCCAGTACATTACGATGAAGGCTGTCAGGATGCCGACTGGCAGGCTGACCATCACCACCAGTGACGAACGCACGTGGAACAGGAAGATCACGCACACCAGCCCCACAACGAGAAGTTCTTCCAGTAATTTGTTCCAGAGGTTGGTCACAGCGCGATCGATCAACCCGGAGCGGTCATACACCGTGACCACCTCGACGCCGTCCGGCAGGCTGCTCTGCAAAGACTCCAGTTTGGCTTTCACCCCCCGTATGGTCTCCTGGGCGTTTTCACCAAAACGCATCACAATAACGCCGCCGACCGTTTCGCCCTCGCCATTCAACTCGGCAATGCCCCTGCGCATCTGCGGCCCAACTTCTACGCTGGCCACATCCTTTAACAAAACGGGGGTGCCGTTGTCGTCGAGACCCAGCGGAATTGAGAGCAGGTCTTCCCGGGACTGGATATAGCCCGAGGCCCGCACCATGTACTCGGCCTCGGCCATTTCAATGACAGAAGCCCCCACTTCCTGATTGCCGCGTTTTATGGCGGTTTCAATGTGGGACAAGGGAATCCCCAGGGTACGCAGCTTTTCCGGGCTCACCTGCACCTGGTACTGCTTGACCATGCCACCCACCGTGGCCACTTCCGAAACACCGGGTACCGTCTGTAACTCATACTTCAGGAACCAGTCCTGAAGGCTTCGGAGCTGGCTCAGGTCGTGCTGCCCGGTGCGGTCTACCAAGGCGTACAGATACACCCAGCCCACGCCGGTGGCGTCAGGCCCCAGTTGCGGCCGGGCCTGCTCCGGCAGGTTCGGCGCCACCTGCGACAGGTATTCGAGCACCCGTGAGCGGGCCCAGTACATATCGGTGTTTTCGTCAAAGATCACATAAACGTAGGAGTCACCGAAGAACGAATAGCCTCGAACGGTTTGCGCCCCCGGCACCGACAGCATGGCGGTGGTCAGCGGATAGGTAACCTGATCCTCCACCACCTGAGGCGCCTGCCCCGGGTAGCTGGTTTTAATGATGACCTGGACATCCGACAGGTCCGGCAGTGCATCCACTGGCGTGTTCTTCAGGGAGTACAGTCCCAGACCGGTCAGCAGCAGTGCTGCCATGACAACCAGAAAACGGTTACGAACCGACCAGTAAATCAGCGACGCGATCATCAGTGGCCCCCTTCATGCTGCATGCCATGGGCGCTGTGATCCATCTCCGTCGGTCGGGGCGACATACGCAGAAAGTCAGAGGTTTTGCTGGATTCTGAATCGATCAGAAACTGCGCCGAGGTGACCACCATGTCGCCGGGGCTTACCCCCTGCAGAATTTCCACATACTCCTCACCTACGCGCCCAACATCGACGTTAACCGATTTGAACGCTCCTTTTTCCAGAGCCAGCACCAAACGGTCACTCTGGCCGGTACGGATCACGGATTCCCGGGGCACTAACATTCGCCGGTCACCACGCTCTCCCTGTATGTTCAGCCGGGCGAACATACCCGGGCGCAAGGCACCGTCGGTGTTATCAAAGCGCAGTCTGACCCGGGCCGTGCGGGTTGTTGTGTTGATCTCCGGATAGACGTAATCCACCTGCCCCCGCCACTGCCGGTCCGGCATATAATCCAATGTCATCACCGCCCGATCACCGGGCTTAACTGCGGCAATCTGGCTCTCGAACATCTCGCCCAGAACCCAGACCTCGTCCAGCGAGGCAATGGTCACCACCTGGTCGCCGGGTTTGATGAACATCCCTTCGCGCACATTGAGACTCTCGATAACCCCGGTCGCCGGTGCGTAGACCGTCAGTGTACGGCGCACTTCGCGGGTATCCTTCAGGCTCCGTACCAGGCTGGTTGGAACATTCAGCGCCAATAGACGCTGCTCTGCAGCACGGACCAGATTCTCGTTGCCCCGGTTCAACGCCAGAACCAGTTCCTCCTGAGCGTTAACCAGGGTGGGCGAATACAACGAGTACAAGGCCTTGCCCTGTTCAACCGGCTCCCCCTCCGCCTTCACATACAGCGCCTCAATCCAGCCCTCAACACGGGGATGCACATGGGCCATGGCGTCCTCGTTATACTGGACGTGCCCGACGGTGGTGATGTTTAGTGGCAGGCGCCCCTGGATAACCGTGCCGGTCCTCACACCCAGGTTGTTGGTCACGGCGGGCGATATCCGGACGGTGCCCGCTGGGTCATCCGCGGCTCCGCCGTCCGCATAAACCGGCACAAGGTCCATCCCCATGGGCGACTTGCCCGGTTTGTCCCTTCTGAAATCAGGGTCCATGGGGGCCACCCAGTAAAGCGGCTCCTGGGCCTGTGAATGTGCAGGATCAGCGGTGTGATCCATGCTTGCGCCAGCCGCCAGCCACCAGCTAATGCCGGCACCGGCAAAACCACCCAGCACGAGAAAGCCCAGAGGGCGAATGAAATTGGCCATAGTTGTCAGTCCTGATATCGAGTCGATGAAGAGGGTGAGGCGTTGTCCGCGCCGGCGGTGACGTAATCGAAACTGGCTTGCGACCTGGCGCGCTCGGCCACCATCTGAACCAGCTCGATGCGGGCATTCAGCTCGGCAATACGCGCACGCACGGCTTCGGCAAAATCACCATCGTCAGAGTTGTAAGCACTCAGGGCGGCTTCGGCCTGCTGCTCCATCTGAGGCAGCAGGGTTTCCCGGTAACGTGTAATGCGCTCATCCAGGCGCTCGATGCGCGCCACTGCACTGCGGGCTGACGCCTGCAACTGGCGCAGCTGCAGCATACGTTCGGTTTTAACGGTCTCTGCCCGGGCCAAGGAGGCTTTGAGGTTCCGGTCTTGGCGGTTACTGGTGAATAGTGGGAGATCAACACTGATACCGACGGAGAAAAGGTCGGCCCGGTCCTGACCATTGGGGGCTCTATCGCGGTATCCGTACTGTGCAGAAAGCGACCACTCCGGTTTGTAGGCCTGTTTCGCCAGGTCAACCTCCAGAGTCCGCACCTCAATCAGTTCATCCGTGGCACGAATCATCGGGTGGTCGATCGCCAGCACGCTATCGACCTTCGGACTGCCGTTCGCAGACAGTGCTGTCAAATACGGCGGTATGGTGTCGTCAACAGACAGGAGGTCGGCACGGATTCCAGCATGTTCGTCAATCCATGCACCCACCCACTCCGCCAGCGCCTCACGGCTGGAACTGAGCTCTGCTGACAGTGCCGTTAGCCGGTCATCCAGCCGGGTCAGCTCGACGGATGCGCGAATCACGTCCTGCTGCCGGGCGCTCATTGTGGCCGAGCGGTAGCCAGCCTGGGCAACGTCTTCCAACTGCTCGAACAGGCTACGGCTGCTCTCGATCAGCTGTACACTTTGCTGAGCGCGCCAGACCTCCAGCCACAGGTGGGAGACTGTTTCGGTCACCTTGAGTTCACGATTGTCTCGCTGGCGGGGTTGTATTGACGCCATCTGCAGCACCCTGGCTTTGGCAATCCGGCGGCTGTCCCCCCGGGGAAAGCGTTGGGTAATGCCAACGATGGTCTGGGTCATTGCCTCTTGCCCGAGATCGAAAGTGTCTGTTGGCAGGTTTGCCAGCCCGAGCGTCAAGCGGGGATCAGGCAGCGAGCCCTGCGCCACCGCTTCTTCCCTGAGGGCCTGTTCCTGATAAACACTGCCTTGCAGCCAGGGGTCATTCCGTATGGCGATTTCAATGGCCGACGTCAGGCCCAGCTCCTGCTGGGCCGCTGCGGGCAAGGCTGAGATGGCCAGCATCGTGGCCATGCCCAGTTTTGGAAGGTGTCTGAGATAACGCAAAGTGAATTCTCCGCAAAAGGCTGTTATGCGGAGAATGCTAGAGGGGCAACCTGAACTGTGACTGAAAGATTTATCCTAAATAATGGATTTTTTGATCTCGCTCAAAACAATCAGACACGTGCTCTGATCTGGCTATTGAATTTACATCAAACCAACGCCGAATCGTTTCATTACGAGTGCCAGGGAAACAAAACAGATCATGGTCAGCACGGCACTGACCGCCAGCGACAACCAGAATCCCAAACGGGGTAACAGGAACGGAAACAACAAGAACATCGGCAAGGTGGGCAGCACATACCAGAAAGTGTACCAGGCATGGTTGGCAATCTTGTCTGCCGGCTGATGTTCCACATACATCCAGACCATAGCCAGCACAGTCACCATGGGCAGCGCGGCAATCAGTGCGCCGAGTTTATCGCTGCGCTTGGCGACTTCCGAAATCAGTACCACCAGGGCGGCGGTGATGGCGTATTTGGTTATGAGCCAGGTCATTGTATTGCTCTCCACAAAAGCCCCGGCAGGCGTGAACCCTTCGGAACATTTTTAACATTTAATTGTTATCCGTTTGGCGAGAAAGGTATCCTCATTCGCTCAAGCAATACAACTACCGAAGCTGGGTTATCCCGACGATGCCCATGACCGAGCCAGTGCACTGACGCCCATGATCGCCACCATTCGACACAGAACACTGTTGCCACTGATGGTTATGCTCATCGCACTGGCTGGCATGACGCTCTCCACCATTGGTGAAGCATCTTCCCATGGCATTGCAGAGTTCACAGGGTTGGACGTGACTGATCATGGTGATCATTCCCACAGTCATAGCCTGGAGGATCACGGCGAGAGTTCACACGGTTCTCACCAGCACCACGACTCCGGCAACCACACCCATGAAACGGCAGATCGGCTGACCATTACGCTCACACCTGCACAAGTCATCTCACACCGGCAACCCCTGTCTTTCGCCGGAGCCTCGCCCCAGAATTTTCGTTATCGCCTGGAACGTCCTCCAAAACCCGCTCTGATTGCCTGATTCTCGCTGCTCTGCAGCTGACTGAACGAACACAATTGGAGTCTTTATGTTGTCAACTTTGCTTGGCGGCTTTCGGCGTAGGCGTCATGCCACCGGCGGATACCGTCTGTTATGGATTGTTCTGACCCTCGGGCTATTCAGCATGAGCGCCGATGTACTCGCCCATGCCGTCGCCGAAGGCGATAAAGGTTATATCCAGGAGATCACCGGGGTTAACCTGATCGCCTTCATGTATCTGGGGGCCAAGCACATGGTCACCGGCTATGACCACCTGCTATTCCTGCTAGGTGTCATCTTCTTCCTCTACCAGATGAAACACATCGCGATCTACGTGAGCCTGTTTGCGGTAGGGCACTCCACCACCATGCTGCTGGGGGTGTATTTCAACATTGGCATCAACAGCTACATCATTGATGCCATTATCGGGCTATCCATCGTGTACAAGGCGCTGGACAACATCGGTGCCTATCAACGGTGGTTTGGTTTTCAGCCGAACACCAAGGCCGCCACGCTAATCTTCGGGTTCTTCCACGGCTTTGGCCTGTCTTCAAAAATCATCGAATACGACATCTCACCGGACGGCCTGGTGCCAAACCTGCTGGCGTTTAACGTCGGGGTGGAAATTGGCCAGCTCATCGCCCTGGCCATGATCCTGATCGCCATCAGCTTCTGGCGTAAAACCGACGGCTTTTTCCGCCATGCCTACACCGCCAATGTGGCCATGATGAGCGCAGGCTTCCTGCTCTTCGGCTATCAGCTCACCGGTTATTTTGTCGCTTAATTCTGGAGATTCGTTATGTACAACACCAATAGACCAAACCGGGAGGAACTACCCTCCACCGCCAAACTGATTCGATCCACCATCATCGCCGCTATAGTTGCACTGGTGCTGCTGGTGACGGTGGTCATGCCCGCCGAGTATGCGCTGGACCCGACCGGTGCCGGCCGGGTTCTGGGCCTGACCGAGATGGGTGAAATCAAGGAACAGCTGGCCGAAGAAGCGGCCGCCGATGCCGCCGCGCAAATGGTGGCGGTGCAACCCCAGACAGAAGCGCCGGCGCCAGCATCGGTTGAGCCCGCCGCCACTGCCGAAGCAGCTCCGGAAGCCGAGCCTGCGCCGGAAGAGCCTGCTCCAGCAACCGCCGACGAAACCGAATGGAAAGATGAGGTTCGTTTTGTGCTGACGCCGGGCCAGGGTACGGAGTTCAAGCTCACCATGAATGAGGGCGCCATCGCCCGGTTTTCCTGGGAATCCGAAGGTGGCCCCGTTAACTTTGACACCCATGGCGATGGTGCCGGCCGGTCCATCTCTTACGAAAAGGGCCGGGGCGTCCCGGAGGATGAAGGCGAGCTTGAGGCCGCCTTTACCGGCAACCACGGCTGGTTCTTTCGGAACCGCAACAACAACAATGTGACCATGGTACTGCGCACCGGCGGTGATTACGGTGAACTGAAGAAAATGCTGTAACTGGTAAAGTACGCACCACTGCGACAGCCTCAGGGACGAGGCACAAATAAACGATATTGAATAATGTAATCAAGGAAAAGGGCTAATGAGTGAAGTTTCTTTCAGGGAAGCGCTGATAGTCTGGATTAGGATCGGTCTTCTCAGCTTCGGCGGCCCGGCAGGGCAGATCGCGCTAATGCACCGGATTATTGTAGACGAGAGGAAGTGGCTGGATGAGTCTCGATTTCTACACGCCCTGAACTATTGCATGCTGTTACCCGGGCCTGAGGCTCAGCAACTTGCCACCTACATCGGTTGGCTAATGCATGGTGTGAGGGGCGGGGTTATTGCAGGCCTGCTGTTCATCATTCCCGGTGCCCTGGCGATTTTCCTTTTGTCCTGGGCGTATGTCACCGTCGGTGACCTGACTCTTGTTGAAGGTGTTTTTTTCGGCCTGAAAGCGGCGGTGCTCGCAATTGTTGTTCAGGCCTTGATACGAATCGGGCAACGAGCACTCAAAGGCACCTTGAGGCCGTTCCTCGCCGTTGCCGGTTTTCTGGCCTTGTTTGTTTTCAGCGTACCGTTTCCGATCGTGGTTCTGACGGCGGGCATTACGGGCTACCTGATAGCACGTAGACTTGGGCCGGACAATACGGAGGCTAATCAGTCGTTAGTCAGCACCGAAACCATTGTGCGCCCGGGCACCCGGCGTGCCGCCCTGACCTGTCTGATACTTTGGGCACTAACCGTGTTCGGGTTGCTGGCCGCCCTGGGCTACGACCAAGTGTATTCACAGATTGCCGTGTTTTTCTCAAAGATGGCGACGGTCACTTTTGGCGGCGCCTATGCGGTGCTCTCCTACGTGGCCCAGCAAGGAGTTGAGAACTATCAGTGGCTCCAGCCCGGTGAAATGCTGGAGGGCCTCGGCCTGGCGGAGACAACGCCAGGGCCCCTTATTCTGGTCACACAGTTCGTTGGATTTCTCGCAGCCTACCGCGATGCTGCCGGCGAGTCTGCGCTCCTCTTCGCCTCTATTGGCGCCCTGCTGACCACATGGGTGACGTTTCTGCCCTGCTTTCTGTGGATCTTTGCCGGTGCGCCCTACGTGGAGAAACTACGCGCAAACCAAGACATTTCTTCCGCCCTTGGGGCCGTCACTGCCGTCGTCGTTGGAGTGATTGCCAACCTGGCACTTTGGTTTGCGATCAGCGCACTGTTCGCCGAGCAATTCCTCTTCTCGGAGTATGGTGTCAACATGCAACTGCCCCATCTTGCCAGCGTAGATGTGCCGATGCTGACACTCTCAGCCGTGGCGTTTCTCTGTGCGTTCCAGTTCAAAATGGGGGTTATCCCCCTGGTGAGCACATTGGCCAGCCTTGGGGCCGTCTGGATGCTGATGGCGGGCTAACCCAAGCTCGCTGCTGACAACGACAGCGGACGCCCCGGTGCAGCCTCCGGACGGAACCTGTTCAAAGGAATCCATAACGATGTGACTGTGCAGCGTCATCGTAAACGCATCGCCTTTATGATCACGAGGACAGAGAACAGAAATAAGCGAACACAAAGTCCCTATGTACTTCCGATAGGTCAGTTCAAGCCCCTTACTTCGTATTGTTCGGCGACACAGCCTATTTAACAATAAAATAATTATATCCGCACACCCCTCGCACAACCCAATCAATTTTCGGCCGTTGACAAATATCAAAAATATATTTTTTATATTTCAGATTCATTTCAGAAACTAATGATTAACTGCATTCACCAACCAAACAGGAGGTGTAATTATGAAAAAATTATTTGTGTTTGCAGCAGCAGTTACTTTTTCAACATCCGTACTTGCAGGCAACATATCAGAAAATAAGAATATGAAGGCCACGCACAACCAAGTGATGGACACAAAACCCGTTGAAAACATTCTTCAGAATGAGGATATGCAGCGTTTACACAGGGACATGACGCTTTATGCAATTTCTGAGTTGGGTATGGAGGCTCGCGTGAAAATGATGACGAAAGAGGGCCGAGCCTATCATAAGGCACTAGAACAAAGGGAGAAAAACACCGCAGGGTAACCCCTGCGGGAAAGTCAACTCGCGGAGACACAAGCACCGGCTAACTCAAATGTTGAGCAGTCGATGCCCTGATCGCGGACAAGTAAAACACACAAACCTGAAACCGAGCTGAATTACTGAGCCTGTTTATGGCAAGAAAGGAAAATATCATTAAGAAAGCAATTATCGCTGCTGCAGTCACTGCCTTATTTTCAACCATGGCTACTGCCAACTCGGGCTTGGCGGATCGTATCAATGAAGCACGCAGTTACCCGAACAAAACAATCAGTGCAGAAAAACCTGAAATGATCTGCACACAAAACAAAACCAATCACCGGAATATTAGTGAATCAGCTTTGAAATACGAAGAAAGTGAATCAGGCAACAAAGACATGGATCATAACCATTCTTTAATGAAATTTCAGAATTAGCAAGTCAAACAAATAGTCGACCACTTATTATAAAAGGTGGCCGACTATTTATTGCGCATTAAATATATAAAAATTTGCTTCCCCATCTCACCATTATCACTCTTTCATTTGTCTCTCAAGATCAACCATCCAAGAAACATCCATTTGACAACCAATACTGTTAACAACGGCAAGAAAACCCATTGGGCGAGAGGCAGTACATCGGTGCCTGTCCATGTGACCACCGGCATTAACTGGCAACCATGGCTGGTTTTTTCGCAACCGCAACAATAATGATGTGACCGTGGTGCTGCGCACCGGTGGTGATTATGGTGAGCTGAAAAAGATGCTTTGAGCAGGCCCTGAGCTGTAGAGGAGTAGCCTGAAAAAGTGGAAAACCTCCCGGCAACAGCATCCGGGAGGTTTTTAACGTTTCAGATCGCCTGAACAACCTCAGAAAGCATATCCTTGTCCAGTTTTTTCTTCATGGTGGCTTTGACGTCGATTTCCGTCAACACCCCGAAGCTGTGGTCAGTAAGTGCCTGCCGCGTCCTTTTATCGACCTCTTCAAAATCAGCATCTTTGATAATTCGATTGATTGTGTATGACATGGTTTTCTCCAATGATTCGCATGTTTATTGCTTGAGTCCGACTTTGGCCGGAACGTCGACGTATTTTCATGACCAAAGAATAGTTCAATAGGTTAGGAATATCGAGATTCTTTGTTTTTTATTAAAATTCAGGGTCATTTCAGAAACCGATGTTTCAATAGAGCCATCAAACAACCCGGAGGTGTAATAATGAAAACGTTATTTGTATTTGCAGCAGCCGTCACGATTTCAACATCCGTACTTGCAGGCAACATGTCAGACAATAAGAACATGAAGGCCATGCACAGCCAAATGATGAACACCGAGTCCGTTGAAAAGATTCTTCAGAATGACGATATGCGGCGTTTGCACAGGGACATGACGCGCCATGCCATTTCCGAGGTAGGTATGGAGGCTCGCCTGCAAATGATGACGAAAGAGGGTCGCGCCTATCATAAGGCATTGGAGAAAAAGCAAAAAAATACCGCAGGGTAAACCATGCGGCAAAGTCAGCTCGCGGAGACGCAGGCACCGCCTGACTCGAATGCTGAGCAGCCGGCGTTCTAACGCCAGCAAGTAAACCATACCAACCTGAACCTGACTTGAATTACCGAGTCAGCTTATAGAAAGAGAGATCAACATTATGAAAAAACTAATTATCGTTACTGCAATCATGGCTGCATTTTCAACCATGGCCACGGCCGGCGGCTTGGCCGATCGCATCAATGAAGAACGCAGTTACCCTAACAAAACCAGTTACCCTAACAAAACAGAGCATACTAAAAGCATGCACATGCACCGTATGCATGAGAAACAAAACCATGGGATGGTAAAAAAATCTCAGGCAAACCAGGATGAATCACGCGAAGTTAATTACGGAAAAGAACAATCAGAGAGAGCGCCTATTAACCATAATCATCACTAAATCGGTGCAGCGAACATCATGTTAAAACATAGCCGGTCATCTTACGAAAAGATCATCGGCTATTTATCATATAATTCCTAACTATATGTTCAGAAAAACCATTGTAACTCCATTAGCCCGACCGGCTCTAATCTCCCATATTCGCTGTCGTTGTCGCCTCCGAACCATTGGGCTCCTGCCGTGAGATAAATTTCCCGTTTGAATGGCAGCGTCCATGTGGACCGGGGGTAAAGTACCCAACTGGCATCATCGGCATTGCGGATGACCACCACGCGATACTGCCAGAACGGATTGATATCCTGCCATGCCAGCAGCCCGATATAATGGCGCCCGGTATACAGTGGGCGGGTGGAAACCAGCCTCAAAAGGTCCAGGTTTCCGGGCCGTGCGGGCTGACCGTTGTAGAAATACTCCAATGCCAGGTTAAAGCCGTTGCGATACGCCCAGTTCAGATCTGCCACGCCCTGCCAGTAACCATCGCCAGTATCTGCTTCGCTCCAGACGAGTTCAGTACGCCAACCGGTGCCGGCCACTGAGCTACTGCCGCTGACACCCGCTTTGGTCGTGCCTGCAAAATCGCCGATCATCACACTGGCATCGACCCCGGCAACAAAACGCTTGGCCCTCGCCGCCGTGCTGGCCTCTTTATCACCGTGTTGCGGGGCATGAACAGCGCTGATTCGGCCAGTTGCCCCCCAGGGGCTGTCCCATAACACGGCGTCCACGCCAATTCGTTCATCAGGTTCCAGATTGAGGGGGCTGACAGGATTGAGAATGTCCATGGGGTTCCAGATCAGGGCGGTGGACCAGTTCACCTGTTGGCGCCCAAATCGGAAATCCCCGGCTGGCGAGCGCCACTGTATGGTGCCTCGGTAGAGTTGGTGACGCGCCAACACATCCCCTGACTCATACACGTCGCCCTGAAGATCCCAGTAGCGTGGATCGGGAACCTCTCTGAGCAGGGCGAATTCCGGGCTGTCCAGAAAACTGCCGGTCACCAGCTCCAGGTCGTAGGCTGCATCCAGAACCCAGTCTTCATATCGATAGCGGGGTTCCAGACGCAGGCGGGTAAGGTTCGAGAAGTAACGATCCTCATCAACCAGCGAGCGCGACCCGGCACTGAGATTCTTGAGCGATCCGGAATGGCTGAAATCAGCCGCAGCGTTCGAAGCCAGCATCAGCCAGGCCAGGCCCACCGCCACCAGTGGAGTGCGATCAACCATGCCGAATGGCCTCAACCGGGTCCAGTCGTGAGGCCCGCCACGCCGGGTACAGCGCTACCAGCACGGAGCACAGGAACAACAGCAGGCTGGGAAGCCAGACATGATCGAAAATCAACACCGGATAGATGCGGTCGGTGATACCGGGGATGGCTTCCAGAGAGCGACTGACCGAGGACAGATCAATACCGGTCTGGCCAAGCCAGAACACAAGCAGGCCGCCAACCACCGTTCCTGCCACCATACCCAACACCGCAAGAAAGAATGCCTCAAACAGAATCGTCAGCTGTAATTGTCCGCCTCTCGTACCCAATGCCAGCATGACGCCCAGTTCCGGGGTACGCTCCATCACCGACATCACCATGGTGTTCATGACGCCAATCGCGACCACCACAAAGACCACCGACAGAATGAGATAGAAATCCACCTTGCTCATCTCAACCATCTGCACAACCACAGGCAGCAAGGTTTCCCAGTCCTGGGCCACCAGCCCGTGGTTGGTCAGAGGCGACGACTGGTTCAGGGTCTGTGCCAGGGCCACACTGTCTGAGCGATCTGACAGCCTCAGCACGATCCGTGAAACTTCGTCCTCCTGCAGGCCGCCCAGTGTTCGGGCTGCATTGATATCGATGAATGCATACTCTGTGTCGAACAGGTCACTGCCGGTGCGGTAGATACCGCGAATGGCCTGGGCGCTGGAGGCAAGATCGCCGCCAGCCTGCTGAACCGTGATGACCAGCTTATCCCCCAACCGGGCATTCAGTTCCTCGGCCAGTTTCTGCCCGACCACAATCCCCTTCTCCCCGGGCTGAACGTAAGTGCCCTGCGCCATATACCCGGAAAGCTCCGTAACGGCCCTCTCCTGTTCCGGTGCAATACCCACCAGTTCCACCGGCAGGCTTTGCCCGGGATTTGCCACCATGGCACGTAGCACCACCCGGGGAGCGGCGGCCTCGACTTCTGGCCGCTCCTGCAACTGCTGACGCAATGCCTGGCTGCCGGCAATGCGCAGTGCCGGCGACAGATCAATGTCGTGCCCCGCCTCCATTACCTGCACATGTCCGCTGAGCTGCTGTGTTGAGTTGTGGATCATCTGCTCGAAGAAACCATCCGCGAAGGCGTACAGGAACAGATAGGCCGCCAGCCCAAATGCCGTCGCAGAGGCGGTAATCACCGACCGTCTGGGATTTCGGAATACCGAGCGTAGTGCCATTTGCGCAAAAATCAGCAGCCGGTGGTCAGACGTCACTTCCCAGCGGATACGGCGGATTCGATTGACTACATTGCGCCGCGCACCCATCGCCTCCAGCGGGCTGTTGCGGCTGGCTTTCCAGGCCGGGAGCAGTGCCGCCAGCAGGGCCACCGACACAACCACGATGCCAATCACCACCAGGCGGGAGAATTCGATGGTGGGATAGACGATGCTGCTCAGCCCCGGCATGGTATCCATGGCCTTGATATAGGCACTGAAGTCCAGCCCCTGGGAACCAAAGTAACCGGTCAGTGACAGCCCCAGCACCAGCCCCAACAGGTAGCCCAGGCCGGCCAGAATCGTCGTTTCCAGAAGCACCAGCCAGATAATCCGGCTGCTGGGGGTACCCAGAGCCATCATTACCCCGAATTCCCGACCACGTTCCAGCACCGACATCAGAATGGTATTGACGATGCCGGCCGCCACCACCACAAACACCACGAAGATGACGATGTAGGCGACGGCGTCGTGAAACGCGACCATTTGCACCAGCGAAGGCATCAGCGCCGGCCAGCCCAGGACTTCCACATTGCGTTCCTGTAGCTGGTTGCGCAGGCTTCCAACCACCGCTTCGAGCTGGTCAGAGTCCTCTACGCGGGCAGCAATCTCGGTAAACCGCCCTTCAAAAGCATACAGTGTCTGGGCGGATGCCAGGGGCATCTGGGCTACAAATCCATCAATACGTTTGATGCCGGTTTCGAAAACACCCACCACCTCGAACCGGTCTGCGCCAATGGAGCCGTCCGCTGCCTGAACCACCAGCACCAGCTCATCTCCCGGGGAGGTACTCAGGGCACTGGCGGCGTCCACGCCCATAACGATCTCATTGTCCCCCTCCAGATAGCGCCCGTGGATGATCGACCGATCAAGCCGGGTTACCTGCGGCTCTGTTGTGCTGTCGACCCCCATCACCTGCAAGGCCCGTGACTGGTCGGCATGGCTGGCCAGCGCATTGCCCGTCACCCTGGGCGTGGTCGCTGCGACACCGGTTACGGAGGACATTTCCTCAGCAAGGTTCCAATGCTCGGCAACGGCAATGTTCATTTCCCGGTCGTCGTGAAATCCGCGCTGGTGCACTTTCAGGTCGCCGGTTACATAACCGGTCATGTTGTTGATCATCTGGGCATTGATGCCATCGATAAAAGCCCAGAGAAACACCAGACCTCCGACGCCCACGGCCACCGACAGCAGCGTGATGCCGGTACGCCGACGATTGACCCGAAGATTGCCGAACGCCAGTCGCAGCCACGCGATCACGGTCGCAGCTCCTCACGCTCGACACCGCCATCCCGCAGATGAATCACCCGGCGCGCTCGCTCCATCACCATCGGATCGTGGGTGGAAAACACAAAGGTAATACCGTGCTCCGAGTTCAGACCCCGCATCAGGTCCAGCAGGGCCGCACCGGTCGCGGAGTCGAGATTGGCGGTTGGCTCATCGGCCAGGACAATCGCAGGCTTACTGACGATGGCCCTGGCCACCGCGACACGTTGTTGCTGGCCGCCGGAGAGTTCATGGGGCAGACGCTGTTCCATCCCCTGCAGCCCGACCTCCGCGAGAATGCGCCGGGCCTCGGCCCGTCGTTCCCGAAACGGAATGCCGCGAAGCATCAGCACATACTCCACATTCTCCTGAGCCGACAAGACGCCGATAAGGTTGTATTCCTGAAACACAAAACCGATTTTCCACAACCGCAGAATGGTGCGCTTCTTGCGGCTGAGCCCGGTGATTTCCTCACCCGCCACCTGAATGCGCCCCGTATCCGGTTCGTCCAGGGCCCCGATCTGGTTCAGTAGGGTAGTCTTGCCCGAACCCGACGGCCCCACCAGCGTTGTGAACTCACCGGGCTCGATCGCCACGGATACATCGTTCAGCGCCTTGACGGCGATGGAATCCTGCTGATAAATCCGCGACACATGCTGGACATTGACGATGCTAATAGCGGAGCCTCATTCCGGGTTGCGCAGGCGACGCAATGAGAAAAGCGCCTCGTCTACAGGAATATCGAATTCAATGGATTCAATGTGGATGATCGTTCGGGACACGGGAATAGCGTCCGCGCGGATCTCGAATTCAAGCTGGCTCCAGACCACCGGCGCGTCGGGCCGTGGTGTTGAGACGACCCGGTACACCGGCACCTCGCCTGAATCATCGACCCCGGCAACCTCATGGGTGTAGTCGTCGACAAAGGAGCTATCCTTGACCAGATCATCATTGCTGAAGTTGGACCCCATCCATGGCTGCAGCATCATTGACGGCGGGATCTTGATGGTGCGATCAACTTTGGGAAGGTAATTCCACATGGCATCGCCGATTCTCAGCGAGCCAACGCCAGCCTCTTTTTTCGGTGAGTGAATCCGGATCAAGGTGTGATCGGGCCGATTCATCCAGGCTTCCAACTGCAGCTCCCGAGTCCAGTAGTCACTCTCGATACGCATGGTGGAGCGGCCGTGACTACTGTCTGACCAAAGCAACTGCTCCATGCGTTCAATTAAAGAAACCGCCGAAGTCGTGCTCGCCAGAAGAGGGGCAGAAAACAAAACAATTAGAAGAAAGCAGGAAAGCCTGTAATGAATCACAGATCGTCCATCCGTCCTATTTGCCGGGCCAGGCGCATAGACTCGTTCGTTTCCATCTCCAGTAGTCCTTCCAGCAACTCTCGAGCTTCCGGGATTTCCGCTTTGCCCAAAAGATTCTTGTACAGATTCATGACTTGCTCATGGAAATCCATAACCTCGCGGTAGATTCCCTGGAAATCCAGTTTGGCGTATGGCTCGTCGCAGGTGCGGTGTGTTTCTATCGGATTGTGTCTGAGGTAGTCATAGACCCGTGTTTCCAGTGTGTTACTGGCACTCTGACCCTCAAACTCTTCGACGATCCGTGCAAGTTCCGATTCGTGAGATGCAAGATACTCCAGTAACGCTCCTGCCCTTTCCTCCTCATGCCGCGTGGCGCAGTGCCCGAGACACTGGGCCAGATGCGTGTGCAGGTCTCGGGTCCACTCGATCAACTCACCAAAGCTTTTGATATCCATGATGGCTTACTCTCCTTAAGTTGAACGCACGTCGTTGCGATGCCAATTCAGCGCCCTGGCCATGAAGCTAAATCCGTTGTCGAAAATCCCGGAAACTTGGGATAAACCGTGGTGTTTTAGCCGCATAGTCGCGCCACGCCTCCCCAAACTCTTTCTCGATATCTTTCTCCTCATGAATGGACAAACGTGAGTACATCCATAGGAGTACCGGAAACATTGCCAGGGTAAGCAGCGTCGGCCATTGCAGGAGAAAGCCAAACATGATCAGTGCAAACCCGACATATTGCGGATGACGAACCCAGGCATAAAGCCCACTGGTGGCGAGTTTGCTCTCTTTCTGAGCGGTGTACAGTGTGCGCCAACCGGCCGCGATCAGATAAAATCCACCCGCAATGAAAGCGGTACTCAGCAAATGGAATGGCCCGAAGTGGGGAGAACCCTGCCACCCAAACAACATTTCCAGTAAATGCCCGCTGTCATGGGAAAACCAGTCAACATCTGGGTAGCTGCTTTGTAACCAGCCCGCAAGGAAGTAAATAGTTAACGGGAAACCGTACATTTCAGTAAACAACGCGACCAGAAACGCACTAAAGGCACCAAACGAGCGCCAGTCGCGCTTAGTTTTAGGCTTGAAAAAGCTGAACGCAAAAAAGATAAAAACAGCAGAGTTCAGGACGACGAGACTCCAGAGCCCGTAGTCAGTTGCTTCATTGCTCATGGTGATCTTCCTTTTTCGGACCATGTTGATGTCCGGAATGGCCTCCGTGCATAAATATATGCATTAGCGGGCACAGCAGGAGAATCAACCACGGCAGTGCGCCGAGAATATGAACCTTGTGCTCGCCCCAAAGGAGAACCAGAGCAATCACACCGAAGAAAGAAAGCGTAATCCAATATCGACGGCTAAATTCCATAACGAATTCTCCTGAAGCTGTGACAAGCAATTTTTACTTACCAGCTCCTAAACCCAAGTGATAAGTCTAGGTAATCACAGAAGTCTGAATTCAAACTGAACACTTCAGCCAGCTTGGAAAAAGAGTTGATCTCAGTAAGCGTCCGGCCATCACACCTTGTCAGGTATAGCCGGGGTCCAGTTGTGGGGCAATAGCTCGTTGATGGCGTTGTTCTTCTGCGTCGGCAGTCGGGTCAGCACATCCTTCAGATAGGCATACGGATCATGCGCGTTCAGCTTGGCCGACTGGATCAGCGTCATCACCGCAGCCGCACGCTGACCACTGCGCAGTGATCCCGCGAACAGCCAGTTGCTGCGCCCCAGCGCCCAGGGTCGGATCTGGTTTTCCACCCAGTTATTGTCGATGGGCACAGAACCATCGTCCAGATAGCGCGTCAGCGCTGCCCAACGTTTGAGGCTGTAATCCAACGCTTTGGCGGTGCCGGAGCCATCCGGTACTTTCTGGCGATGCGCCAGCATCCATTGATGCAGGGCGTCAGCAAGTGGTTTGGCTCTGGTTTGTCGGATTTTCCGGCGCTTATCCGGCGGCAGGTCTTTGGTATCCCGCTCGATCTCGTAGAGTCCGCCGATGTAGTCCAATGCTTTGGCTGCCAGTTCGCTTTTGTTGGCTTCGTGCAGGTCGTAGAACTTGCGCCGGGCGTGGGCCATACAGCCGATTTCAGTGATGCCATTACCGAACCCGGCCTTGTAGCCGGCGTAGTCGTCACAGACCAGCTTGCCCTGCCAGTCACCCAGGAAGGTGCGGGCGTGTTCACCCGCCCGGCTTGGGGCGAAGTCATAAACGGTGGCTTTCAGATCCGAGAACGGTGTGGTGCAGTAGGCCCAGACGTAGGCCTTATGGGTTTTCTTCTTGCCCGGAGCCAGCATGCTGACCGGCGTTTCATCGGCGTGCAGAACGTTGTGTTCCAGCAAGGCGTTTCTCAGTGCATCGACCAGGGGCTGCAACTGCACACCGCAGGCACCGACCCATTCGGCGAGTGTGGAACGGGGTATTTCCAGGCCAGCACGGCCGAAGATACGTTCCTGACGGTACAGAGGCAGATGGTCCGCGTACTTGGCCACCAACACCTGAGCCAGCAGGCCGGCGGTGGGGATGCCCTTGTCGATCACCTGCGGTGGTACCGGTGCCTGGACCAAGGTCTCGCACTGGTTGCAGGCCCACTTGCCCCGGATGTGGCGTTCCACCGTGAACTCACCGGGGACGTAGTCCAGCTTCTCACTGACGTCTTCGCCAATACGCTTGAGCTGGCAGCCGCATTGGCAGTGGGTATTGTCCGGTTCGTGGTGGATCAGGGTACGGGGCAGTTCCGGTGGCAGCGGGGTGCGCTTAGGCTTCTGCTTGGGCTGGGCAGCCTTCTGCTCCTCAGTCATCGCCTGGTCCAGCTCGGCTTCGATCGCCGCCAGGTCGCTGTCGATCAGCTCATCCAGGAGCTTGCCCTGAACGGCATCGAGTTGCTCACTGCGGCGGGCGAACTTGTGACGTTTGAGGATGGCGACTTCGTGGGTCAGTTTCTCGATGACGGCATTCCTGCGCACCAACTCCCGCTCCTTCCGGCCCAAGGCTTGATCCTTGGCGTCCAGGGAGTCCATCAGTTCCGTCGCCAGAGCGCGGAGCTGATCGGCTGAGAGTTGGTTGATATCGGGGCGCTGAGTCATGCCGCCTAGTATGCCAAGCCCGTATGCCACAAGCGATTCGCGGTTCTGGTTATAGCGAGACCGCAGGGCTTGTGGTTACAGGATAGAGATCACGCCTTCAGCGCCTATGCGCTGCCAGGGCAGGCCCTGAACGAGGGCGGACAACTGTTCTTCGGTCAGGCGCAATTGGTCACCACGCCAGGCTTCGCCCCAGTGGAATTTGCCCCGGTTCAGCCTGCGGGCACACAACCAGATGCCGAGCCCATCATGGATCAGCACCTTCATCCGATTGCCTCGCTTGTTGGCGAACAGGTAGGCGCAATGGGGTTTGGCCGAACCGAATACCTGAATAACCCGCGCCAGGGCCTTGTCGGGCCCGGCCCGCATATCCAGCGGTTCGGTGGCCAGCCAGATCTCGTCAATGCGGATCATCCCAACAGATCCCGAAGCAAAGCCGCACACTGATGGGCTTGCTCCGCAGGCCACTCCACCACAACCGTGCCGCCGGCGCGGGGGATTTCGATGCGGATGGTGCTACATTGACTCGAGACTGACGGAGTGTCCGGCACAGGCGCTGCGGCTGGCAGACGGACCGGAACGAATCCAGGTGTTTCCGGTGTTTTACCCGCTCTTCGCGCTTCGCTCATCCAGCGCCGGACCATGTTGGCGTTGAGGCCATTATCCAGCGAAATCCGGGAAACAGACGCTCCGGGCTTCAGGCATTCGGCGACGATACGAGCCTTCAGCTCTTTGGAGTAACGACGACGTTTTTGGTAGGGCTTGGTTACGCTTATGTTGGTCATATTAAGTGTCCACTTAAAAATAAGTGGACACTATCCTGACGGCCGCAGCGCCTGGCTCAAGATGGGTTTACCGGACGGTTACTGATCTCAATCAATTCCTGGACGAACTTCGCGCACCCTCCCGCCTTCGCCCGGTGCTTTCATGACGATAATCAGACCAATAATTGTGATACTAATGCCGGTGATTTCCACAACAGTGAAGGTTTCCCCAAACCACAGTAGCCCGATAACAACACCTATGGCCGGCGTAAGAAAGGTAAACGAATTGAGACTGTTCAAAGGAGCGCTTGCCAGCAGGGCATACCACAACACGACCATCAGTGCCGTAGCGGGAATGGACAGCATTAAAGCAGCGGTGGCAAACGACCAGGTCCAGTTAATGTCCATGCCTTCGCCCAGGATGACAGAAGCAAAACCCAGAAAAACTGAACCAATTACAAGCTGAATGCCCATTGACCAGTAGATATCATCGCTGCCGGCCTGGTATTTAAGCAGTACGTTTCCAATGGCAGTACCAACGGCGCCACCAAGAATATAAACCGATCCTGTGAATCTGGAGTTACTTACTTCCATGTCAGGCGCTGCGAGCACCACAACACCGATAAAGCCAATGAGTAATCCGGCAAACAGACGCCCGCTCACAACTTCCCTGATGAAAAAATAGGGGTCAGCTCACGAAACGGAAAAAATCGTACGCTAAGACCTCTGCAGTGTTCGTAACGATCGGTACTTTCCTTGTTCGACCTGTTTGTCCTGCTGCCAGATATAGTCGCCGGTCAGGTTGATGTGCTCCCAGCCCAAGGGAGAAAGATGCCGCAGAAGCGTCTCGTCGATATCCCGGCCGTCTTCGCGCAGTGCTTGAACCGCCCGCTCCATATAAACCGTATTCCAAAGGATAATAGCGCTGACGACGAGATTGAGTCCGCTTGCACGGTAGCGTTGATTCTCGTAACTGCGATCGCGGAGTTCACCGAGCCGGTTCAGGAAGACGGCACGAGCCAGCGCGTTCTTAGCCTCGCCCTTATTCAAACCAACCTGCACGCGGCGACGCAGTTCGACGTTTTGCATCCAGTCGAGTGCGAATAATGTTCGCTCAATGCGGCCCAGCTCGCGCAATGCGATCGCGAGGCCATTCTGACGCGGATAGCTCCCGAGCTTGCGCAGCATCAGTGATGCGGTGACAGTGCCCTGCTTAATCGATGCCGCCAAACGAAGGATTTCGTCCCAATGCGTCCGAATGTGTTTTACGTTGATGCGACCGCCGATTAGGCCTGCGAGTGTCGGATACTGTTTTGTGTCACCATTTATGTACAGACGACGGTCGGCTAAATCACGAATACGCGGGGCGAAGCGGTACCCAAGCAAGTGCATCAAGGCGAACACATGATCGGTAAAGCCAGCCGTGTCCGTATAGTGCTCCTCTATCCGAAGGTCTGACTCGTGGTACAGCAAACCATCCAGAACATGAGTGGCATCGCGAACAGTGGCGTTAATGACCTTGGAATGAAACGGCGCGTACTGGTCCGAGATATGCGTGTAGAACTGTACGCCCGGCTCCTGACCGTATTTCAAATTTACATGGCCAGCAAATTGACCGCGACCGCCGGCTTTGAAGTTCTGGCCATCCGATGATGACGTGGTGCCATCACCCCAGTATGCGGCGAACGATTGGCGAGAATGAGCGTTGACCAGGCTCCCCAATCCCGCTGAATACGTTTCATCGCGTATGTGCCACGCCTGGAGCCACGTCAGCTTAGCGTAGGTGGTGCCAGGGCAGGACTCAGCCATCTTGGATAGCCCCAGGTTGATCGCATCAGCCAGGATCGTCGTGAGTAGTAGCTGTCGATCCCCAGCGGTTGCGCCGCTTTTGAGGTGAGTGAAGTGTTGCGTGAAGCCCGTCCAGTTATCGACTTTCAACAACAGTTCGGTGATCTTCAAGTGCGGCAACCGACTATAGGCCTGTTGCATCAGCGCTTCCGCCGCATCAGGCACGGCGTTGTCCAATGGCGTGATTCTTAGGCGGCCCGAGGGTGAGATACCTGCATCGGGTAACTGGTCGGCGAAGGCCAGGCGTTCTACGGTGATCAACTCCTGGTCCAGCGTTGCCAATCGCGATTCCAAGTAGTTATCGCAATTCGTTTCAACCGCCAATCCGAGCTTTCGATCTTCACGCTGACCCTCGAACCGTGTCGGCGGCAACAGGTAATCCTCGAAATCCTTAAACTGCCGCGAATCCTGGACCCAGATGTCCCCGGAACGTAGCGCATTTTTGAGCTCGGATAGCACGCACAGTTCATAGAAGCGTCGGTCAATTCCGTCCGGTGTGTACACCAGACTTTCCCAGCGCTTGCGGATAAAGCCAGTCGGGGCGTCATCCGGCACTTTACGAGACTGGTGCTGATTCATGTTCTTTAGCAGCTCGATCCCGGCGTGTAACTCGCGCGCCGCCGGTGCGGCCTTCATATCCAGTGCATCCAGAAGCGTCGGCGTGTAACGCCGCAGCGAGTTGAAGCCACTACCAATTAAAGCGAGGTAATCGAAGTCTTCTGACTGGGCCAGCTTTTCCGCTTCGGTGATGCTTGCACTGAATACCTCCCATGGCATGATCGCCTCAATGGCGGCATACGGATCGCTTCCGGTCTGTTTGGCATCGAGCAGTGCGCGCCCAACACGCGAGTACAGACGTACCTTATTATTAATTTCCTTGCCGGAGCGCTGGAAGCGCTCAGCATGTGTACGCTTGGCCTTGCTGAACAGCGAGCCCATAAAGCGATCATGTAGGTCAATGATCTCGTCAATCAGCGTGGCTCGTGTATCGAGTATGATTGCCACTAGTGTGGCGTAGCGACGGCTCGATTCAAGGTCCCGCAAGTGCTGGGCGGTCATTTGCCCGCCTTCACGGGCGAGCTTCAGCAGACGGTTCTGGTGGATGGTATGTTCAAGCCCAACCGGGAGGTTGAGCTCGTGCACGGTCTGTAATCGTTGGAGGTGGAACAGAATATGTTTGGGCCTCGGTGGTCCGGGAGACTGGCGCAGCCAGACGAGTGCACTACTCGACATATCCTTGCGAATCGCCAGCAACTGCTCGAAGGCGCGGCGATGCTGATTGGTCAATAGCGCGGTTAACGTTTCATACACGAGTCGGGTGCCTCGCGTGAGCGCTTCGCTGCACATGCGTTCGATGACATCCAGCGGCGGCAAAATGATGCGTTGTTGTCTAAGCAACTTGACCAGCGCTTCAGCCAGAACGATGCCGCGATCCGTTTGTTGGGCCAGGTCGACAATGGAGTCAATAAACCGCCGGTAGTCATCGCCGCTGAGCGAAGACAGGTTCAACCAGGCCTGCAATTCGACCAGATGCTCCCGTCGCGTTTCAGGCCTCTTGGCGTAGCGCGGCCAAATCTCAGGCCCAATGCTCAACTGCTGGCCGATGAGCGTTAATAAGGAGGCTGGTGGCTCGGCATTGGTGGGTAGCGCGATACCGGGATAGCGCAGATAACATAACTGGACCGCGAAACCGAATCGGTTGTGCGGGCCACGCCGCTGCCGAATCGCCGACAAGTCCGATTCGGAGAAAGTGTAGTGTTGGATGAGCGTGTCGTCCGTCTCTGGAAACGAGAGCAAGCTATCCCGCTCAGCGGCGGTCAATAGGCGACGGCGGGGCATAGTCAGTCAACCGTTTTCAGGTATTGGTACAGCGTCTCGCGGCTGATGCCGAATTCACGGGCCAGCGCCGCCTTTTGTTCACTGTTTGCAACGCGCTGCCGGAGTTCGACGATCTTTTCGGGAGAGAGGGCTTTCTTGCGACCGCGATACGCTCCACGCTTTCGAGCCAGTGCGATGCCTTCGCGCTGCCGCTCGCGTATCAATGCACGCTCGAACTCGGCAAATGCGCCCATGACGGAAAGCATGAGGTTGGCCATCGGCGACGCTTCGCCGGTGAAAGTCAGGCTTTCTTTGATGAATTCGATGCGGACACCCCGTTGGGTCAACGTGTGGACCAGGCGACGCAGGTCGTCAAGGTTGCGCGCGAGACGGTCCATGCTATGGACGACGACGGTATCGCCTTCGCGGACAAAGGTGATCAGTCGATCCAACTCGGGTCGTTGGGTATCCTTGCCGGACGCTTTGTCCGTGAACACCCGATCAACCGCGACCTGCTCAAGCTGGCGTTCCGGATTTTGATCAAGACTGCTGACTCGGATATAACCGATGCGCTGACCTTTCAAAACCCGCTCCCCCGTCGAAGTGTCAAGAGAACTCTAAGACCCCTCGCAACAAACGTCAACTATTTCTATATACCACCCTATTCTGACGCATGTACCACTCAATGCCTGACGCCTGGTTAGGGTGTAGTTCAAACTGACAGCGAATACCGGCAGGCTGCACATTAAACTCGGAGGATTTTTTTTGCGAAGACTCTGAACACGAACTAGGCTGGGATCGAAATGCCACTTGCATACTGCCGGATCATTTGGACGATTGATTCACTAAAGTTCTTCCGGGAGCTTCCGATAACTAGAAGAGTCTTTTGAAGGAGGAACAAGGATGGACATCAGTCACCTATCGCAATCGGCAAGTCAACAAGGGGTGTACTCGAATGGCTCCGCCAGGATCGTCCGCGAAACGCGAATTGATGCGGGGGTTCAGATCAGTGAGGTGCCATCGGTGGTTTACCATGGAGCGAAAGATAACCCTCTCAATACTGGCGGCCATGTTATTGATAAAATATACAAGATGCCGCAAGAAAGTCATGAGGCGACCAATGCCAGGTTGGATGAGATGATGGTGGCGTTGTCCACTGGTGTCGCCACGGCGTCAGCTGGTCTCAAGCGTACTTATGAGATGGCAATGGAGTCTCTATCACCCGATCTGCAAGAAAAGGATTGGGGGTTTTCAGTGTCAAACGGTTCATTAGTAATTTCGGAAGGCAGTGATGCCCTATCGACTGAAGACCGCGCAACCCTCAAGGACGCGCTCTCGATAGCAGATGTCGAATATCAGGCCAACCAGGTGGCTTCTACGATGATTCGGGCGCTGGAGCTGGATCGAGGGCCAGCCGGTGTGAGTAACGGTATCGGCCGATTCGATGTATCCCAGGGGAATTTTGGGGATATTGTTGATCTTCGTTCCTACCTGCAAGTGCACGAACCAGGCGGAAGCTATGACCTGAACCCGATAGATCCCACTGATTACGAGCGTCATTTCCCTTATGGCGGGCGCGCTTTGTTGGACCAGATCAGTGCGAATGCGCCCATCGGATATGCCAAGCCAGCAGACTTTGGACTGATCTCGCTGTAAGAGAAGACAAGGCCCAAGCAGTGCTTGGGCCTCAGGTATTTACTGGATGGTCTGATCGCAGATGTGCCCCAAGGTCACTGCGGGATAGTTGTCGCCTCCGACTCCGACTTCGTTCGGATCTGTATCCTTCACCCGAATCGACCACTTTCCTGCATTAAACTCTGACAGCCATGTATAGCCACCCGAATAGTCCGTGGTGGAATAATTGCCAGTGCAATCGGGCAACGAGATGATATTACCGGCGATACCGCTCGAATTGCTGATCGCTGTGTCGCCTGTCAATGGAATGTCGTCGGTATAATATTTAAAAGTCACCTCTGCTCCCTCAACAGGATTGCCACTTGAGTCCAGCACTCGTATGGACCAATCCAACTCATTATGCACTTGGTCAGTCAGAAAAGGGGAAGTGCTCATACGAACCAAATTTTCATCACTTCCGACATCGACGCTGTCAGAAGCAGTAACGCGTGATCCTACCAACAGCTCATAATCGTGCGCCGGATTCACGGCCACCGCCGGGTTTGGAGAAATTCGAACATTGAGGGTAAAGGGCGTTGGCAAACTGCCCAAATTATAGAGCATATTCGCGTCAAGAGTATTCCAGACGGTGCCTGTGAAGTACTCAATAACCCATTCGTTCTGGCCGTAGGCGTCCGTGAACTGGATATGCAGATCCTGTCCATTTTCCGCCACGAAACTGAAATAGTCGATATCTTGGGCGCTGTCCATACTCCCAACCATCGGGGTCCGGTCATCAGGAATCGGTGTTGATAGACTTGCCGCGTCATTCAGTTCGTTGGCATCTACAGCCGTGTTCACCACTGCGCCAAATTGGAAGGCGGAGCCATCCGAGGCATTGGCGTCCATAGACCAATAGTAGTCACCCGGTTCAGTGAGAGCCAAGAGCCCCTCATCGGCATTGCCAGGTTGGTCCGATGTTCCCAGTGACGTCAGCGTATCGTCTGCCTCATGTTTGATCAGTGTCAGGGCGAAGTCCGTATTGGCATTCTGACCGGTCAGGAATACCGTGGTTTTCGCGCGCTGGGTTATTTCGAAGTGATAGCAGTAAGAGCCCCCTGTCGTGGTACTGTCCAGGGGGTAATCCCCCCGAAAAACAGCGGTGATCAAAAGTAGAATTTTCCGTAAGCTACACGCAGGGAGATTCTGCATGAAGAAGTCACGTTTTTCCGACAGCCAGATCCTGTCGATCCTGAAACAAGCCGAGAACGGTGTGCCGGTTCCGGAGCTGTGTCGTGAGCACGGCATGAGCAGCGCCAGCTTTTACAAATGGCGCGCCAAGTTCGGTGGCATGGATGCGTCCATGATGGCTCGGTTGAAGGAGCTAGAGGACGAAAACCGCCGACTCAAGAAGATGTATGCCGAGGAGCGACTGAAGGCTGACATTCTCAAGGAAGCCATCGAAAAAAAGTGGTAAAGCCGTCTCGTCGCCGTGAGATGGCGCAGAAAGCCGTCAGTCAGAAGCAGGTCAGTATTCGCTTGGCTTGCTGGATGTTCAGCATCAGCGAGACCTGCTATCGCTATCGGGCAAAGCTCAGCAGCGAGAATGCCGAGATCGCGGATTGGCTGATCCGGTTGACCCATAACCAGCGGAACTGGGGCTTTGGCCTGTGCTTTTTGCATCTGAGGAACGTCAAAGGATTTGGCTGGAATCACAAACGGGTTTATCGGATTTACCGGGAGCTGGAGCTGAACCTGCGCATTAAGCCCAAGAAGCGCCTGGTTCGTGAAAAGCCAGAGCCATTGGCTGTGCCGGAAACGATCAACGACAGTTGGTCGATGGACTTCATGCACGATCAGCTCAACGACGGGCGTAGCTATCGGCTGCTGAACGTGATTGATGACTTTAATCGTGAAGGCCTTGGCATCGAAGTGGACTTCTCGCTTCCGGCAGAGCGGGTTATCCGATCGCTGGATCAGATCATTGAGTGGCGAGGTAAACCGCGTTCTATCCGTTGTGACAACGGGCCTGAATACATCAATCAGTGGCAAGTTGTCAGCCTGGGCAGAACAACGCGACATCAAGCTGGCGTTTATCCAGCCGGGCAAGCCGCAGCAGAATGCCTATATCGAACGCTACAACCGCACGGTTCGTTATGATTGGCTGGCTCAGTATCTGTTCGAAAGCACCGAAGAAGTCCAGGATTATGCGACTCGCTGGCTCTGGCACTACAATCACGAACGACCCAATATGGGACTCGGAGGAATTACTCCTCAACAGAAGTTGGCCATGATGGCCTGAGGTCTACTTTTGACCCCCGTTAAAAATGGGGGGATTACCCTTTAGGCAAGCGCATTGCCACCGTGGCTAGACGAAATCAGGCGATTCCTAGCCAGGGATATGGAGGCGACACGGGCACATGAGCTAATGGAGCAGATGCGGGAGGCTGGGTTGCCGATCTAGCCGAGTGCTCTATTCTCAAATAATGTGGGTTCGCCTCGATGTTTGCGGGCCGCTACATCTATTCGCATTTCAGGAATTTTGTCTATGGGGGCCTAGGGAGCTACTATACTAGGTAATGATCAAAACGCCGGATGCAATCCGCTGGATAGGCTGACCGATTAGCTAAAGTTATTCCGGTAAGTCCCGATAACAAGAGTAGGGAGTATTCCGAAGGGGTTAGAGTATGGGCGTCAATTGCATACTGCAATTGGCAAACCAACAGCGTTTTTCTCGAATGGTTATCAGTGAGATGTCAACCAACTTTGGCTTTCAAAGCACGCAGAAGCGGCCATTGTCCGCCACGCTTAAAAAATGGGTGCATACCTTGATGCAAAGGTTCGTTCAAATCACGTATATGTATTTAGTGGAGGCATTGTTGTGATATCTACCATAAGCAGCCAGCCACTTGGAGTGCAAAATAAATACGCTAGTTTGGAAAAAACGGGATCTGGAGTCGAAGAGAAACCTATCAAGGACAGTGCTGGTCCTGAAAATAGTAATAACGACGTTACTATTTCAGATGCTGGCAGGAAAGCACTAGAGGCGTCCAGGGGCGGTCAATCCCCTAGCTATTACGAACAGTTTATGCCGACCTATGACGGATTTACAGCTGCTAATATTGCATTAGGTGTCAAAGAGCCTGGTCGTGATACATTTTCTGCTGGAAAAGATTTTAGCCAGGTTGCGATAGATGCACGCGCTAGTATGGATAATACTAATGGGTTCGAAAGTAAGCGAACATCATTTATAATGTAGGCTCCGTTCGCCAAGCTTATCGGATATTTACACACATGCGCCACGATGACGGTCGTAAA
>NZ_LOCO01000025.1:0-65198 GCF_001574445.1 Marinobacter excellens LAMA 842
CCCGCCATTATCGGCGGGGTCACACTGGTACTGATGGAAACGCTGAACGAGTTCGGGGCGGTCCAGTTCTTTGGTGTGGATACCTTCACGACCGGCATCTATCGTACCTGGTTTGGTCTGGGTGAGCCGGTGGCGGCTGCGCAGCTGGCGGCCTGTCTGCTGGTGTTCGTGGTATTAGTTGTGGTTCTTGAAAGGGTTTCCCGCGGAGGCAAGCAATACCATACCTCGGCGCGCTACCAGGCTCTGCCGGAGTATTCGCTCAAATCCCGACAGGCCGCCCTGGCCTTTCTGGTCTGCTTCCTGCCCATTCTGATCGGGTTCATTGTGCCAGCGCTGATCCTCCTGGAAATGGCCATGACCACCGGCGATGCCCTTTTCGGTACCCGCTTCCTGGAGTTCGCGTTCAACAGCTTCATCCTGGCGTCGAGCGCGGCGCTAGTGGCCGTTGGTCTTGCAGTTATGCTGAGCTATGGCGCACGCCTGAATCCCAGTTCCTGGGTCAGGGGCGCCAATCGGATTGCAGCCATGGGCTATGCCATCCCGGGGTCGGTTGTTGCGGTTGGCATCATGATCCCCCTGGCCTGGGCAGACCAGCAGTTGAACCTTTTTCTGAGGGACAGCTTTGGCTTTATGGTGGGGTTGGTGCTCAGTGGCAGTGCATTTGTCCTAATCTATGCCTATACCGTGCGTTTCCTGGCGGTGTCGTTCAACACCGTCGAGGCCAGTCTCGGGAAAGTGACGCCGTCCATGGACGCAGCGGCCCGCACGCTGGGCCAAACAGCGGGTGGGACTCTGCGCAAGGTGCACACGCCCATCATGCGCAGCAGTCTGCTGGCAGCAGGTATTCTGGTGTTCGTGGATGTGATGAAGGAACTGCCGGCCACCATCATTCTCAGGCCGTTCAACTTTGATACGCTGGCGGTGCGTGCCTACAGTCTGGCCTCTGACGAGCGGCTGGCAGAATCCGCCATGTCCTCCCTGACCATTGTTGCCGTGGGCATCATTCCTGTAGTGATTCTCAGCCTGGCGATGCGCCGATCCCGTCCGGGCAATGACCGGGGTTAACGCCAGGTTTCTGCCTCAAACAGGAAAACCTGGGACATATCCAGCTCAAGGGAGACTGCCTGACCTTCTTCTGGCAGAAACACACCCGGCACTTTGGCGTGCAGGTGCATCTCCTGACCGTCTGGTCCATGGGCGCAAATATGCAACAGGCTGGTGGGCCCCAGTAGGCGGGACATAATGACATGGCTGGTGCGATCATCAGCGACCTTCCCCTCCAGGGGCGTCACTTTGACCGCCTCAGGTCGAATCAGAATTCTGACATTGGCGCCTTCGTCGAATCCTGACGCGTCCAGTCGGCCCAGAGGCGTCGCTACCTGGCCGTCATGCACAATCCCGACGTGTTCATTCACCTGACCGAAGAAATTGACCACGAAGGGCTCGGCCGGGTTGCAGTAGAGTTCCGTGGGCGAGCCAGTTTGCACGATCTCGCCATCACGCATCAGAGCGATTCGATCGGCCATGAACATGGCTTCCTCGGGATCATGGGTAACCAGAAGGGTTGCCGTGTTCAGTTCCTTGAGCACATGCAAGGTGTCGTCGCGGATCTGATCGCGCAGGCGGGCATCGAGGCTGGAAAAAGGCTCATCCAGTAGCATCACCCTCGGAGACGGCGCAAGAGCTCTGGCCAGGGCGACCCTCTGCTGTTGACCACCCGACAGTGTATGTGGGTAAACATTGGCGGCACCCGCCATGCCCAGGCGTTCCAACAGATCCAGCGCCCTGGATTGTTTCTGCTTCTTGGGCAGAGTGCTGATGCCAAAGCAGACGTTTTCAAGCACAGTCAGGTGCGGGAAAAGTGCAGATTCCTGGAAGGCCAGGCCCACGTTGCGTTTCTCAGGTGGCACCTGGACGCCACCGGGGGCCGAGACCAGCGACCGCCCCAGAAACACCTTGCCACTGGAAGGTACCTGAAGCCCTGCTGCGATCCGTAAAAGGGTCGTTTTACCACAACCCGATGGCCCGAGCAGACACACCACCTCGCCCGCCTCCAGGTGGAGGTTGATGTCTCTGACAACGCTATCGCCATGAAACTGGCAATGCACCCGGTCAAGCATGAGTGACGGGCCCGACAGACCGTTTTCAAGTTGGTCGTTGTAGGTGGGGCTTTGCTGGTAAATGCTCATGTTGCCAATCCAACCTTCCGGTACAAACTGTGGTGAAAATGAGATTGTAATCTTCTTGCATCTAATTGTGTATTGAATACGTAAAAGCGACTGATTCCCATTTATTGACTTCCACAAAGAAGTTGGGTCTAATTGCGGTAAATACAAATCGTTATCACCCTTAATAACGCTCAACAACCAAGGAGATTGATCCCGTGGTATCTCATAAAGCGAAATTGGCAGCTTCTGTACTGGCAACCACCCTGGCGGCAACCAGTGTATCTGCGAGTGAAGTGAATCTGTACTCCGCACGCCACTATGATTCCGACCAGGCCATTTACAATGCTTTCACTGAGGAAACCGGCATCAAGGTTAACCTGATCGAAGGCAAGTCGGATGCACTGATCCAGCGGATCAAGCGCGAGGGCGTCGCCAGCCCGGCGGATATCCTGATCACAGTCGATGCGGGCAACCTCTGGCGTGCCGACCAGGAAGGCATTTTCCAGCCGGTCAATTCTGAAACCCTGAACAGCCGACTGCCGGATACCCTGCGTCACCCTGAAGGCCACTGGTTTGGTTTCAGTCAGCGCCTGCGTGTGATCTACTACGATCGCTCTGATTTCGATCCGGCCCAGATCAGCCAGTACGAAGATCTGGCGAAGCCCGAGTTCAAGGGCGAAATCTGCATCCGTTCATCCAGCAACATCTACAACCAGTCTCTGCTGGCCAGCCTGGTCGAGCACCATGGTGAAGAAGGGTCACAGGAGTGGGCCCAGGGTGTTGTCGACAACATGGCTCGTGATCCCCAGGGTGGCGATACCGACCAGATTCGCGCCGTAGCCGCCGGTGAATGCAACCTGGCCGTTGGCAACCACTACTACTATGCCCGCCTGCTGAACTCCGACGATGTTGCTGATCGTGAAGTGGCCCGTGAAGTCGGCATCATCTTCCCGAACCAGGACGGCCGTGGCGTGCACGCCAACATCGGCGGTGCGGGCGTCGTAGCCACTGCACCGAACAAAGACAACGCGGTGCGGTTCCTGGAGTTCCTGGCTTCCGATACGGCCCAGCAGATCTTCGCCGAGAGCAATCACGAGTACCCGGCAGTAGAGGGTGTTCTGAAGAACCCGGTGCTGGATTCCTGGGGTAACCTGAACATTGATGACATCAATGTCAGTGTACTGGGTACCAACAATCCTGAAGCGGTTAAGATCTTTGATAGGGTAGGTTGGCGTTGATTGCAGCGCCGCTGCCCTAAACGGGTAGTATTTGAGAAGATCTGTTACATGAAAACAAGTGGGCGCTACTTTGGCGCCCACTTGTTGTTTCTGTCTTGACCTTCAATTGGGCTTTATCCAGTTGCGGTGAACATTTCGATAAAGCTCATTGTGCCCAGTGAGCGGCTTTTTTGTGCGAAGCGGTGGTGTTCTTTGCAAAGGAGCAATTCTGAGGTGTCAGACGATTCAAAGCTGCTGTAGTCCTTTCCCCACACGTCTTATGTGCCGATTTTTGAAACTGTCAGCCAGCGGTTGTTAAGCTTGGATATCTCGCCCTGAGCCTGCATGGGCAGAGGTGACTCAGCTCATACTGTCATCTATCAGAGGGATCCACAGCGACAGCCGAGGCACGATCGTCACATGGTCATCAAAGTGGTTGAGATGGCTGTCTTGCAGTGTGTTTGTAAATCGCCTAGTCCGTTCTTTAATATCGAACAATCTAATAAGATATATATATTTTTGTTTGCAGCAAAAGCCTTGGATACTACGCGGACTAAATACTTCTGATCCCGAGGTCCTCGCATGCTCGATGTTCAGGCGATCGAATTCTCCTTCTCACTGCTGGTACCGCTGCTTTTCGGTGTTGGAGCAGTCGCGACCGGATTGGCAACCAACCAGAACAGCCTTCTCGCACGGTCATTGACCTTCAAGCTTGCCTTTGTATCTGCTGTGGCCGCTGCAATCGGAAGTTGGTGGTGGCCGGTCGATGGCGTCTGGTTCAGTCAAGCGCCTCTGGCGTCGATCATGTTGCTGCTGACCACTTTGCTGGGAATGGTGCTGGGACGTTTCTCGGAGAGGTATCTTGCAGGGGAACCGGGCCAGCGCCGCTTCATGATTTGGCTTCAGGGGATCCTTGCCAGCGTTTCCATGATCGCCATCACCAATCATTTGCTGGTGTTTCTAGTTAGCTGGATTGCCATCAGCGCAAGCCTGCACCAGTTGCTGATGTTCTTTCCTGATCGCCCACGCGCCGCCCTGGCCGCGCACAAAAAATTCATCTTTGCGCGAATTGCGGAGTTCTGCCTGGCACTGGCGTTCCTCCTGCTTTATGTCCAGTACGACACACCATTTATTGATCGGATCCTGGCCCAGGTATCCACTTCATCAGAACTGCCCGCCGCAGCGCAAATTGCTGCGATCCTGATGGCAGCGGCTGCCCTCTTTAAATGCGCCCAGATGCCTTTCCACGGCTGGCTGATCCAGGTGGTGGAATCACCCACCCCGGTGTCTGCGCTGCTTCACGCTGGCGTTGTTAACCTTGGCGGCTTCCTGATGATTCTGATGGCGCCGCTGATTGTCCAGGCAAGCGCTGCCCAATGGCTTTTATTGTTGGTGGCGGGACCTACTGCTGTGTTTGCCAGCCTCGTCATGATGACGCGCATCTCCATCAAGGTGAGGCTGGCCTGGTCAACCTGCGCCCAAATGGGCTGGATGCTGGTTGAGTGCGCTCTAGGCCTTTACGAGCTGGCGCTCCTGCACCTCGTGGCCCATTCCGCCTACAAGGCACACACCTTCCTTAACGCGGGCAACACAGTCGAGCTGTCGATGAAAAAACGTCTGGTTGAAATCAACCAGCCCGGCCCTGGGCAGTGGCTGACCGCTGTTTGTTTTTCGGCCCTGTTCATGCTGCCGACCATCTTCCTGGCCAACGAGGCAAGACCGGCAGATCTTTTTTCATGGGTCGTGCCTGGCATCGCGTTGACGATTTTGCTTTCAGAATTCTTGGCTGCGGGCGGTGGCGTTTTCACCCTTGGCAGAGGCTTGATTCTTGGTGCCGTTTTCTGGGCTCTGTACTGGCTTCAGAAAACCTTCTTCAGTCTGGTGCTGACGCCACCGGATAGCCAGGCAGGACTGGTAGCCGTGGGTTTCGTCGCTATCCTGATCGCCCTGCTCGTGCGCGGCTACTACCAGATTCGCTATCACCGTTTCTCACCCGCCGGCGCCAGGCTTTACCGATTCCTGTTTGCCGCAGGCTATCTCGATGAGTGGTCCACGCGCCTGACCCTGAAAATCTGGCCGGCGAAACTGCCCGATGTTGTGCGGCCCCGGGCCGTGGTCAGCGTGTCCTCAACTTCTGGTTCCAGGGAGTCCGTGTAATGTTAGCGTCCAATCTTAATGCCACCACCGAAGCAAACACCGACACGCCGGATTGGCAGGAAGCCGTCACCGATGCCTGCAATCGGATTGCGCCGTCCTGGCCGCTGGATCAGATGATCGCGGTTAACCCGTTCTGGGAAATGCGGGATCTGCCGTTTACCAAGGTAGCCTCACGCATGGCGGCACTCAACGGTATCGGCTGTCAGAATCAGGCCGCGCTTCTACACCAGGGTAATGGTGCTGTCCCGGCCGAAACTGCCAGCATGCCGGAGCACTGGCAGAATCTCAGCGCCCAACTGGATCGCAACCGCGATACCGCCCATCACGTGGGCTGGCAGGACGAGGTTATTCACCAGATCAGTCAGTTCTGCGGCGACTACTTCCAGCGCCTGGATGCGGGAGATTTCAGGGCGGATGCCCAGGATCTGTATCAAAGCTGGCTGGAAATGACCCGGGCAGACCGTGGCATTGCCATCGTCATGGAAGAGCCATCATTGCCTTCCCAATTTCAGGTCCTGCCCGATCAGCACGATAAGCTGATCACAGACGCCTTCAACGCCCTCGCGGCAGAGCCTTCCTACACGGCGGATTATGCCCACGCGCTCCTGCTGGATATCAACGGATGGTCATCCTGGGCCGCCTACCTCCGTTGGCAATCAAGACTGCGTGGCAGCGAGGAAGATTTACTGCCGGGCCTGTTAGCCATCCGGCTGGCCTGGGAACTGGCCATCTGGCGGCATGTTCAACACATTGGCGGTGCCATCTTCGCCGAGCTGAAACGGGGTTGGCTTCAACAGTGGGACACCTGGCCCGAAATGCTGGAGATCCATGAAAAATCCCAAACCATGGGGTGGCGCCAACTTACAGAAGCCGAGACGGCCTACCAGGCACAGCTGGCCGATAAACTTCTGTCAAAATCTGAAAAGCAATGGACGAACGACCAGCCACCCAAACTTCAGGCCGCCTTCTGCATTGATGTTCGCTCGGAGGTTTTTCGCCGTGCGCTGGAAGCCCAGGACTCCGCGATCCAGACTCTTGGGTTTGCGGGTTTCTTCGGGCTACCGATTTCGTACCGCCCCAAAGGCACCGGGTTTTCCCGGCCCCAACTACCGGGTTTGCTGGCGCCCGCGCTAGAGGTCACAGAGGCCGAGCCGTCTGGACGCTTCAGTCGGCAGTCACTGGCCAACCATTCCCACTGGTCACAGTTTTCCAACGCGGGACCGGCCAGCTTCAGCTTTATCGAGAGCATGGGGCTGGCAGGTCTGGGACGCATGGTGCGCAAGACCTTTTTTGGCAAATCCTCGGCTAACCCGGTCGACCAGCTCCATAAAGGACATACCGAGTTCGAGATCCGCCAGAATGGCGCCCTGTTGGGAGCTGAAGAGAAAGCAGAGCTGGCGGGCGGTATTCTCCGGGCCATGACCCTGACTCATGAGTTTGCGCCCACCGTACTGCTGGTCGGGCACGGCAGCAGTACCCGCAACAACCCACATGCCGCGGGCCTGGACTGCGGCGCCTGCGGAGGCCAGACCGGCTCGGTGAATGTTCGTGTGCTCGCCGGCATACTCAACGACGCCGAGGTACGCGCGGCCCTGGCTGACCAGGGAATTTCCATCCCATCGGAAACCCGTTTCGTGGGAGCACTGCATAACACCACCACCGACGAGATAGAGTGCGCCGGTGACGTTCCCGACGACATCCGGCATTTCCTGGCCAGGGCCGGTGCCCAGGCACGCAGTGAACGAGCGGTTCGTCTTGGAATCGCGACCGAAAATGACGTCGACAGCGCCATCAGAAAACGCAGCCAGGACTGGTCCGAAGTTCGCCCAGAATGGGGGCTAGCCGGGAACGCCAGCTTTATAGTGGCGCCCCGCTCAGCCACACGACACCTGGATCTGGGAGGTCGCAGCTTCCTCCACGACTACCGTTGGCGCGAAGACGAGGGCTTCGGAATCCTCGAACTGATCATGACCGCGCCCATGGTGGTCACCCACTGGATCAACCTGCAGTACTTCATGTCCGTTACCGATAACTTTCATTACGGCAGCGGAAACAAAGTCCTGCATAACGTGGTTGGCGGCCACCTGGGCGTTTTCGAGGGCAACGGCGGCGACTTGCGGATCGGGCTGCCACTGCAGTCGGTACACGATGGCCAGCGCTGGATGCACGAACCACTCCGCCTGAGCGTTTACATTGCTGCCCCCAAAGATGCCATTGCCGAGATAGCCACAAAGCACAAAGTGGTGCAGGACCTGATCGATAATGAGTGGCTATACCTGTTCCGGGTCGATGACGAGCAGACATTGATCGAACGTTTTTACCGGAATCAGTGGGAAACCGGCGCAAAAGTTGGCTGACGGAGCGGGGTGACAAAACGTGCTGACCCATCTGGACCATCTTGAAGCAGAAGCGATTCATATCATGCGGGAAGTGGCCGCATGCTTCGAAAAGCCCTGCATGTTCTACTCCATCGGCAAGGACTCAACAGTCATGTTGCACCTTGCGCGGAAGGCCTTTTGGCCCGGCAACGTGCCGTTCACCCTGCTGCATATAGATACAACCTGGGAATTCGCCGAGATGGGGCGGTTCCGGGACGCCTTGGTGGAAAAGCTCAACCTTGACCTACGGGTATGGATTAACAGGGAGGCGCTAGATGCTGGCGTCCACCCGATCCGATCCGGTTCTGTCGTATATAACGACCAAATGAAAACTCAGGCTTTGAAGCAAGCGCTTGCCCATTATCGATTCGATGCAGCACTGGGCGGCGCTCGACGGGACGAGGAAAGATCCCGAGCCAAAGAGCGCATCTTCTCCGTGAGAGACGAATCCCAGCAGTGGGACCCAAAGAATCAACGTCCAGAACCCTGGGCCATCTACAACACCAAGATCAACAAGGGCGAATCAGTTCGAGTCTTCCCTCTTTCAAACTGGACTGAGCTCGACATATGGATGTATATCCTTCGGGAAAACGTTGAGATAGTGCCCCTATACTATTCTTCCCCACGCCTGAGCTGGTTGGACGACGACACAGGAACCATCCTGGCTCTTGATGATGACCGAATGCTGCCTCATCTAACGCCTTCTGAAGAGGCTTCGCTCGAAACACGAACCATCAGATTCCGAACGCTTGGATGCTACCCGCAGACAGGTGCCGTCGAGAGCACCGCGACGACGGCCTCAGATATTGTATTGGAAATGATGTCGGTGCGGACAAGTGAGCGTGACGGTCGTCTGTTGGACAAGGATCAAACAGCCTCCATGGAACGGAAAAAACGTGAAGGCTATTTTTGATGTCGCACTGGAACGCCCGTTCAGCGATCCTGCTAACCCGGCACGGCAAGTTACCCGCCATTGCGCGGCCACTGGAACAGCTGGGGTTAACAGTAACCTGCGACAGCAGCTTCGACACCGATCGCCTCGGGACCTTTACCCGAGAAATAGAGCGTTTCGCCGGTCAACGGGAGACTGCGCTCGAGAAAGCGAAAATCGCTTCGGAGCAGGGCGAAAATCGTATTGGCCTCGGCAGCGAAGGAGCCTTCGGCGGTGGTCTTTTCTGCATCAATCTGGAGATTGTGTGCTTGTTTGACCAGAAACACGGCCTAACTCTTTACGGAGAACACGCGGCGCCGTTTGGCCTTGAACAGGCCTCCGTAAGTTCTGTTGAAGAACTGAAGAGGTTTATGGATCGCTGCCCCACGGGTCAGGGGCTGGTAATGCGGCCCGAGCATGCAGGGCACCCGGACATTCACAAGGGACTGCATCACCAGCATGAAATCAATACCCGGTTCAGAGCGCTTCGAGGCAACTCGGCGTCTGGACAGGTTTTCGTCGAATACGACCTTCGCGCACATCATTCTCCAGGTAGAATGGCCAACATTGGCCTTGCTGCAGAAAATCTCCGAGCCAAAATGGAAAGCTTGTGTCCCAGTTGTGTTCTGCCCGGCTTCTGGATAACCGATTTTGAAAGAGGACTGCCCTGCAGTGCGTGCGATACACCTACAAGCCGACCCAGAACTTATGTCTGGTCCTGCCAAGCATGCGACTACAAAGAATCAAGCCCCGTGGAGGCCGTGACAACCGAACCCGATTTTTGCCCAACCTGTAATCCCTGAGACCCTATGCCCGCAACCATCAAGTTAGACGCAACAAAATCTGCTCACATTGAGAAAGCAGCTGACCTGCTCCTCGCCGGCCACCTTGTCGCCGTGCCCACGGAAACTGTGTACGGACTGGCGGCCGATGCCAGCAACGAACAGGCGGTCATAAAAGTTTTTGAAGCAAAGCAGCGCCCGGTCGGACATCCCCTGATCGTGCATGTTGCCTCAGTGGACAGGGTCCGGCTCTGGGTAGACCATATCCCGGAAACCGCCATGCAGTTGATCAAGGAATTCTGGCCCGGCCCATTAACGCTGCTACTGCCAAAGAAAAGCGGCATCAGCGATTTCATTACCGGCGGCAATCCGGGCGTGGCGGTAAGAATGCCGGCGCACCCGGCCACGCTAGCGACCATGGAGGAGCTTGGGCGGGATCTGGTTGCTCCGTCCGCCAATCCCTATGGCAGGATCAGTCCGACAACCGCAGAGCATGTGCTCGCAGGCCTGTCCGGCAAAATCGAGGCGGTACTGGACGGCGGGGACTGCTCGGTAGGCATCGAGTCCACCATTATCGATCTGACCGGCGATACACCAGTCATTGCCAGGCCCGGACAGATCGCACAGCGTGATATCGAAGCCTGCCTGGGCATCACGCTCGCGCCAGGCAGAATCGCCAGTCAGGCCGTGCCTGGGAGCGTAAAGCGCCACTATCAGCCGGTCACACCTACCGTTGGCGTGGCCACGGATCGGTTCGCCGGGCTTCTGCCGGACTTCACGCCGGCAGGCGAAAAGCTTGGCGTTATCTGGTGGCAGTCGCCACCGGGCGAACGGGCATCCGAATCCATCATGCTCAGCGCCGATCCAAATGAGTACGCTCGCATGCTCTACACCGCCATGCACTCCATGGACAAGGCAAACGTCGATCGGATCGTGATTGAGCTTCCGCCCCGGGAAAGCCGCTGGCTGGCCATTCATGATCGGCTGAAACGGGCCTGTAGCGAACAATTCACTTAACCCGGCACAGCCTGACCTTTGAGAGAGAATTCAGGGCGGAGGTCATTACTTATTTGCAAAATGAAAAACTGGTCCAGAAGCAACGCAGCTAGCTTATGGCCGGAAAAACGTTGGTTATCGAGTGCAACCAAAAGCTGATCGACGCTGACACCTGCATTGATGGGGCCCATCCTCAGCTGAGCCAGAATAGGCATCTTGTTTTCTTGATTGCGACGAGTTTTGGATTTCGGAGACACTTTATACTCGGGCGGCTTTACTGCAGGCTTCCCAAAGTCGCAAACTTTAAAGCAGTTTCCTAGTGATGGAGCACAGTGCCTAGTATATTTTTCCGAATAAAGTAGTTTCCACTATTCGACGGACTATGAGCTGCGGTTATTCTTATACCCACAGCAAAATATCTGTGTGCAAAATAGAGTCTTAAGTAATTGATTCTAGATTAAGTTTCTGATCTACACCACTTGGGGAAAGTGATGGTGCCGAGGAGAGGACTTGAACCTCCACGGGGTTGCCCCCACTAGCACCTGAAGCTAGCGTGTCTACCAATTTCACCACCTCGGCAGGTGATTTGCAAAATCGCTGTTAGTTTGTTGAAAACCTAGCGTTTTGCCAGTATTGAGGCGTTGCCCCTCAACCGATGGCGCGTACTTTAATAATTCCCCCGAACGCTGTCAAATATTTTTTCAAAAATCTTTTCGCCGTATTTATGCCTATAAATCAGCCCGCGGTTAGGCAGGTACCGCCTACCGACGTTATACTGCTGGAATAATGAATTCCGCCGCAGTGTTTGCGGCCTGATAACAAGGATCCGAATGGTTTCCAGGAAGAAAGAAGGACGGGATCCTCACGCTGAACGTGAGGCCCAGAAGTATGAAAACCCCATCCAGAGCCGGGAGTTTATTCTTAAGCACCTGAAAGAGCGCGGTGCGCCGGCCACTCATGAAACGTTGTGCCAGGAACTGGGGCAAACGTCCAAGGAAGGTATCGAGGCGTTGCGGCGACGGCTGATTGCCATGTGCCGTGATGGCCAGTTGATCTGTAACCGCCGGGATGCGTTCCTGCCCATTGAAGAGGCGGATCTGGTCACGGGTAAGGTGACTGGGCACAAAGATGGCTTCGGGTTCCTGATTCCCGATGACGGCGGCTCAGACCTGTTCCTCACCGCGCGCCAGATGCGCCAGGTGTTTCATGGTGACCGGGTGGCTGCCCGGGTGGACCGCGTGGATGATCGTGGTCGCCGTGAAGGGGTAATTGTCGAGGTTCTGGAGCATCGCACCAGTCAGACGGTTGGTCGCTTCTTCAAGGAGAGTGGCATTGCATTTGTGGTGCCCGAGAATGCCCGCATCAATCACGAGATTCTGGTGCCGGATGAGCACGCCGGTAAGGCTGTGCACGGCCAGTACGTGGTGGTGGAAATTCTGCGCCAGCCCACCGTGCGCACCCAGCCAACAGGGCGTATTGTTGAAGTTCTCGGGGAGCATATGGCTCCGGGGATGGAAATCGACGTAGCAATCCGCTCTTACGAGATTCCACACAGCTGGCCAACCGCCGTGGGCGAGCAGGCGGCGGGCATTCCCGAAGAGGTTGCCGAGAAAGACAAGGCGAACCGGGTGGATATCCGCAACATGCGGCTGGTCACCATTGATGATGAAACCGCCCGTGATTTTGATGACGCCATCTACTGTGAGCCCCGGCCCCGTGGCGGTTACCGGCTGGTCGTGGCCATTGCGGATGTGTCGCACTATGTACGCCCTGGCTCGCCGCTGGATGAGGAGGCGATTCGTCGGGGTAACTCGGTGTACTTCCCGGACCACGTGGTGCCCATGCTGCCGGAGAAGCTCTCCAATGGCTTGTGTTCACTGAACCCGGGTGTCGATCGGTTGTGTATGGTGGCGGATATGACCATCAGCGCAGCCGGTAATATCAGTGGCTACACCTTCTACCAGGCGGTTATGCGCAGCCATGCCCGGCTGACCTATAACAAGGTCAGTGCCATGCTGGAGCACCCGGACTCGGAGCAGGGGTACAAGCTGTCGGCCCATTACGCCGATTTGCTGCCGCATCTGCATAACCTCTATGAGCTTTATAAGCTGCTACGCCGTGCCCGGACTGAGCGTGGAGCGATTGATTTCGAGACCACCGAGACCAAAATCGTTTTTGATGCCGAGCGCAAGATTGAGGAAATCGTGCCGGTGCACCGCAACGATGCCCACAAGATCGTAGAAGAGTGCATGCTCTGCGCCAACGTGGCCACGGCCCGGCTGTTGAAAAAGCATCAGGTGCCGGCGCTTTACCGGGTGCACGATGGGCCCTCTGAGGAGCGTCTGAATAACCTGCGCTTGTTCCTGGGTGAGCTCGGTTTGCAGTTAGGGGGCGGTGACAAGCCAACCTCCGGGGATTACCAGCAGCTGTTGGCCCAGGTTGCCGACCGTCCGGATGCCAATGTGATCCAGATGGTGATGCTGCGTTCCCTCAGTCAGGCGGTATACAGCCCGGAAGAAGCTGGCCATTTTGGTCTGGGCTTTCCCAGCTATACCCACTTTACCTCGCCCATTCGCCGGTATCCGGACCTGATCGTTCATCGGGCCATCAAGTCCCGGATTCACAATCCGGACGTTCAGAAAGACGTGGTGTCGCCGAAAAGCCACGATCCGGAGCTGGCGGTGTATCCCTACGACTATGCCCGTATGGAGCAGCTGGGTGAGCATTGCTCGATGATCGAGCGCCGTGCCGACGATGCCACCCGTGACGTGATGGCCTGGCTCAAGTGCGAGTTCCTGCGGGATCACGTGGGCGAGGAGCACGATGGTGTGATTGCGGCCGTCACACCCTTCGGTTTCTTCGTCGAACTGTCGGATATCTATATTGAGGGGCTGGTGCACGTGTCCACCCTCAGTGGCGATTACTTTCACCACGATTCCGCCAAGCACCGCCTGATCGGTGAGCGCACCGCGGTGAGCTTCCGGTTAGGGGATGAGGTTCGCGTCAGGGTTGTTCGGGTAGGGCTGGAAGATCGCAAGATTGATCTGGAACTGGTCAGTACGCCCAGAAAGCGGACAGCAGATCGTGACGCCCTGGACATGTCCAAACGCGAGACCCGCGGTAAAGGTGGTCGTGCCGGTAAGGGCGGAAAGGGTGGAAAGCGCGGTAAATCTGCCAAGCCTGAGAGTGCCAAGGAGAAGCTGGCAGCCGAGGCGGCCAGGGCGGCGTCCCGAAAAGGTGGCAGGGGTAAGCCCTCTGCCGGCGGTAAAGCCCGTAAGCCCCGAAATTAAACCGTTTCACAGGAAATAAGCGTCAGTGTCACAGGAATATGTATTTGGCTGGCATGCCGTCGATGCCGTTCTCAAGCGGGAACCGGAGCGCCTGCAGCAAGTCTGGATTCAGACCGGGCGGCAGGATAAGCGGGTTAAATCGGTTACCGACACCCTGGATAGCCTGGGTGTGCGTTGGAAAGTGGTGCATCGTCGTGAGCTGGATGAGCGGGTCGCCGGTGTTCACCAGGGTATTGTTGCCGCCGTGGCGGAAAGCCGTGAGTGGACCGAAGCGGACTTGCTGGCCCAGCTGGCCGCCAGTGGCAAACCACCATTCCTGCTGGTGCTGGACGGGGTGACCGACCCGCACAACCTCGGTGCCTGTATGCGTACGGCAGATGCCGTGGGAGTGCAGGCGGTGATTGTGCCCAAGGACAAATCCGCTTCGCTGACCCCGGTGGCCCGAAAGGTTGCCTGTGGTGCGGCGGAGACCGTGCCGTTTGTTCGGGTGACCAACCTGGCTCGCTTCCTGCGCGAGCTCAAGGAACTCGGCGTTTGGCTGATTGGTACGGCCGGAGAGGCGACTGCAAACCTGTATCAGGCAGACTTCAAGGGGCCGGTGGCCCTGGTGATGGGCGCCGAGGGTAAGGGTATGCGCCGTTTAACCCGGGAACACTGCGACCAGTTGATCAACATTCCCATGCTGGGGCATGTCGATAGCCTGAACGTGTCGGTGGCGACCGGAGTTTGCCTGTATGAAGCCCTGCGCCAGCGGCTCGGTTAAGCCTTGCACAACACCGCCCATACGCCTAGAATACGTGACCCCTTTTCCAAGGGGTGGTTTTGTATTGCCTGAATGCAGGCAGGCAGAACCTGGCTTTTGATCGGGTCTTTATATTTAAGGCCTTGTTGATAAAAGCAAAAAGAAGCCGGCAGCTTTGCTGTCACCTCCTTGCTTTCGTGCTCGGGAACGGGGCTTAACCGCGCCCGCCGCAGAAGAAAGCTGTTTAAACCGTAGGGAGAACTCATGCGTCACTACGAAATCGTTTTTATGGTACATCCGGATCAGAGCGAGCAGGTGCCCGCAATGATCGAGCGTTATACCAGCGTCATCACTGAAGATGGCGGCAAGGTACATCGCCTGGAAGATTGGGGCCGTCGTCACCTGGCTTACCCGATCAACAAGATCCACAAGGCTCACTACGTGCTGATGAACGCTGAGTGTTCACAAGCCGCTATGGACGAGCTGACTCATAACTTCCGGTTCAACGATGCCATCATCCGTGACCTGATTCTGCGTCGCGATGAGGCTGTTACCGACATGTCTCCGATGAAAGCTGCCGAGTCCCGTGAGGACCGTCGTTCCGGCGGAGACGATCGTCCGCGTCGTTCAGCTGACTCTGAAGATCGTCAGAGCGCATCCCAGGACGAAGAAGAGTAATCAACCGGAGTTAGGAGTTACGTTATGGCTCGTTTTTTCAGACGTCGTAAGTTCTGCCGCTTCACGGCAGAAGGTGTGAAAGAGATCGATTACAAAGATCTGGACACCCTGAAAGGCTACATCACTGAAACCGGCAAAATCGTGCCCAGCCGTATCACCGGCACCAAAGCACGTTATCAGCGTCAGCTGGCTACCGCTATCAAGCGTGCCCGCTACCTGGCACTGCTGCCGTATACGGACAGCCACGACCACTAAGCACAGATAGACAGGACCCGGGACCATGCGTGCACTGGCACAATATGTAATGCGCGGTCCCCTGCAGGCTGGCGGGGTTGCAGCAGTTACCACTGCAGTGCCCCTGTTGTTCTGGATTGGCGCAGCGGTTATTGGCCTGGTCATTCTCAGACTGGGCATCCGGCAGGGGTTGAATATCGGCCTCTGGGCATTAATGCCGGCGTTGGGCTGGGCCGTTTACGGCCAGGATCCAACGTCACTGGTGGTACTGCTGCAGGTGATGCTGATGGCATCCATCCTGCGAACAACCCTGGCCTGGGAGAAAGCACTGTTGTCGGGTGCTTTTCTGGCGATATTGAGCGGGTTGATGTTGCCCGTCATGTATCCGGCACTGCTGAACGATCTGGTTCAGACCGGTGTCAGCTTTTACGGGCAGTACAACGCCGAAGTGGCCCGGTCATTGGGCAGCGATCTTGAGCTGATCATCCGGGACACCATGAACGCCAGTATGGCTGGCACTTACTTCGCGACAGCGGTTGGTATGACCATGCTGGCGAGGGCTTGGCAGGCGGGGCTCTATAACCCCGGCGGATTCCGCAAGGAATTCCATGCCCTGAGGTTGTCGCCGGCCATTGCGGTGGTTTGTGCACTCACCATGGTGATTGGCCCGGTGTTGGGGCTCAATTCCATGCTGTTGGCCTGGGCAGCGGGTACGCCGCTGTTCATCGCTGCGCTGGGGTTGGTTCACGGTGTTGTTGGTCGTAAGCAGTTGAGCGGTAACTGGCTGGCCATGTTTTATCTGGCGCTGGTATTGCTGGGTCCGAGTCTGATGTTGCTGTTATTGGTTCTGGCTTTTGTGGATAGCTGGCTGGATATCCGGGGGCGTATACAACCCGCCGGGCCAGCTGAATAAAGCACGAAGAGGTTAACGAGATGGAAGTTATTCTGCTCGAGAAAGTAGCAAACCTTGGCTCCCTGGGTGACAAGGTAAAGGTTAAGGCCGGTTACGGTCGTAATTTCCTGCTGCCGTACGGCAAAGCTGTTCCTGCCACGGCCGCAAACGTACAGGCGTTCGAAGAGCGTCGCGCTGAGCTGGAAAAAGCGGCTGCTGAGAAGCTGGCTGCTGCCCAGGCCCGTGCCGAAGCTCTGGAAGGTGCATCCTTCACCATTACCTCCAAGGCTGGTGACGAAGGCAAGCTGTTTGGTTCTATCGGTGTTCGTGACATCGCAGACGTGGTTTCTGCCGGTGGCACGGAAGTCGAGAAGAGCGAAGTTCGTCTGCCGGAAGGTCCTATCCGGACCACTGGCGAGTTCGAGATCGAACTGCAGCTGCACTCAGACGTAGAAGTAACCATCAAGCTGGCGGTTGTTGCCGAGTAATCGGTCATCGTTGATTGATGTAAGCATGGAGTGTTGAAGCCAACGGCTTGAGCATTCTGAGACGGGCCCGAGCCGGAAACGGTTTCGGGCCCGTTGCTTTCTGGTATTCTTGTTTCCTGTTATTCAATTCAACGTTGTCTGGTGTTTATGGCCAATCCCACTCTGAAACCTGCATCCATTGATCCGGAAACCAGCCGTATCAAGGTTCCGCCCCATTCTGTTGAAGCGGAGCAGGCGGTGCTCGGTGGTTTGATGCTGGATAACCGGCGTTTTGATGAAGTCTCTGAGATCATTTCTGCTGCTGACTTTTACCGCCAGGACCACCGGTTGATTTTTGGTGCCGTGGAGCGCCTCGCCAGTGAAAGTGAACCCCTGGATGTGGTTACCCTGGCCGAGTTTCTGGAGCGTGCCGGTGACATTGAAGATGCCGGTGGCTTGTCGTATCTGGCCGAGCTGGCAGAGAAAACGCCGGGTGCGGCGAACATCCGTGCCTATGCCGAGATTGTCCGTGAGCGTTCGGTGCTTCGAAAACTGGTGGAGGTCTCTGGCCAGATTTCCGACTCTGCGTTCAATCCCCAGGGGCGAAAGAGTAGCGAGATTCTGGACGAGGCCGAGCGCAGCGTATTCCAGATCGCCGAATCCCGGTCGAAGGAAGGCTCTGGCCCCAAGGCAATCAATCCCATTTTGGCGACAACGCTGAGCCGTATTGAAGAGCTGTTTGAATCCGGTGAACAGACCACGGGTTTGACTACGGGCTTCCGGGATCTGGATGACCAGACCTCCGGTATGCAGCCAGCGGACCTGATTATCGTTGCAGGCCGGCCCTCCATGGGTAAGACCACCTTCGCCATGAACATTGTCGAGAACGCTCTGATCAGTACCGGCACGCCGATACTGGTGTTCAGTATGGAAATGCCGGCAGACGCTCTGGCCATGCGTATGCTGTCTTCCCTGGGGCGGATAGACCAGACCAAAGTCCGGAGCGGTAAGCTGGAGGAAGATGACTGGCCTCGGCTGACCTCTGCGGTGAGCCTGCTCAAGGACAAACCCCTCTATATTGACGATACGCCGGGCCTGAGCCCGACGGAGATGCGGTCACGGGCACGGCGGATTGCCAGGGAAAATGGCGGCAAAATCGGCCTGATCATGGTCGACTACCTGCAGTTGATGCGGGTGCCTGGCAATACCGAGGGCAGGACGGCAGAGATTTCGGAAATATCGCGATCCCTGAAGGGTATCGCCAAGGAGCTGAGCTGCCCGGTGGTGGCGCTGTCACAGCTTAACCGTAGCCTGGAGCAGCGGCCCAACAAGCGGCCGGTGAACTCGGATCTGCGGGAATCCGGTGCGATCGAGCAGGATGCCGACGTTATCATGTTCGTATACCGGGATGAGGTCTACAACGAAGACACCCAGGATAAGGGCATCGCGGAAATTATTATTGGTAAGCAGCGGAATGGTCCTATCGGCACCATTCGCCTGGCGTTCATCGGTAAATACACCAAGTTTGAAGATCTGGCCCACGGCGATTACAGCGATTACGGTGGTGATTATTAATGCCACGCAGTACCGTTGCCCGCGTTGACCTGGATGCTCTAAGGCATAATTATCGGTTGGCTCAGGCCAGGGCCGGTGGCGCGCGTGCCATGGCAGTGGTCAAGGCGGATGGTTATGGCCACGGGATTGTTAACGTTGCCCGGGCCCTGGCCGGCGAGGTCGAAAAATTTGCCGTAGCCTGTATTGAGGAAGCGCTGGCAATCCGGAGCGTCGGCCTCGGGCAGCCCGTCGTGTTGCTGCAGGGCGTGCATACCCCTGACGACTTGCGTGATTGCGTACAACATGGTTTTGAGCCCGTGATGCATTGCCACGGGCAACTTGACTGGCTGGCCGCGGGCCCAAACCCCCGATTCTGGCTGAAAGTGAACTCTGGCATGAACCGTTTGGGGTTTCGCCCGGAAGAACTGGATTCCGTGGTTGCCGCCTTGAGGCCGTCAGCGACGACGGGGCCATTGCTGGGGTTTGTTACCCATTTCGCCTGTGCTGATGACCTCACCAGCGGTATGACCGATCATCAAACCCGTTTGTTTGAGAACGCCACGGCTGCCTGGCCAGCGTTAATGCGCAGTGTCGGCAATTCTGCGGCCCATTTTCGGCCGGGCCAGCCGCTCTATGATTGGAGTCGGCCCGGTATCATGCTGTACGGGGCCTCGCCCATGATTGGCAAGACCGGCCCGGAGTTGGGACTGCAGCCAGTGATGACTCTTGAGGCGCCATTGATCAGCACGCGGGTTGTTCGCGCCGGAGAATCTGTGGGTTACGGTGCAGGTTGGGTGGCTCAGGAGGATACCCGAATGGGTATGGTGGCCATCGGGTATGGTGATGGTTATCCTCGCCATGCCGGTACCGGAACGCCGGCAGCCATTCGTGGCAAGCGCATTCGCCTGTTGGGCCGGGTATCCATGGATATGCTGGCAGTCGATCTGACCGGTGCGCCAGAGGCCCGTGAGGGTGATCCCGTGGAGCTGTGGGGTACGACGGTCAGCGTCGACGAAGTCGCAAGCTGTGCCGGTACCATAGGCTACGAGCTGCTGACCGGGGTCACCGCCAGAGTGCCCAGGGTCTGCGAGTAAAAGGCAGACCCACAGGGCTCTTGGGCGAGTTTAGTGGGCTTCAGGTTCGTGAATGATTTCTTCGATAAAGTCGAGAATCGCCGCCAGGCTCCGGTCATCCAGCTTTTTCAGCACCTTGTGAACAACCATCTTGCTGCCTTTAAGCATGCTGCTGATGCCCATTTTGGCCATGCCCATCATCATGCTGCTGGCATTCAGGCGCCGCAGGGGCTCCAGGAAGAAGAAATCCAGGCCCTGTTCAGTCAGCTCGACAATCAGGTTGTACAGCTTTTCGATGGCTTCCTTATCGGCTTTACCGCGCCCCTTGAGCTCGCTTACGGTATACAGGGCCCGGGTGCGCAGTTCGTCCGGGATGGGGGCCACGATATGGCTTTGTTGTTTCAGCATAGAGGTTCCTGTTGTTGTATGCTCGTCAGTGAGAATGGGTTTTACACCGGCGCTTGAAGTTGCATGATAGTGCAGCAAATGGATTGCCCGGGCCATTGGCCTGAGTGATTGCCAGCGCCCGTCATATCAGTGATATTCCGGAGGCAGTGATTCAACGTGCATGTACTTGTGGTTCACGACTATGGCCCTCTTGGCAGGGTGTTGCTGGAGCGGCTGCGAAGAACCCATCTTCAGGTCAGCCCTTTGCTGGTCAGCGACCCGGCCAATGCCGACTTGCACGCTCTGGAAAACTGGATTCCTGAAGACACTGACCTGATTGTGAATGCCCTGTGGCTGGTAGACCCCGAAAAGGCCGAGGATAATCGCGAGGCAACGCACCAGGCGGCGTTTTCCCTACCCCTGGCGCTGGCGGAGTTTGCCCGTGACCGCAACATGGCCCTTTTACAGCTGTCGTCTTGCTATGTCTTTGATGGCCGCAAGCAGGCGGCTTACATTGCCTCCAATCCCGGGCAACCAGTCAATGAACTGGGCCGCTGGCAGTGGGAGTGTGAGCAGGCGCTTCGCACCGTATTGCCCAGGCACATCCTGCTCAGAACCGGCTGGAGCCTCGCCCGGTTTATCGAGAAGGTCCAGAAAAGCACCGCTGGTAATGAAGGGCTGCATTTGCCCGGGCGTTGCAAAGGCCAGCCGGTGGCCGTGCAGGATCTGGCACGGGTGATTACCGCGGTGGTTCTGCAGGTAGATTGTGGCGCTGAGGTATGGGGCACCTATCAGTACGCCGGGGCTGAAGAAATCAACCTCTATGAGCTGGGGCTGGCGATTGCCGGGATGCCCGGTATTCCCGAAGACATAAGGATAGTGGATGAAGTGCCCGAGTGGGGGCATCTGGAGCCGGTGAATACCACCATGGTGTGCAGCAAGATTCGCAACACCTTCGGCATTAAACAGTTGCCGTGGCGAACCTGGTTGTCAGAGGAGGTGGCGATGCTGAAAACCTCGCCGGAGGCAGAAGCAGACAAGGCGCCAGCGAGCTCCTGAAGCTGCCGGCGCTGTTGGTCCCCGGGCTTACTGCTGGCAGCCCTGGCGAGCGAAATCCCGGGTGACCATCTGCAGGGCCTCAACATCAAGAAGTTCTACTTCCCGGCCCCTGGCCCGGATGATGCCCTGATTCTGGAAGCGGGTGAACACCCGGCTCACGGTTTCCACGGCCAGCCCCAGGAAATTGGCGATATCGTTTCTCGCCATGGGCAAGCTGAAGTTGGTGGGCGACATTCTGCGACGGCGGAACCGGCTGGATAGAGACAGCAAAAGGGCAGCGATGCGCTCTTCGGCGGTATTCTTGCTCAGCAGCATGGCCAGTTGATGGCTATTCTGGATTTCCTGGCTCATCAGGTGGTACATGTGGTGCTGCAGTTCCGGCAACTTGCCGGTGAGTTCCTCCAGTTTGTCTACCGGGAACTCACACACGCTGGTGCGTTCCAGGGCTTTCGCGGTGCAGGCGTAGTGTTCGCTGCTCATACTGTCGAGCCCCACCAGTTCGCCGGGCATGAAGAAGCCAGTCACTTGCTCGTCGCCACCTTCGGTAATGATGGATGTTTTGATGGAACCGCTCTTGACCGCAAAGCACGAGCGGAACGGCGTGCTCTGATCAAAGATGTGCTCGCCGCGATTGAAAATCCGTCCCTGCTGGACAATGTCTTCCAATCGCTCCAGATCGTTTTCTTCCACCGCCAGCGGAAGACACAGGTTGCTCAGGCTGCACTGCTGGCAGGAGGCCTTGAGGGGAGACACTTGGTGAAGTCGAATTGCCTGGGCCATATTGACGAACATCCGGGTTGATCCATATCAGGCTGCCGTTATGCGCAGCCGTCCTCATTCCTGGTTGGCAAGGATTGCCCCTGCTCAGGAAGCAAGACCATGGCCAATCCGGATACGCTTAAAATTTAGCGGACCGCCATGGGTGCCAATGCTGAAACATCTGGATTCTCACACATTGATCAAAATCAAGTATAGCAAAAGAGTCTAGTCTTATGCGTGGATTTTAAGAAGGCTTTGGTCTAACTGATCGGGTGCCCACCGAGTGGGTATCGCCTCAGGACGACTTCTTCTTGCGTTGCTCGGCACGGGCCTGCTTCTCGGCTTCTCTGGCTTCCTCTTCGGCCCGGGCCTGCCGAAGTTCGCTCTCCACCATCTCAGGTGTTTCCAGTGAAATCCGGCCGATGGTTCCCGCCCTGAATTCATTGAGCAGGATCTCAGACACTTTGTGGAGGTCCGGCACACCGCCCCGGCGGAAGAACTTTCGTTTCGCGGCAATGGCATCCATCAGGGCCAGGCCATCGGCCGGTTGCTGTTCCAGGCCGTAGCGGGCCATCACCAGTTCCGGGTAGGCCTTGACCAGGTAGTCTGCTTCAAACATCGCCACATCTTCGAAATCCAGCACCGCGCTGCGAATGGCGCCGGAAATGGCCAGCCGGTAACCGCACTGTTCCGGGGACAGTTTGGGCCATAGGAAGCCGGGCGTGTCATAGAGCAGTATGTTGTCTGGCAATTTGATGGCTTGCTGGGCCCGGGTAACCGCCGGCTCGTTGCCGGTCTTGGCGGCGGGCCGGCCAGCAAGGGTGTTGATCAGGGTGGACTTGCCAACGTTCGGAATGCCCAGGATCATCACCCGAAGCGCGCTTTTTTGCCGATCATGGCCGGGGGTAAGTTCCTCGGCCAGCTTGAGGATACCCAACGCTTCCTTACGTTCGTTATGGGTCAGGGTGATGGCACGAACGCCCCGTTCCTGCTCCAGCCACTGAAGCCATTGATCGGTGATCGCCGGGTCTGCCAAGTCTCGCTTGTTCAGGACTTTGATGAGCGGGGTATCACCACGAAGCGAGGGCACCAGCGGGTTCTCACTGCTGAAAGGAATGCGCGCGTCGACTACCTCGATGATCAGATCCATCTGAGGCATGACTTTTTTGATCTCCTTTCGGGCCTTGTGCATGTGCCCGGGAAACCAGTTAATCGCCATGGTGTGTGCTCCGCTCGCTGTTTAAAGGCGCCATTATGCAGGGGAATGACCAAATTTTCATAGTCGCTGCGACCCCCGTGTGCCGGGAGCCGACGGAGTTTTTTTCGGAAGTGTGTACAAAAAGAAGGGTGATCGGGGTGAAAAGTGGGGCTGGAATGTTTTAGTGTGTACAGCCTTGAACAGTGAAAGCAACGAAATCCGGTGGTTAGAGCGTGGCCACCGGCCATTTGGAGAAATTTATGAAGATTGCAAAAATTATTGGTTCTGCTTTGGTGGCCTTCAGCCTGTCAATGCCTGCATTTGCCCAGCAAGCCGCCCCTGGCCAGCCTGACCAGGTAGACCAGTTGGCCGAGATGGTGGGTTTGTCTGATGACCAGCAAACTGAAATTCGCGGCATCATCGACGACATGCAGGGCGAAATTGGTGCGCTGCGTCAGAATGCCCAGTCACTGCAGCAGGCACTGCAGGCTGAAATCAAGGCGGACTACAGCGAATCTGCCATTCGGGACAACGCCGAGAAGCTGGGTGATGTGACAGGCGAGATCGCCGCGCTGTCTGCGTTGATGCAGGCAAAGGTGGATGCGGTATTCACCGAAGAGCAGCGTGATGAGCTGGATCGTCGCATGCGGGAAATGCAGCAGCAGATGCGTCAGCAACAGCAGATGATGCAGCCTGGTCAGTAACCCGCTCCGTTGTATCCTGACCGCGCCTGCCGATGCCGCAGGTGCGGTTTATTGCCTCTCCGGTTACTCCTTTCCGGTTCCGCCTTTTCTCCGCAACACCTTCGGCACAATGGCCTTGACCTGTCTATAAGTTTATCTCACGGTTACAGTGTTTCGTGTCATCCAAATAATGCATTTGATCCTATACTTAAGGTAATGATCGAAAGGGCCCGCAAGAAGCCCTGCAAAACTCACTCATAACATGGATGGACTCTATGGCTTCAGATACGAAAGCTATCCGTTCCACTATCCTCGTTCCGGTCTTTATCCCGGCCGTTGTCGTAGCGCTGTTGCTGGTGGTCGGAACTATCAGCAACCCTGAACTGGCCGGAGAGGCGTTCAGCGCCACCCTGGCCTGGATCACCGATACCTTCGGTTGGTTCTACATGTTGTCGGTTGCTATCTTCCTGGTGTTTATTGTCTCGGTGGGCGCGTCCAAGTGGGGCAATATCAAACTGGGGCCTGACCACGCAGAAGCCCAGTATTCCTTTCCGGAATGGTTTGCCATGCTGTTCTCGGCCGGCTACGGCATCGCGCTGTTGTTCTTCGGCGTGGCCGAACCTGTGCTGCACTATGCCACGCCACCGGCCGGCGCGCCCGAAACAGTGGATGCGGCCAAGCAGGCCATGCAAATAGCCTTCTTCCACTGGGGCTTCCATATCTGGGCTATCTACGGCCTGGTGGGGCTGGTGCTAGCATACTTTGCCTTCCGCCACGGCTTGCCGCTGTCTATCCGTTCCGCCCTGTATCCGCTGATCGGCGAGAAAATCTACGGCCCCATCGGCCATGCCGTGGATGTGTTTGCCATCCTCGGTACCATGTTCGGTATTGCCACTACGCTGGGGCTGTCGGTTACCCAGATCAATGCCGGTATCAATTACCTGTGGGAAAGTGTCCCGATCAGTACCACGGTGCAGATTATTGCCATTGCGGTGATTACCGCGGCGGCGACGGTGTCTGTAGTAGCGGGTATGGATAAAGGGGTAAAACGCCTGTCTATCCTGAATATGGTGCTGGCGGTGGCCCTGCTGCTGTTCGTGTTTGTGGTCGGGCCTACCATCCATATCCTGGAAACCTTTCTGCAGAACACCGGTAGTTACCTGAGCGGTATTGTCGAGCGTACCTTCAACCTGCAGGCCTACACCCGCAGTGACTGGATCGGTAACTGGACCCTGTTCATCTTCGGCTGGACCATTGCCTGGGCACCGTTCGTGGGCATGTTTATCGCCAAGATCAGTCGCGGCCGCACCATCCGCCAGTTTGTGTTCGGCGTTATGCTGGTGCCGTCTGTGTTCACGTTCCTGTGGTTCTCGGTATTCGGCGACACCGCGCTGAACCTGATCATGAACGAAGGCCTGGATACATTGATTGCCGATGTGCAGGCTGACCACGCGGTTGCCCTGTTCCAGCTGTTTGACGTGCTGCCCTGGTCATTCTTTATTTCACTGCTGACGGTGCTGTTGATCATCACCTTCTTTGTAACTTCGTCTGACTCCGGCTCGCTGGTCATTGACTCGCTGGCCTCCGGCGGCGTAATCAATACTCCGGCCTGGCAACGGGTGTTCTGGGCTGTGCTGGAAGGTGCGGTTGCCGCGGTGCTGTTGCTGGCGGGCGGGCTGAGTGCCTTGCAGACCATGACCATTGCCAGTGCCTTGCCGTTTGCCATCATCATGTTGGTTGCGGCAGTGGGTATGTGGCGGGCCCTGGTGATTGAAGGGCACCGTGAAACCAGCCTGCAGGCGCACATGATGAGCAGCCGGCACATGACCGGCTCCCAGTGGAAGCACCGGCTGGCGGCGATTGTGGAATTCCCGGGCAAGCACGAAGTGGAAATGTTCATCAAGAACACGGTCATGAATGCCATGCGGGAAGTGGAGCAGGAACTGAAGGCCAAGGGCTGGGATGCAACCGCCGAGTTTGATTCTGAAAACCAGCGCTCGCACCTGCAGGTGCACCGGGATCACCATGTCGACTTCATCTACGATGTACGTCTGACCGAGCACCCGATGCCGGGCTTTGTTTATGGTGAGCTCAAGCGCGACCCGGACAAGCCGGAAGTCTATTATCGGGCCGAGGTGTACATGCGCCGGGGCGGTCGTTCCTACGATGTGTACGGCTACGATGAGCATGACATCATCAAGGATATTCTTGACCAGTTCGAGAACTACCTGCACTTCCTGGATATCTCACCGGGCAAACTGCCCTGGGATATGGATGAGCATGATGACATGATCAACGCACCGGACAACCCGGAGCCAGGCAAGGCCTGATCCGGTAACGGCAAAAACCCCGCCCGAGCGATGCTCCGGCGGGGTTTTTTATTATGGGGCAGGGAAAGGCTTGAACAGGATGATCAGCCTTGGCAGCAGCGTCAGGGCTCCCATCAGGGCCATGAACATGGCAAAGCCGGTGAACAGGCCGAAGTAGATGGTCGGGATGAAGTTGGACAGTACCAGAATCGAGAACCCGGAGATGATGGTCAGCGAGGTGAAGAACATGGCCTGGCCGATGCTGCGGTGGCATCGGTGCATGGTGGCCACGTAGTCGCCGTCTTTGGCTAACTCGGTTTTGAACCGGTGGATATAGTGGATGGTGTCATCCACGGCAATGCCCACGGTGATGGCCGCCACGGTGATGGTCATCATATCCAGTGGAATGCCCAGCCAGCCCATCAACCCAAGCACCGAGCCAGCCGCTATCAGGTTCGGGGCCATGCCGATCAGCGCCAGTTTGAGTGACCGGAACAGGATCAAAAACATCACCATAATAGCCGCGAAAACCACCCCGATGGTTTTGATCTGGGAGTCGAACAGGCTTTGCAGCATGTTGTTGTACATCACTGTCATACCCGAGAGCTGGACTCGTTCCGGGGTGTAGCCAAGGTCCGTCGTCAGGTGGTTGTGTATGCGGTCCAGCAGGTCCTGCCGGCGCAAATCCGGCATGGTTTCCAGAATCCGAATGCTGAACCGGGCCTGGCTCTGCTCTTCCGATATGTAGGGTGTCAGAAGAATGTCCTGCAAATCGTCGGGCACCGCGGCGGGCACAAACGCCAGCTCAACGGCGTTCAGTGGCGTACCGCCGTTGATCTGGGCGAGCAGGTCCAGGGTGGTGCTGATCGACAGCACTTTACCGGTCTCTGGCAGGCTGTTCAGGTAGTCGTGCACGTCACCAAGCTGGCGCATTTTCTGGTAGGTATACCAGGTGTCCCGGTAGTCTTCTTCGTCGCAGTCTTCCACAAACGGATCGCAATCGCTGGCGAAGGGGTCGTCGCTGTAGTTCTCAGGTGGCGGCTCATCGGTGATCACCACATCCAGCGGAGTGGTGCCGCCAAGCCGGTCGTCTATGGTGATCATGCCCTGGTGGATTTCGGTGGAGGATTTGAAGTAATCAATAAAGCTGTTCTCAACGGTCAGCCGGCTCAGACCAATCACGCACAGCACGGCAATTACCCCGGAGCCCACAAGCACGGTGCCACCGAACCGCTCGGTGAATCGGGCAAAGGCATCGGTGAACGGAATCCTGTCCGAGGTTACCCGGCTGTCCAAAGGTGGCGGCAGCAGGCTGAGCAGGGCAGGGAACACCAGGAAGGTGATGATGAAGGCTACGGATAGTCCCAGGGTCATCATCCAGCCGAAATCAATCACTGGTCGAATGCCGCTGAAGGTCAGGGACCCGAAGGCGACAATGGTGGTGATGGCCATATAGAAGCAGGGTTTGATCATGGCCATGACGGTGCGGCGCAGGACATCCCGGGGCGCAGCATCCGGCTCGTCGTGCTGGAACTCCCGGTAGCGCACAATCAGGTGAATGGTGAGCGACAGGGTCATGATCAGCAGCAGGGAAATAAAGTTGGATGAGATGACGGTGACGGGCCACTGGGCCCAGCCAAGGAAGCCGATCATCAGCCACACGGTAAAGCCGCAACACAACAGGGGCACCAGAACCCAGCGCCATTGCCGGAAGATCATCGCCAGAGTCAGCAGCAGGAATGCCAGTACACCCAGGCCAAAGGTAGACAGATCGCTCTTAATGAAGCGGATCATATCGGCCACAATCATCGGTACGCCACCCAGGTGAATGCTGGCGTGCTCCCGGTGGTTATCGAGAATCACCCGGACCTTCCTGATGGTGGCATCCCGCTCCTTGCCCAGGTTCTCGGTGTAGCGAATGAATTCCTGGCTGACCTGTTCCAGTTGCCGTTGGTCATCGGCGCTGGCGTTGCCAGAGTTCACTTTGTCCCGCAGCCCGTCGCGCCGGTTCAGCAGTTCGAAATAGCGTTCGGGTGTGGGCAGGTTAACCTGAATGGCGGTGGTGCCGGCATCTTCGCTGAGCAACAGGTTCGGGTACATGGGGTTGTCCAACAGCGCCTGACGGGCCGTTTCCGGCGCAACCTCGTGTTCGTCCAGGGTCTTGATCTCGGTGTCGACGGTATCCAGCGTCAGGTCCGGACTGTGCAGTAGCGGTACATTCAGGATGCTATTGGTCGAGCTGACGGCTTCCAGCGCCTGCAATTCGTCCCGCAGGGCTTTGAGGCGGCCCAGGCCTTCCAGGGTGAAGAGTGGCTCGTGGGGCGTGTAGGTCACCACCAGGAAGTCGTCTGAGGTGGTGAAGGTGCGGTTTACCTGCCGGTACTCTTCCAGAGAGCGATCATTCTCAAGCACCAGCGATTCCGCCGAGGCGTCCAGCCGGAACTGGTCAAAGCGCACGGCCGCCAGGGCCAGGATGGCTCCGAACAGGACCAGTACAATCCAGGGGTGGGGAAGAATAAAACGATCGTAAAAGGCACCGATGCGGTTCATGGATCAGGACTCTGCAGCGAAAAACGACTGCAGAGTGTGCCACAAACCTCAGTGAACTTTGACCTTTGATGCGGCGTCTTCGAGCGATTCGATCAGGTGTTTCAGTCGGCGGGTCATCTCGGCGCTGTCGGAAAGCTGGGTGACCATGCTCTGAGTGGTGTCCCGGATACCCTGAACATTGGCCAGCACGTCATCGGTACCGGCGGTCTGTTCGGCGGACATGTCCGCGATTTCCTGGTTGGTCCGGTCAATGCGGGTAACCACTTCATTAATCGCTTCCAGGGCCTGGCGCCCCTGTTCCGACTCCTCCACGCAGCGGGCAGCGCTCTCTGAGCTGCCGGTCATCTGCTGTACCGAGGCGTTCATGGCCGCCAGCAGCTTGTCCAGTCTGGTCTGTATCTGGTCGGTGGAGTCCTGCACCCGTTGGGCCAGTTTGCGCACTTCGTCCGCGACCACAGCAAAGCCCCGGCCCTGCTCGCCGGCCCGGGCTGCTTCAATGGCCGCATTCAGGGCCAGCAGGTTGGTCTGTTCAGCAATGCCCTTGATCTCGGTGATCGTCTGGCCAATGGCCTGGCTGTTTTCGGCCAGGGATTCGACGCTGCTGGCGGAGTTGCGGATAACCTGTTCGAGCTGGCGAATGCTGTCGGCGCTCCTGCCCACCCGTTCCTGGCCGGCAAGCGCCGTATCGCGGGCTTCGTGGGACAGGGTTTTTGCAATGCCAGACTGCTCGGCAATGCCGATGAAGCTTTGTAGCATGGTTTCGATCACTTCGGCGGAGCGGTCGGCACCGGCCTGCTGGCGTGCCAGATTATCCCGTCGGGATTCCGCTGCAAGCGTCAGTTCCTGAACCTCCCGGTTCAGACGTTCGATAGCCTCCTTCATGCTGCGAACAACTTCGACGGTACGATCCTGCATGGTGTTAAAAGCGGTAGCCATCTCGCCGATCTCATCGGTGGAATCCACCGGGGCCCGCTCGCTGAGATTGCCGCTGGCCTGAACCGACACCATGGTGTCTTTGAGGCGGTGTATGTGCCGCTCTATAAAGGAGATCAGCAATTGGGAACCGGCCATCTCAAGTGCCATAAGCACGGCAACCACCAGGGCAAACCCCGGTGCGGTGTCGGCAAATACCTGTGAGAAGGTCGCGCCAGATTGGTCAGCGATCAGCTGCATGGCGTAAAGCACCAGCAGGCAGAGCACAGCAAACACCACAATATTCAGCAACCAGAACTTGTACTTCAGCCGGGCATTGCGCAGCAGTGTCAGCATGGGCGCCTCAGTCGATGGCTTTAACGGGAATCTGCATGGCGTTGCTCGCCTGCGGAACGTCGGGCACGGCCAGCCCCAGGTTATTCTTGTCGAATACCCGGTCAGCCCGGTAACTGGAGCGCACCATGGGGCCGGATGGCACTTCCATAAAGCCCTTTTCCAGGCCGATTTCACGGTAGCGGTTGAACTCTTCCGGAGTCACATAGCGTTCCACCGGCAGGTGGTTCGGGGTGGGGCGCAGGTATTGGCCGATGGTGAGGATGTCTACGCCGATCGCACGCAGGTCATCCATGGTTTCCAGAATTTCTTCTTCGGTTTCACCCAGGCCGACCATCAGGCTGGTCTTGGTGAGTGCGTCTGGCCGGTGTTTCTTGGCGTGGGCCAGTACGCTCAGGGTTTTCTCGTAACCGGCGCGGGGGTCGCGCACACGGCTGGTCAGGCGTTTGACGGTTTCCACATTCTGGGCGAAGACGTCCAGGCCGGAATCCACCACCTTTTCCACATCGCTCATCACCGCATCAAAGTCCGGAGTCAGAGCTTCAACGGCTACTTCCGGGGTGCGCTGTTTGATGGCAGAGACACACGCGGCGTAATGCGCGGCACCGCCGTCGTCCAGGTCATCCCGGTCTACCGAGGTCAGTACGATGTAGCGCAGGCCCATCAGTTCCACAGACTTGGCGGTGTTCTCCGGCTCTTCCGGGTCCAGCCAGCCTTTGGGGTTGCCGGTATCGACTGCGCAGAATTTGCAGGCGCGGGTACACACCGAGCCCATCACCATGATGGTGGCGGTGCCGTTGGTCCAGCATTCGCCAATGTTCGGGCAATGGGATTCCTGGCACACGGTGCTCAGGCGATGCTCTGAGACATTGCGGCGCACGGCATCGTAGCGCTCGCCGCCGGGCATGCGCGCCCGCAGCCATTTCGGCTTGCGCTCCAGGGGTTTGTCTTCCGTGTGTGATGAAGAACGCTTCACGCCGTCCTTGATGGCGGAAAAACCGTGTTCGTTACGGAATTTGGAACCACTGGTAATGCGGGGCTTTGCGCTTTCGCTCATTGGCCAGGAACTCTCGGATAAGGGTGTGGTGAACCTTTAAGAGTAATCGGCAGGCAGGGCAGTTACAAGGCAGGTAGGGGCAATCACGGGGTTACCGGGCACGACTTTGGTCGTACCCGGTTGAGGGAAATCAAGCCTGGGATTTTTCCAGGGCCTGAGTGATATCGGCGATGATATCGTCGGCATCTTCAATGCCGATCGACAGCCGTACAAGGTCTTCGCTGACCCCCGCACTTTTCAGCTCGTCAGCATTGAGCTGGCGGTGGGTAGTGGTGGCCGGGTGGCAGGCCAGGGACTTGGCATCGCCAATGTTTACAAGGCGCACGATCATGTCCAGCGCATCGATGAACTTCGCGCCGGCTTCGCGGCCGCCTTTAATGCCGAAACTCAGAATGCCGGAAGCCTTGCCGCCACAGATTTTGTCGCAGGTGGCCTTGTAAGGGCTGTTGGCCAGAGTTGCATAGTTCACCCATTCAACGGCCGGGTGATCTTGCAAGAATTGCGCAACTTTTTCGGTGTTTTCGCAGTGACGTTCCATGCGCAGTGCCAGAGTTTCCAGACCCTGCATAATCAGGAACGAGTTGAACGGCGACAGGGCAGAGCCGGTGTTGCGCAGCGGAACAACCCGGCAGCGGCCGATAAAGGCGGCTTCGCCCAGGGCTTCGGTGTAAACTACGCCGTGGTAGGACGGGTCTGGCTGGTTCATCATCGGGAACTTGTCGGCGCTGGCCTTCCAGTCGAATTTTCCGGAATCCACCACAATGCCCGCTACGGTGGTGCCATGGCCGCCGATGTACTTGGTCAGCGAGTGCACCACAATGTCTGCGCCATGCTCGAACGGACGGCACAGGAACGGCGTGGCCACGGTGTTATCGACAATCAGTGGAATGCCGTGCTTGTGGGCGATCTCGGCCCACTTCTGGATGTCCACCACGTTACCGGCCGGGTTGCCGATAGACTCGCAGAACAGCGCGCGGGTCTGGTCGTCGATGGCGTTCTCTACCGCCGCGAAATCATCGTGGGGCACCATTTTGCACTCGATGCCCTGGTTCGGCAGGGAGTGGGCAAACAGGTTGTAGGTGCCGCCGTACAGCTGGCTGGTGCTGACAATGTTGTTGCCCACCTTGCAGATAGTCTGCAGGGCATAGGTGATCGCGGCCATGCCGGAGGCCACGGCCAGCGCGCCAATACCGCCTTCCAGCGCGGCCATGCGCTCTTCCAGAACCGCGTTGGTGGGGTTCATGATGCGGGTGTAGATGTTGCCCTGTACCTTCAGGTCAAACAGGTCAGCACCGTGCTGGGTGTCGTCGAAGGTGTAAGAGGTGGTCTGGTAAATGGGCGTGGTGGCGGCCTTCGTGGTCGGGTCGCTCTTGAAGCCGGCGTGCAGTGCGAGAGTAGCTGGTTTCATCACAACGTTCCTTGCTGGTGGATTGTTCGTTATTGGTTTCAGGCCCTGAAGTATGGCACAGAGGTTTCCTGAAGAGGATGATGCCTGTCAATCGCCACAGATCAGTCCAGGGCTCCATAAACCAGAGCTCGGAGTTCCTGACGAATTGCATAAGAGGAGGAGGGCATTAGCTGAGTCATAAAGATCACTACCATGTCCTCTACCGGATCGACAAAGAAGCTGGTGCTGGCCAGCCCGCCCCAGCCGAATTCACCTTCTGAGCTGATGGTGGCTGACCTGGCGACATCGGTTTTGACCGAAAAGCCCAGGCCGAAGCCGCTGCCCGCGTAGGGCGTTTCGCTGAAGCCACCAATTGAGAGCGCCGGCAGATCCTTGCCCCCGGGCAAATGGTTCAGGCGCATGAACTCAAGGGTCTTTCGCCCGATAATCCGCTGGCCCTGATACTCGCCACCCTGGCACAAGGCCTGGGCAAACCGGTAATAGTCATCAATGGTGGAGACCAACCCGCCACCGCCAGAGAGGAAGCGGGGCTGCTTGAGATATTTCGAGCGCTGCGGGTCATCCTGCAGTTTCATGGTGTCGCCGGGTTGATGCAGGTAGCAAGCGGCAAACCTGTCTTGCTGGTCCGGGCGCACCTGGAAGCCTGTCTCGGTCATACCCAGTGGTTTAAATATATGCTCCTGGAAATAGTCATCCAGCGGTTGGCCGGAGAGCAGCTGGACCAGATAGCCGATCACATCTGTAGACACCGAGTAGTTCCAGGCGGTCCCGGGGGAAAACTCCAGTGGCAGGTCGGCCAGCCGATCCACCAGCTTCTCCAGAGTCAGGATGGAGCTGCCATCCAGCTTCAGCTGACGGTAGGCGGCATCCACTTCGGTTCGCTCGGTGAAACCGTAGGTCAACCCGGAAGTGTGGGTCATCAGATCCCGGATGGTCATGGTGGTAGCTGCCGGTTCTGTTTTGAAATCCGGGTAGCTGCCACTCTTGTACACTCGCAGGTTGCGCCAGGCCGGAATATACTTGTGCACCGGGTCATTCAGCAGGAACTTGCCCTGCTCGTACAGCTGCATCATCGCGATGCTGGTGATGGGTTTGGTCATGGAGTAGATGCGGAATACCGTATCCCGTTCCATGGGCAGGTTGCGCTCTATATCTCTCAGCCCTCTGGCCTCACTCCAGACAATCTTGCTGTGTCGCGCAACCAGTGCCGCAAAACCGGGTAGCTTGCCGGGCTGGATATAGTTCTGTTCAAAGTGCCGGCTGATGCGCTCGAGGCGATCCAGCGACAGTCCTGACACGAGGGATTCCGGCATGGCTGCTATCCTGTGCTGTAAAACACGCAATCGGGCTCTCAACGGGGTTGGGCCAGAACGAAAAAAAGCCCGGATCTTTCGAACCGGGCTTTTAAGAATACTGGTAGCAAGGGGCGGAGTCGAACCGCCGACCCCAGCATTATGAGTGCTGTGCTCTAACCAACTGAGCTACCTTGCCATTTCGTTTCAGGGCATGCCCCAAGCGAGGCGCGTATTTTCGGTATTTGGGCCCAAGGTGTCAAGGCTTTGGGGCCAAAAATCCGGAAAAATTACACGTTAAACCGGAAGTGAATTACGTCGCCATCCTTAACGATGTATTCCTTGCCTTCCAGGCGCCATTTGCCGGCATCCTTGGCGCCGGCTTCGCCGTTGTACTGCACGAAATCGTCGTAGCTGATGACTTCGGCGCGGATGAAGCCGCGTTCGAAGTCGGTGTGAATAACTCCGGCAGCCTGGGGGGCGGTAGCGCCGATTTTAACCGTCCAGGCGCGCACTTCCTTTACGCCTGCGGTGAAGTAGGTTTGCAGGCCCAGCAGGCCGTAACCGGCGCGGATCACGCGGTCCAGGCCGGGCTCTTCCATGCCCATTTCATCGAGGAACATGGCCTTTTCTTCGTCTTCTAGTTCAGAGATTTCGGCTTCCATCTTGTTGCAGATGGGTACTACCACCGCGTTCTCGGAGGCGGCAATTTCGCGAACCTTGTCCAGGTGTGGGTTGTTCTCGAAGCCGTCTTCATTCACGTTGGCGATGTACATGGTGGGCTTGACGGTGAGCAGGCACAGCTCGCGTACCAGGGCCATCTGGTCTTTGTCCAGGCCCATGCTGCGCACCGGTTTGCCTTCATTCAGCACCGGCAGCAGCTTCTCGAACATTTCCAGCTGGGCCTTGGCCTCTTTGTCGCCGCTCTTGGCTACCCGCTGCACGCGCTTGATGGCTTTCTCGACGGTGTCCAGGTCGGCCAGCGCCAGCTCGGTGTTGATCACTTCAATGTCAGATGCCGGGTCAACTTTGTTGGCCACGTGGATGACGTTGCCGTCTTCGAAGCAGCGCACTACATGGGCAATGGCGTCGGTCTGGCGGATGTTGGCCAGGAACTGGTTGCCCAGGCCTTCGCCTTTGGAGGCGCCGGCGACCAGGCCGGCGATGTCGACAAATTCCATGGTGGTGGGCACGACTCGCTCGGGCTTTACGATTTCGGCCAGTTTGGTCAGGCGTGGGTCGGGCATGGCCACCACGCCGGCGTTGGGTTCGATGGTGCAGAACGGGAAGTTCTCTGCGCCGATGCCTGCTTTGGTCAGTGCGTTGAACAGGGTAGATTTGCCGACGTTGGGAAGGCCGACGATGCCGCAGTTAAATCCCATGGAATGCCTCTGCTGGAACTGAAAAATTTGGGCGGATTATACCGGGGTATCGGTACGGGTGCGAGTAAGGGGATGTGCCTTGCTCAGGGGGTCGGTTTGAAACTGTGTAACCTGTTCATAGCGGCAGCCAGTTTGCCGTTGGCGGCGTCTGGCAAAACCCGCATGACTTCGTCGAACACGGCGCTCAGCTGCTCGGCTTCCTGTTTGCCGAGCCGGCCCAGTACAAAACCGGTGACCTTACGGCTGTCGCCGGGATGGCCGATGCCAAGGCGTAGTCGCTGGAAGTCGTTGGTGCCGAGGTGGGCAATGGTGTCCCGCAGGCCATTATGACCACCGTGACCGCCGCCTTTTTTGAGTTTGGCCGTGCCGGGAGGCAGGTCGAGCTCGTCGTGGGCAACCAGAATCTGTTCAGGAGAGATCTTGAAGAAGTCCGCGAGGGCCTTGATGGCAATGCCGCTGCGGTTCATGAACGTGCTGGGGTTCAGGAGGTGCAGGTCGAGACCCTGCCACTGAATGCGGGCGTAAAGCCCGTGGTACTTCCGTTCGGGGCGTAGCGTCTGGCCCGCATGGCGGGCCAGCGCTTCGACGAACAGGGCGCCGGCGTTGTGGCGGGTATTCTCGTAGTCGGCGCCGGGATTTCCCAGGCCAACCACCATGACAATATCCTGTGCCATTCGCCTTTGCCCCCGGAGTGATTACTCCTCGCCGCCTTCCTCGCCTTCGGCGTCCGCAGCGTCGTCCGCCTTGGCACCTTTCGGCTTGTGGATAGAGGCAACCGGCTGGTCGTGGTCTTCACCCTGCAGCAGGGCAGCAACACGAACGCCTTTCGGCAGTTTCAGGTCGCTCAGGTGGACAACCTGGTCCATGGCGACGTCAGTCAGGTCAACTTCGATGAACTCAGGCAGGTTCTGCGGCAGGCAGATAACTTCCACTTCGGTCATGGTGTGGGAAACAATACCACCCTGAAGCTTAACCGCCGGCGCTGTGTCTTCGTTCAGGAAGTGCAGCGGTACGTTAACGTGGATCTCGTGATCCTTGTCTACGCGCAGGAAGTCGGCGTGGGTCAGCAGCAGCTTGTACGGGTGGCGCTGCAGATCCTTCAGGATCACGCTTTCTTTTTTGCCCTGAATGTCGATGGTCAGAATGTGAGAGAAGAAGGCTTCGTTTTCGAGGGCCTTTTTCAGCTCGTTGTGCCAGATGGAGACCGGCGTTGCGTCTTTTCCGCCACCGTAGATGATGGCCGGGATTTTACGCTCTTCGCGACGCAGGCGGCGGCTCGCACCTTTCCCCTGATCGTCACGAGGAAATGCTTCAATAAGGAATTCCTGAGACATGGTTTGTACCTCGTTGTTCATCTGAACGGCCCGCGACCAGGCTCGGGACAGATGAGTTCTTTGAATGACCGGATTTTTCCGATCGACTAAAAGAGTCGGGAGCCCTGTTGGACTCCCGACCCGAAAACTGCCTTTAAAGTCTGAGTGTTACGGAGCTTGGCCCGTTCAGACGTTCTCAAACATGGCGCTGATGGACTCTTCGTTGCTCACGCGACGAATCGATTCCGCAAGCAGTCCAGCCATGCTGAGGGGGCGGATTCTAGCACAATTTTTGGCTTTGTCACCCAGTGGAATGGTGTCGCACACCACCAGTTCGTCCAGCTCCGAGTTGTTGATGTTCTCGACAGCCGGGCCGGACAGCACCGGGTGGGTAATATAGGCGACTACGCGGGAGGCGCCGTGCTCTTTCAGGGCGTTGGCTGCCTTGCACAGGGTGCCGGCGGTATCGACGATGTCGTCAACCAGAATGCAGGTTTTGTCTTTGACGTCACCGATGATGTGCATTACCTGGGAAACGTTGGCCTTCGGGCGGCGTTTGTCGATGATGGCCAGGTCGGCATCATCCAGACGCTTGGCAACGGCGCGGGCACGTACAACACCGCCTACATCCGGAGATACCACGACAAAGTTTTCGAACCGCTGCTTTTCGATGTCTTCAAGCAGCACCGGGGTGGCGTAGATGTTGTCCACCGGGATGTCGAAGAAGCCCTGAATCTGGTCAGCGTGGAGGTCGACGGTCAGCACACGGTCGACGCCGATGCTGGAAATCATGTCAGCAACCACTTTGGCGCTGATGGCTACCCGGGTAGAGCGAACGCGACGATCCTGGCGGGCGTATCCGTAGTAAGGGATAACGGCGGTGATCCGTGTGGCGGAAGCGCGGCGCAGGGCGTCGGCCATCACGATCAGTTCCATCAGGTTGTCGTTGGTGGGGTAGCAGGTGGGCTGGATAATGAAAACGTCGTGACCACGAACATTTTCATTGATCTCAACGGTGGTCTCACCATCGCTGAAACGGCCAACGGTGGCCTGGCCCATGGGAATATGCAGTTTCCTGGCAATATCGCGCGCCAGTTCAGGGTTGGCATTGCCAGCGAAGATCATCAATTTGGACACGACAGCATCCTTCTCAGTATCGGCGTTTGATTCAGAAGAAGCGGGAGAAAGGTGGCTGGGGTGGCAGGATTCGAACCTGCGCATGACGGGATCAAAACCCGTTGCCTTACCACTTGGCGACACCCCAATATCATCGTGCTTTCTTGGCATCATTTCAGCTCTGTCAGCTTTTTGTGCAGAGGTGAATGGTTCACCCCTTTAGCTACGAACCCCGTGATGCCGGAGGGTTTGCTTTCCCAGATAATCCGGGCTGCGGATTCTGTCGGGAAACGTCCAAAAATGCAAGCCCCGGTTCCGGTTAATCTTGCAGGTCCGAATTGTGAAAGCCATTCCAGGCTCTTGTTAACCTCAGGATACAGTTTTCGAACTACATCCTCACAGTCGTTTCGGTACCTCGAGGCGTCTCCCTCAAAAGCGGGCGCTATTTTCATTTTTGGGGTGTCCCTTGTCAACCCTTCTTCCGAAAAAATCTTCCGGGTGTTTATTTCGCAGTCAGGCTTGAGGACCACAAACCAGTCTTCCGGCGGATTGGCGGGCGTGAGCTTTTCGCCCACCCCTTCGCCAATGGCGGAGCGGCCGCGAACGAACACCGGCACATCGGCGCCCAGATCCAGGCCCAGCTCGGCAAGCTCGTCTTCATCAAGATGCAGTTCCCAGAGGTGGTTAAGTGCCACCAGGGTGGTCGCGGCGTTAGAGCTGCCGCCACCGAGGCCGCCGCCCATGGGAAGTCGTTTTTGAATGCGGATCGTCACGCCGGGCAATGCATGGCTGGCGCGTTCGGCCAGGGCACGGGCTGCGCGAATAATGAGGTTGTCGTTGTCAGGTACCCCGGGAACCGGTTCCTCAAGGCGTATGCGGGCATCCCCCGGGGTCAGGGTGAAGGTGATCTCGTCGCCGTAATCGAGAAACTGAAACAGGGTTTGCAGTTCGTGATAGCCATCGGGTCGTCTGCCCACGATGTGCAGGAACAGGTTGAGCTTGGCCGGCGAAGGCAGGGTAATGCTGCTACTCACGTGCTCAGTCCTTTCTCTGCCAGTCGCTGATTACCACTCGAACGCGCTTGTCGTCCTTCAGGGCGGTGATTCGGGCGGGGAGATGAGGCAGGTCATCAATGAACGCCTGCCAGCGATCGTAGCGGATTTCCCAGCCGTCCTGGCGAATGATGGCTAGCCGTTGCTGGTCATCGAACAATAACCGGAAATTGCCGTCTGGTGCCGGCAGGCCACGAATCCACCAGGCCAGGTTGTCGATGGGCAGCTGCCAGCCAGTTGCGGCCTGTACGAGCTGTTCCGGGTTCGTTGACTGGTAGGTGTCGCCGTTAGCCAGTTGCAGTTCGAGAAATCCCGGTGTTCCGCGCAGGCTGGTGCTACCCATTCCGAGAAAGGACGACGATAGCGCCAGGTCGTATTGCTCGCCTTGCTGTTCCCAGTGATTAATGACTGCGGTGCCGCTGTCCGATGGTTGGCGCACCGCAAGTTTCCCGGAAAGCTGCCAGTGATTGAATTGACCCAGTGTGCGGGACTGTTCAGCCCAGTTGGCTGGGGGTTGGTCGGTCATGCCTTCCGGGAGTGGTTCCAGCTGAATGGTGGTACAGCCGCCCAGCAGGCTCAGTACCAGCAGGGCGGCGAACAAATTCTTCAACATCAGGAGTTTCCGTTGCCGGTCAGGCGTTGGATGGTTTCAATCAGAATGTCGTGGTCCGGATCCTGTTCCAGGCCTTCTTCCCAGATAACGCGGGCCTGTTCTTCATTTCCGCTGACCCAGAGGGCTTCGCCGTAATGGGCGGCTACTTCAGGGTCCGGGTAGGCGGCCCAGGCGTCAGCCAGGTATTCGAGGGCGGCTTCGGTGTCGCCCTGGCGAAACAGTACCCAGCCCATGCTGTCGAGAATGGCGGGATTATTCGGGTCCAGGGCCAGTGCCTGTTCGATGTAACTGCGGGCTTCATCCAGGCGCTCGGTACGAATGGTCAGGATATACCCGAGCGCATTCAGCGCCACCGCGTTGTCTGGTTGATTCGATAAGATGGCCCTGAGGTCCTCTTCCGCCAGTTCGGTGTTGCCGAGAGAGTCGTGCAGCATGGCGCGGGCATAACGGATTTGAATGTTTTCAGGAAAGGCCTCAAGGGCATGGTTGGCGGCTGCCATGGCGTCTTGTTCGCGCTGCTGGTCGAGCAGCAGGTTGACTTCAAGGAGCCAGAAATTTTCAGCCTGTCCCGGGTTTGACTCCCTCAGTGTGTCAATCTTGGCAAGTGCGCTATCCAGATCCCCTGTCTCGGCTTGCAGTTCACTTGCCCGGGCGAGGGCGGGGAAGAAGTAGTTTCCGCCTTCTACGCTCATGTAGTAACCGATGGCGTGGGTGATGTTGCCCGCATCTTCCTCTATGCGGCCAAGGTAGTAGCTGGCTTCATCGGTGTGGTGGCCCTGTTCGATCAGTTCCGTAAGCTCCTCTCTGGCCAGCTCCGGCTGACGATTTTCCAGGGCAACCAGAGCGAATGACAGCCGCAGCCCCGGGGTCTGGGGATAGCGTTTGACCAGTCGCTCGAACTCGTCCTGGGCAGCCTGAAGTTCTCCCTCGTTAATCAGGATGCGGCCGTAAAGCGTGCCCAGTTGCCGGTTGGACGGGAATCGCCGGGTGTTTGTGGTCAGGTAGGTCAGGGCTTCTCTTGTTTGACCGGTCTGGTACAGCAGGTCGCCTTTGAGTGCGATGGCGGGCTGGAAGTTGGGTTGCTGGTTGGTGAGCCGCTCAATGCGCTCCAGGGCCTGCTCCGGGGCGCCGGTGATTTTCAGGAGCAGGGCAATGCTGTACTCAAGCTCGGGATTGCCCGGGTGCCGTTCAGCCAGTCGCTCGTATAGCTGCAGCAGTTCCCGTTGCTGGGCCGGTGGCAGGTTGGCAGACATCGCCGCCAGGCTGTCAAAGTCCGCGTCCTCTCCCTGCTCCATAATGCGTTCCATGTGGACCAGAGCGGTTTCAAGATCCTGGCGTTTGACCGCCTGAATCGCGGAAACCCGGTGTGCCAGCAGGTTGTCGGGCTCCAGTTGCAGCCATAGGTCTGCCAGTTGCTGCTGCGCGTTATCGGCATTCAGGGACTGGGCAATGCGCATGGCACGGGTGATGACGCCGCGATCTTTTGAGGTTTTGGCTGCCTGCAGGTAGTTGACCAGGGTTACGTCGTAGCGCCCTCGCTGGGCGGCAATCTCCGCCGCCAGGAGTTGGTAAAGCACTTCCGGCTCGAAATCCGCATAACGAATCTCTTCCTGTGGCGTCGGGGTGACCACTATGGGAGTAGGTTCATCAGCCTTTGGTTCTGTTGTTTCGGAAAAGCTGGCGCAGCCGGGCAGGGCGGCAATGGTGAAGGCCAGCAGGCTGGTAACCAGATACGGTGCGGATTTTTGCATGCAACTTCCCGTGTGCTGTCGGCAGTACGTCAGAGTATGTTCTGTTCTGCCGTAGAATTGAGGCAGATCGGGTTTAGGCCGTGGCCGAGCCTCTATAATGGCATAAGCATTATAACTTGCCCAACCTGTCCGCAGTTCCCGAAGGCGGCGTGTTTTCGGGTGGCAGGCGGTGGCCCTCACCGGTAGAATGGCACAATATGATCCACGACTGGCATAAGGTTTTTTAACCTCGAAATGGCATTGCTGACACTGGGAATCAATCACCGAACCGCACCCGTGGAGATCCGCGAACGTGTGGCTTTTACCCCGGAGCGGATGGCGGAAGCCTTCTCGGAACTCCGGGCGGCGTCCGGTGCCAGCGAAGCGGCTATTCTGTCTACCTGCAACCGCACGGAGCTTTATCTGGCCGGGGACGACGACTGCGCGCCCACGGTGCTGCGCTGGTTGGCCGGTTTTCACGAGCTGGATGTGGCCGACCTGGAAGAAGTGCTCTACGTTCACCGGGATTCCGAGGCCGTTCGCCATATGATGCGCGTAGCGGCGGGGCTGGATTCCATGGTGCTGGGCGAACCGCAGATCTTCGGGCAGTTAAAGGATGCCTACTCCCTGGCCCGCGAGCACGGTGCCACCGGCTCTTTCCTGTCCCGCCTGTTTGAGCAGACGTTCTCGGTAGCCAAGCGGGTTCGAACCCAGACAGCCATCGGGGAAAACCCTGTTTCAGTGGCCTATGCCTCTGTCAGCATGGCGCATCATATCTTTGCCGACATGTCCCGCAACAAGGCGTTGCTGATTGGCGCGGGCAAAACCATTGAACTGGTCTCCCGCCACCTGGCCGATGCCGGCGTGAGAGACTTCCTGGTCGCCAATCGCACCCTGGAACGAGCCCAGGCGCTGGCCGAACTGCACGGTGGCAAGGGCATTGTGCTGTCGGAAATTCCCGATCACCTGGCGGACGTCGACATCATCATTTCCTCCACGGCCAGCCCGTTGCCAATACTTGGCAAGGGTGCGGTGGAGCGCGCGTTGAAGAAGCGCAAGCATCGCCCGTTCTTTATGGTCGACATTGCGGTACCCCGGGATATTGAGCCGGAGGTTGGGTCGCTGGCCGATGTGTATCTTTATACCGTCGACGATCTGCGGCAGGTAATCGAAGAAAACATCCGCTCCCGTGAAGGTGCTGCCCGCGAAGCCGAGAACCTGATCAGCAGTGGCGTGCAGGAATTCCTGGATCAGCTCCGGGCCCTGGATGCGGTCTCTACCCTGAAGGTGTTCCGCCAGCGTGCCGAACTGCTGCGGGATGTCGAATCTGAAAAGGCCCTGCGTGCTCTACGCAACGGCGTTGATCCCGAGACCGTCTTGCGCAGCCTGGCGCGGGGCCTCACCAACAAACTGCTTCACCAGCCCTCTGTGCAAGTGCGTAAAGCCATGGCCGAGGGCCGCACCGAAGTTACCGAATGCCTGCGGGAGCTGTATCAGCTTGATGCCCTGGAAGCTGACGAGCCCACCACCACGGAAAAATTATGAAGCCATCGATCCAGTCCCGCCTCGAACAGCTTGTTGAACGGTTCGAGGAGGTCAACGCGTTGTTGAGCGATGCCTCGGTGATTGCTAACCAGGACAAATTCCGGGAACTGTCCCGGGAATTTGCTGAGATTGAACCGGTGGTGAAGTGCTTCCAGGCCTGGTGCCAATCCCATGAAGATATCGCGGAGGCGAAAGAGCTGGCCAAAGACGGCGATGCCGAGATGCGTGCCATGGCGGAAGAAGAGCTGGCCGCCGCCGAAGCGCGCAGTGAAGAGCTTGATGAAGAACTGCAGCGATTGATGCTGCCGAAAGACCCGAACGACACCAAGAATGTGTTCCTGGAAGTGCGCGCCGGTACCGGCGGTGACGAAGCCGCGATTTTTGCCGGCGACCTGTTCCGCATGTATTCCCGTTATGCGGAAAAACACCGTTGGCAGGTGGAAGTGCTGAGCGAGAACGAGGGTGAGCACGGCGGCTACAAAGAAGTCATCGCCCGGGTGTCAGGAGATGGCGTCTACGGAACGCTCAAGTTTGAGTCTGGAGCCCACCGGGTGCAGCGGGTACCGGAAACCGAATCCCAGGGCCGCATTCACACCTCCGCCTGTACCGTGGCGGTGATTCCAGAGGCTGATGAATCCGAAGCCATCGAAATCAACAAAGCTGATTTGCGGGTAGACACCTTCCGCTCCTCCGGCGCTGGTGGCCAGCACGTCAACAAAACCGACTCTGCCATCCGCATTACCCACCTGCCCACCGGCATAGTGGTGGAGTGCCAGGAAGAACGTTCGCAGCACAAGAACCGCGCCAAGGCCCTGAGCCTGCTGGCGTCCCGGCTGCAGAATGCCGAGCTGGAGAAACAGCAGAAGAGCATGGCGGAAACCCGCAAAAGTTTGGTGGGCAGTGGCGACCGCTCGGAACGTATTCGCACCTACAATTTCCCCCAGGGCCGGGTAACCGACCACCGCATCAACCTCACCCTGTACAAGCTGGACGAGGTGATTGCCGGCGATCTCGACGCCGTGGTGGTCCCCCTGCAACAGGAACACCAGGCTGAATTGCTGGCAGAACTGGCTAATGAGCAGTGAGTCCTCGCTGACCTGTGAAGCCCTTCTGAATAACGCCATTGAACGGATCGGTGGCGACTCTCCCCGACTGGACGCCGAATTACTGTTGAGCCACGTAACCGGCCTGGGCCGCACCAGCTTCCGGGCCTGGCCCGAGCGGGAAGTAGCCCCTGATCAGGCGCAAGCGTTTCGTGAATTGGTGGCTGAACGAGTCAAGGGCTTACCCATCGCCTACCTGCTGGGACAGCAGGAATTCTGGTCTTTGCCCCTGAAAGTCAGCCCTTCCACCCTGATTCCCCGGCCAGACACCGAGTGCCTGGTGGAAACCGCGTTGGAACTACCGCTGCCTGAAAACGCCCGCGTGCTGGACCTGGGCACCGGTACTGGCGCCATTGCGCTCGCGCTGGCCAGCGAGAAAGCTAAGTGGCAGATTATGGCCAGCGATCGTATTGAAGAGGCCGTCGAACTGGCCCGTGAAAACAGTCGGTCCCTGCAGCTGCCGATTACCGTAGTGCGCAGCCACTGGTTCGACCAGATTCCAGAGAGTGGCTTTGACCTGCTTATCTCCAACCCTCCTTATATACCCGCCAGTGACCGTCACCTGAACGAAGGCGACGTACGCTTTGAACCGTCATCCGCTTTGGTGGCGGGTGACGATGGCCTGGACGACATCCGGTTGCTGGTCACCGAAGGCTTCAAACGCCTGAATCCCGGTGGCTGGATGCTGCTGGAACATGGCTATGATCAAGGCGATGCCGTGCGGGATTTGTTTGCCAGGGCCGGATGGCTCAACATAGAAACCCGTAAAGACTACGGCGGAAACGACCGAATGACTTTGGCCCGGAAGCCGGCCAGCGACCAGTAGCGAGACCCCTCATGCTCAGCGATGAAGAACTGCTCCGATACAGCCGCCAGATTCTGATGCCCCGGTTCGACATCGCCGGCCAGGAAAAACTCAAGGCCGCCCATGTACTGGTCATCGGCGCCGGTGGTTTAGGTTGCCCGGTAGCCTTGTATCTGGGCGCCGCAGGCGTTGGCCACCTGACGTTGGTGGATGATGACCAGATCGAACTGGCCAACCTGCAACGGCAGATTGCGTTTGAACAGAGCTGGCTTGGCGATTCAAAAGCGGAGCGCCTGGCCGAGCGGGTAAGGGCGATCAACCCGGAGATCACCGTTAGTGCGGTGAATCGGAGGGTGGATGGCGACGACCTCAAACAGCTGGTTGCTGAATCCACGCTGGTGCTGGACTGTACTGATAACTTCAATACCCGTTTTGCGTTGAACCGGGCCTCGGTCGCCAACAAGGTCCCGCTGGTATCCGGTGCTGCCATTCGTGGTGAAGGGCAGTTGTCTGTTTACGATCCCCGGCATCCTGAAAGCCCTTGCTACCACTGTTTGTATCCTGAGCAAGGTAATGAGGATCTGACCTGTTCCGAGGCTGGTGTTATTGCTCCCCTGGTGGGAATGATCGGCTCAGCCCAGGCTATGGAAGCCATCAAAGTGATCTCTGAAGTCGGTAAGCCATTGGTAGGCCGTTTACTAATCCTGGACGCCTGGCAAATGGAATGGCGGGAAATGAAGCTGGCGAAGGACCCCGATTGCCCGGTTTGTGCCGGCTAGCTCAAAGGTAGGTTAGGGTTGGGGACGGCCTTTCCAAAACCCTGCGGAGCCATGGATGGCGGAGCGGAGCCTACAGGGACGTATTCACGGCGTGTTTTGGAAAGGCCGTCCCCAACCCTGACCGGCAACAAGACTCCAAAGTCTCAATCTTTCAAAGCCTGAAATCTCGCAATGGCCTCTTTCCGGCTCTCTTTCAGATCGACGATCGGTCTTGGGTAGCCTTTCGGGATAACTCCGCCCTTGGAAGGATCGTGAATCCGTTTGTTATCCAGTCTGGCCAGCTCAGGCACCCATTCCCGAATAAACTCTCCCTTCGGGTCAAACCTCTCACTCTGAGTTACCGGATTAAACACCCGGAAATAAGGTGCTGCATCGGTACCGGTTGAAGCGCTCCACTGCCAGCCGCCATTGTTGGATGCCAGAAACCCATCCACCAGGTTCTGCATAAACCAGGCTTCGCCCAATCGCCAGTCGATAAACAGGTTCTTGGTCAGGAACATGGCGGTGATCATCCGCAGGCGGTTATGCATCCACCCCGTCGCTTTCAGCTGACGCATGGCGGCATCCACAATCGGGATACCGGTGCGGCCTTCCTTCCAGGCTTCGAAGTGGTCCCCCGGCTGATTCCACACCAGTGCCTCGGTTTCTTCCTTGAACGCCCGCCCCATGCTCACTCTCGGGTAGTGGTAGAGGATGTTGATGTAGAAATCACGCCAGGCGATTTCGTTAATCCAGGTTTCGATGCCATCGCCCGTGATACCTGTCTGCCTTGCGGCAATCAGGCATTGGCGGCCGGAAAGCACCCCGTTGGCCAGGTAGGGCGAGAGTTGGCTGGTGCCATCCTCTGCGGGGAGGTCCCGGTTGTCTTTATAGTCTTTCGCCCGTTCGGCCAGGAATGCCTCGAGCTGACTATGGGCAGCGTCCTCGCCTGTGGCCACCAGTGGCTCGGGTGCATCGTTGAAGGGTGCCGGCAGGGTATCGGTTTGCTCGGGTTCTACTGCTGGCCCCATGGACGATGGTGCCGGGTACAGCGTGGGCTGGGTTTCCTCAATCCAGCTGCGCCAGCGGCGGGAAAACGGGGTGAAAACGGAATAGGGTTCGTTTTGCTGGGTCAGAATCTGGCCCACCGGGGCCACGGTCTGATCCCGGTACTTGGCCACCCGGATGCCGAGGGCGGTCAGCCGGTCATGGGCCTGCTTGTCCCGTCTCCGCTCATTAATGCCGTACTCTTCGTTGAAGTGCAGGCCTGCAATCTGGTGTTGTTTGCAGAATGCTTCCAGCTTGTCGAGGCTTTCAGTAAAGGTATCCGCGTAAAGAAATGACAGGGTAATGCCCAGCTTGGCCAGCTGGCGGGCCAGGACATTGGCGTGTTCAAGCACGAATTGCACCCGCGCAGCGGACCAGTCGTGCTCCTGCCATTGCCGTGGCGTTATCAGGAAACAGGCTTTCACGGGTTTGCTGCGGGCGCAGGCGGCAGTCAGGGCGGCGTTGTCGGCCAGGCGGAGGTCGTTGCGGAACCAGACCAGTTCTGTCATCAGAATGCGTACCCTTGAGTGTGTGGCATAGGTGAAATTACAGGCGATAAATCATTGGCTTGTATATTCGCTGTAACTACCGGATTGGATTATAGTTAAGCAGACTAGCCGGTTACCCCAAAAGGAGTTTTTTCTTCGGCATGACTGACGTTACCGAAAGCCAGCGCGATGGTGTCTGGGCACACCCATACCAACTGGCTTCCGGCCAGACACAGCAGCACCAGCTTGGTCACACTCGGTTATGGGTGACTTTGCTGGACCTTGAATGGCAAATCCGGGAGCAGAAGATAGACGTCGAGTCCGATCCCCAGCACTGGCTTGAGTCCATCGGCCATACATTGCCCTCTGCCGACATTGCGGTTCAGCGTTTCGTTCGGGCCAGTGACAAAGGTATGGTGAACTTTTATCCGGCCATGGCCAGTCTGCCAACGGTGATTCGTCCCTTTCAGCCCCTGACAATTCCACCCGGCGCCCGTTGCGTTCTCTATGTGGGCACCGCACTCTGGATGAAAGTCTGCGTGGGTGAAGAGCGGTTGGAATTGGCGGAAATCCCGCTGGCGCCACCTTCCCTGACCTGGCTTGGCCGGAATACCCGTGAAGGCGAGTTGTGTTACGCCTCGTCGACATACGGGCGATTAGCGCTGGAAGCGGTACCCAAAAGGCCCTGGCGGGCGGTTACTCCGGTCACCATTATCAACAGTCGGGAGAAACCGCTCCTGCTGGAGCGTTTCAGCATGCCTACGCCCTTGTTGTCTCTGTATCGCAACGAGAAAGGGCAGCTGTGGACACCCGGTATCACGGTGGAATGCGAAACGGACATGAGTTCTGCCAGCTTGCAGATAGCGTCGTCTGTGGTTGCTGAGGCTGGCCCTTGCGAAGCCATCGCTCCGGCCCGGGAAAAGCTTGCCCGGGGCCGAAGGCTGGTTCGCGCCTTCGACCATATGTTTGGCTAACAGCCGCTACAGGAGCAGTTACGTGTTGGAAGCAATTCAGGCAACCATAACACAGGTGATCAACGGGATTGCCTGGGGGCAGTGGTTGTCCGCCGGATTCTTGCTGGCTCTGGGTATCGTTCTGGGTTCACTGGTGGCCCGCAGCGTTGGCCGTATGGTTGAGAGCCGGGTGTCTCGCCATCACATGGTGATGATTCGCCGGTTGTTCTTCTATGCAATCTTCATGTTGTTCGCCATGGCAGCGCTGCGCGAGGCTGGTTTTTCTCTCGAGGTTGTCCTGGGTGCCGCCGGTATTCTGACCGTCGCCATCGGTTTTGCCTCGCAAACCTCAGCCTCCAACATCATCAGCGGGTTGTTCCTGGTCATTGAGAAACCCTTCGAGATTGGTGACTTTATCGAGGTGGATGCCACTATCGGGGAAATCGTTTCTATTGACTTGCTGAGTGTGAAACTGCGCACACCGGACAACCTGTATGTACGAATCCCCAATGAAACCCTGATCAAGACCCGGTTGGTGAACCGCTCCCGCTTTCCCATTCGCCGGATTGATCTGACGGTGGGTATTGCCTACGCGGAAGATGTAGAGCGTGTCAGTGATCTGTTGCTGGAGCTGGCGGAGAAAAATGCGGTATGCCTTGAAGAACCCAAGCCTTTTGTTCTGGTAACGGGCTTTGGCGCGTCCTCCGTGGATCTGCAATTTTCCTTCTGGGTACCCAAAGACAAATTCTTCGAGGGCCGTGGCGGCATGATGGTGGCCATCAAGAAAACACTGGATCAGCAGGGTATCGAGATTCCGTTCCCCCATACCAGCATATACGCCGGTAGCCATTCCGCGCCCTTCCGTGTGCAACTGATGGGCCCGGAACAACAGAAAGATAAGGACTCCCCGGATGTCGAGCGAGACAACTGAAGCAATCAAGAGCACTCAACCCATCCAGGCGGATAACAAGATCGCTCTGGGGTGGCGGGAATGGGTGGCCCTGCCGGATCTGGATATTGGCCGAATCAAGGCGAAAGTGGATACCGGTGCGCGCACATCGTGCCTGCACACCTTTCGCACCGAACCCTACACGGAGAACGGAGAACGCCGGGTGAAATTCTGGGTACACCCCGTTCAGAACGATTTGCACCAGGTGGTGGAATGCGATGCCAAAGTGCTTGATGAGCGAACGGTATCGGATTCCGGAGGGCACAAAGAAATGCGGCTGGTGATTGAGACCACCCTGGTGGTGGGCGATCAGAGCTGGCCTATTGAAATGACACTGACCAACCGGGATTCCATGCGGTTCCGGATGTTGCTGGGCCGTACCGCCATGGCGGGCCGGTCCCTGATCTACCCTGAAGCTTCCTACCTGGCCGGTAAGCCGGCATTAAGGACCTGAATATGAAAATTGCGGTACTGTCGCGAAACCGTCACCTGTACTCAACCCGGCGTCTGGTGGAGGAAGGCATTAACCGTGGCCACGAAGTGAAGGTGATCGATGCCTTGCATTGCTCCATGAACATCACTTCTGCGAACCCGTTGATCCACTATCACGAAGAAGTGCTGGAAGACTTCGACGTGGTGATTCCCCGGATTGGTGCCTCGGTCACCTTCTACGGCACTGCGGTACTGCGCCAGTTCGAAATGATGGGGGTGTTTCCGCTGAACGAATCCGTGGCCATTACCCGTTCCCGGGACAAATTGCGTTCCCTGCAGCTGCTGGCCCGTAAGGGCGTGGGCATGCCGGTCACCGGCTTTGCCAACAAGCCGGACAACGTGCCGGAATTGCTGAAAATGGTGGGCGGCGCGCCGGTGGTGATCAAGCTGTTGCAGGGTACTCAGGGCATTGGCGTGGTGCTGGCGGAAACCCGCAAGGCGGCAGAATCAGTGATTGAGGCCTTTATGGGCCTGAAGGCAGACATCCTGGTGCAGGAGTTCATCAAGGAAGCCGGCGGCGCTGACATTCGCTGTTTTGTGATTGGCGACAAGGTGATTGCCGCCATGAAACGCCAGGGCGCCGAGGGTGAGTTCCGCTCTAACCTGCATCGGGGCGGTACGGCCTCGCTGGTCCGCATTACCCCGGAAGAGCGCCGCACCGCTATTACCGCCGCCAAGGCCATGGGCCTGAACGTGGCGGGTGTGGACTTGCTGCGCTCCAGCCGTGGCCCGCTGGTGATGGAAGTAAACTCCTCGCCGGGCCTGGAAGGCATCGAGAATGCCACCGGCAAGAACGTGGCAGGCATGATCATTAACTGGACAGAAAAGAACTACAAACCCTGGAAAACCAAAACCCGGGGCAGGGGATAAGCGCGCATGGCAAGAGCACCGTTTGAAATCGCTGGCGTACAGGTAAAAGCCGGTACCCGTGAGACTGTGGAAGTCCCGGTGGCCAAACTCTATACCCATACACCGCTGCACATTCCTGTGGAAGTGGTGCACGGCCGCCGTGACGGCCCGGTGCTGATGGTGTGTGGTGCGATTCATGGCGATGAAATCAACGGTGTGGAAATCATCCGCCGGGTGTTGAAAAACGGCGCGCTCCGGCACCTGCGGGGCACGCTGGTGGCAGTTCCTATCGTTAACATCTTCGGATTTGTGCAGCGCACCCGTTACCTGCCGGACCGCCGGGACCTGAATCGTTGCTTCCCGGGCTCGGAAACCGGTTCGCTGGGCGGCCGCATTGCCTACCTGTTGCGCACCCAAATTATGGAAAAGGTCACCCACATTATCGACCTGCACACCGGCGCCATTCACCGCTTCAACCTGCCGCAAATCCGGGCCGAGCTGAAGAACCCGGAAACCTCCCGAATGGCGGATGCCTTTGGCGCCCCCATCATCATTAATGCGGGTCTTCGGGAAGGCAGCCTGCGGGCCTACGCCGATTCCCTGGATATTCCTGTCATCACCTTTGAAGGCGGTGAGGCCTTGCGCTTTGATGATGTTGTTATCGCCAGCGGTGTGAAGGGTATTATCCGGGTGATGCGGGAACTGGAAATGGTGCCTGCCAAGAAAGGCCCGAGGGCGCCCAGAAAGCGCTCTGAAACTGCGGCTAATTCACAGTGGGTGCGGGCGGATATGGACGGCATCATGCGCCCCGTGGCCAGCCTCGGCCAGAAGGTGCGTAAAGGTCAGAAACTGGCCATGGTGGCGGACCCCTTTGGTGAGTCGGAGGTGGCGATCACGTCCCCCTGTTCCGGCATTGTGATCTGTGTGAACAACCTGCCACTGGTGAACGAAGGCGAGGCCATCTATCACATCGCCCGCTTCGACGAGCTGGGCGAAGCTGAAAAAGCCATGGACTACTTCCGCAGCTCCTTCGAGAGCGAAGTGTCGGAAGACGCGGTAGTGCCCGTACACCCCTGGGACGAACTGCAAAAATAACCGGAGTTGGTACTATGATTTGGCACCAGAACACCATCGAACTGGCCCCGCTGCCCAGGGGTTTTCACCTGGTCACCAATGAAATTCTGGCCCAGGCGCCGGAACTGACCAACTGCGAAGTGGGGCTGCTGCACCTGTTCATCCAGCATACCTCCGCGTCCCTGGCGGTCAACGAGAATGCCGATCCCGATGTCCGGGGCGATCTGGAGCGCCATTTCAACGTTATGGTGCCCCAGAATGCTCCGCATTATGAGCACACCATGGAAGGCCCGGACGACATGCCGGCCCACATCAAGAGTGTGATGATCGGCCCGTCACTGACGCTGCCCATCAGTCACGGCCATCTGGCCCTGGGTACCTGGCAGGGTATCTATGTGTGTGAACACCGGGATAACGCCGGTAGCCGGAAGATTGTGGCGACGTTGCAGGGGCGTTGGTGAGCGTTTGTAACCTAAAGTGGCACCCGAATGGATATGTAGCTAATCTTGCTTGAGGAGGGATGTTCAGCAAGGAGAGCAAGTGAGTCGCTTTTACCGCATTTACCGAATCCACGAATTACTTCGCAGTGCTAAAAAGCCAGTTCCCATGCGCAGGTTTATGGAAGAACTGGAGGCCAGCCGGAATACCATCACCCGAGACTTCGAGTACCTGCGAGACTCCCTGGGTGCTCCAATCGAATACTGCCGGGAAGAGAACGGCCACCACTATGAACCGGAAGCGCCTGTATTTGAGCTGCCAGGGTTTTGGATGAATCCAGCAGAGCTGTATGCCCTGCTAGCCTGCGAGTACCTCCTGGAGAACGTCCAGCCCGGGCTTATCACTAATCGCCTGGCTCCGCTGAGGACAAGAATCCGGGATTTGTTGGGTGAATCCGGCCATGATGCAGAGACCATCAGCGAGCGCATTCGAATCCAACCAATCCAGACCCGCTCAGCGGAACACCAGATTTTTGATCCGGTTGCCGAAGCAACGCTTGCGGGCAAATGCCTGACCTTCCATTACCTCTCCAGAAGCACGGGCACAGACAAGCTGCGAACCGTGCACCCCCAGCGGTTAGTGCATTACCGCTCTAATTGGTATTTGCTGGCTATTTGTGACGAAGCAAATGCCCTCCGGTTGTTTTCACTGGACCGAATGTCTGCCCCCTCCGTTTCTGCTGATCCATCCAAAAAAGCATTGAAAGATGACCTGGACGCCTTTGCGGGCTCTGGGTTCGGAATATTCGGGGGTGCAGCAACACAAATCGCCCACCTGAAGTTTACCGAGCATGCGGCCCGCTGGGTGGCCGAAGAAATCTGGCATGAAGAACAAAAAAGTGAGTGGCAGGGTGGCAGCTACCACCTTCATGTTCCCTACTCTGATGAGCGTGAGTTGGTTATGGAGATATTGCGCTATGGGCCGGATGTTGAGGTTGTTGCGCCGGAAAGCCTCAGGCGTGAAGTGGTGACCAGGGTTCGCAGAATGGCAGAGATCTACTGAGGATTTTTTTCGGTGGTGCAGTGGTTGGGGCAGTACTGCTGTTATGTTTGGTAAACAAGTAGCCCGACCGGATGATTATTAAATGGACGACCTGACTTCCAGCGACTTAAAAACGATCTTGCAATCAAAAAGAGCCAACCTTTACTACCTGGAGTACTGCCGGGTATTGGTTAACGGCGGGCGTGTGGAGTTCGTCACCGAGGAAGGACGTAGGTCTCTTTACTGGAATATTCCGATTGCCAATACCACTTCAGTGTTACTTGGAACCGGAACGTCGATTACCCAGGCTGCGATGCGGGAGCTGGCCAAAGCGGGTGTACTTGTTGGGTTCTGCGGTGGGGGCGGGACACCATTGTTCTCTGCGAACGAAGTCGATATTGAGGTGGCGTGGTTTTCCCCACAAAGTGAGTACAGACCAACCGAGTACCTTCAGGCGTGGGTAGGCTTCTGGTTTGATGATGAACTGAGATTGATAGCAGCCAAGGCATTCCAGATCGCTAGGTTGAACCGCATAAGAGCGCACTGGATTAATAACCGGTTACTTTCGGAAAGTGGGTTTTCCATACAGCCGGAAACGCTTGATCCAATACTGGACTCAGCAAAGGATGGAGTATTTGAGGCGGCGGATAACATCGCATTACTCACAGAAGAGGCCAGGTTGACCAAAAAACTGTTCAAGATGGCTTCCCAGGCAGTCGATTACGGATCCTTCGTGCGGGCCAAACGCGGAGGGAGTGTTGACCCGGCAAACCGCTTCCTGGATCACGGCAATTACCTAGCATACGGCCTTGGTGCAACGGCAACCTGGGTTCTCGGGCTGCCCCACGGCTTGGCCGTTCTGCACGGAAAAACCCGTAGGGGCGGACTTGTCTTCGATGCAGCCGATCTGGTTAAAGACGCTGTTATCCTGCCACAGGCCTTTGTTTCTGCCATGAGAGGGGATGAGGAGCAGGAGTTTCGTCAGGCATGCATAGAGGCTTTGTCTCGCTCTGAATCGCTGGATTTCATGATCGACACTCTTAAAGACGTGGCGGTTACCACGAAGGCGGACAAGTCATGAATGTGCTGTTTGTTTCGCAGTGTTCGGGCAATGCGTTGCCGGAAACTCGCCGAATTCTGGATCAATTTGCTGAGCGCAAGGGTGAGCGGACATGGCAAACTCCGATTACTCAAGCAGGATTAGACACCCTTCGCCGTCTCCTGCGAAAGAAAGCGAGAAAAAATACAGCGGTCGCGTGCCACTGGATTCGGGGAAAAGACCATAGTGAGCTGATCTGGATAGTAGGGGACGCAAAAAAATTCAGCTCCCGGGGCGTGGTGCCGACCAACAGTACCAGCCGCAACATCCTGCGGGCAGGGGATGAAAACGATTGGCACACGGGCGAGGAAATTCGACTGCTGACGGCTCTGGCCGCATTGCTGCACGACCTGGGTAAAGCCTGCCAGGCTTTCCAGCAGCGCTTAATCAGCACCAAGCCTATGGAAAAGAATCGCTATCGTCACGAGTGGCTGTCGCTGAGGCTATTCCAGGCGTTCGTTGGCAGTGACGACGATGTTGGTTGGCTGAAACGACTCGCAAACCCATCAGATGATGACAAGCATTCCTGGCTGCGGAACCTGCAACGGGATGGTCTCGACAACGATACGTCAAAGCCATTCCAACAATTGCCACCTTTAGCAAAAGCAGTGGGCTGGCTTGTGCTTACCCATCATCGCCTGCCAGTTCTGCCTGGTCAAAGGCCTGATGGTGAGCAGGATCGGCTGGGAAAAAAGGTTCCAGGTTTTGGCTCTGGGCTGTTGCGTGATGTGGTGAGCAAAATCGGACCGGGCTGGAACGAGATTGTTCGTGATTCACGACCAAGCGAACTTGAGCCCTACTGGAATTTTAAAGAAGGGCTTCCGGTCAGTACCGGGAAATGGTGTGAGCGCGCTTCCTCTGTAGCAATACGAATGATGAACCGGCAAGGAATGCTGGAAACCGATTGGCTGGATTATCCCTACGTGATGCATGTGGCTCGAATGTCGCTGATGCTGGCGGACCATCATTACTCCAGCCTGACAGATCCGAAGCTGCGCACGGCAGGCGACCCTCACTACCGGCTTTACGCTAACACCAACCGTAAAACAGGGGAGCTTAATCAACCGCTGGATGAACATTTGCTGGGTGTGGAGCATCATGCAGGAGCCATTTGCCGGTCACTACCATCCCTGACCGATAGCCTGCCTAGCCTGGCGCGCCATAAGGGGTTTCGTAAAAGGAGTGACCATGCCCGTTTTCGCTGGCAGGACAAGGCCTTTGACCTTGCCGAGGGGCTGCGTAGTCGCAGCGTGGACCAGGGCTTCTTCGGCGTTAACATGGCCTCAACAGGTTGCGGCAAGACTCTCGCCAATGGCCGTATCATGTATGCCCTGGCGGATCCGCAACGAGGCGCTCGGTTTTCCATTGCACTGGGCCTCAGAACACTGACCCTGCAAACGGGTAAGGCCTATCGGGACCTGATGAAACTCGGTGATGACGATCTGGCTATTCGGGTTGGAGGGACCGCTAACCGGACTCTGTTCGAGCATCAGCAGAGCGAGGCGGAGAAAACCGGTTCGGCTTCATCCCAGCCCCTGCTGGACGACGACACCTATGTGCATTTTGAGGGCAACTTCGAGGCCCATCCGGTACTGCGCCGAACCGGCCAGGACAATCACGTCAGAGCGCTTATCTCGGCTCCGATTCTCACCTGTACCGTCGATCATCTGATTCCTGCTACAGAGAGCCTAAGGGGCGGCCACCAGATAGCTCCCATGATCCGGTTGATGAGTAGCGATCTGGTACTGGATGAGCCAGACGACTTTGACATGAACGACTTACCAGCGTTGACCCGGTTGGTTCATTGGGCTGGCCTTCTGGGCTCGCGCGTGTTGCTGTCCTCCGCCACACTGCCCCCGGCCCTGATCGAAGGCCTGTTTGATGCTTATCGGGATGGGCGGTTGCAGTACCAGAAAAACCGGGGTATCCCTGGACAGCCCGTGAATATCTGCTGTGCTTGGTTTGATGAATTCGACCGGCATCATGCTGACTGCGCGGAGCGTAATAGTTTCAGTGAAGCCCACGGCGCATTCGTGAAGAGTAGATATAGAAAATTGGGTGAGTCCGCTGTCAGGCGCCGTAGCGAGGTGGTCCCTTTGAGTGCGGACGGAAGAGATCTGAAGGCAATCTGTCGGTCGGTGGCTGATGACGTGGTCCGCCATGCCGTGGCATTGCATGAAGCCAATCATTCCTCTGATCCGAAATCCGGGAAAAGGGTCAGTTTCGGTCTGGTCCGGATGGCCAATATAGAGCCCCTGATTGACGTTGCCATCAATATTTTTAACAGCGATTCCCCAGAGGCGCCTCGCATCCATCTCTGTGTTTATCATTCCCAGCACCCATTGTTGATTCGATCATCCATTGAGCAGCAATTGGACAACGTACTGGATAGAAGAAAGCCGCAACGGGTGTTCGATATTACCGACATCCGGTCACGCCTGGATTCGTCGGATGAACCCGACCATATCTTTATCGTGTTGGGCTCCCCTGTCACTGAGGTTGGTCGGGATCATGACTACGACTGGGCGATTGTTGAGCCTTCTTCCATGCGGTCATTGATTCAGCTTGCGGGGCGGGTTCGCAGACATCGTACTGAAAAGTGGGAGGCCACCAATATTCGTGTCTTCGATGTGAATATTAAGCACCTGAGAAGTCCGGGGGATCCGGCGTTTTGCCGCCCTGGGTTCGAGTCGGAAGGCAAGTGGCTACTTAATTCCCACCACCTGACCGAATTGCTGACAAGTGATGAAGTGGCCGCCATTGATGCCCGTCCTCGCATAATGGCCCGCTCACCTCTTGCACCCCACGATAGTCTTATCGACCTGGAGCATGCCCGGCTTGCCGACCTGATGCTTCTGCCTGTGGAGGTTTCATCGGAGGAAGTGGCATCCACAAACAAACCAACTACGCGCCGGCAAAGAATGAAGGCCGACGCGCCAAAGCCACTTCCGCCGTTCAGGGCCTATTCATGGTGGTCGCTCCCCCATGGAACCTTAACCGGTGTTTGCCCACAGCATCAGCCGTTCAGGGAAAATACGACCGTTCAGAATGAATTGGTGTTGATGCCCGATGAAAGCGGTGAGGATTACGAGTTGCATCAGGTGGATACCAGTAGCCGGGCTGGTCCCGATCTTTTGATTCCTATGGAAAAGAAGAATCACAGAATTGCAGTAGAGACACTGCTGGGGGCTGGCGTTGAGCCTTGGGGAGAGTCGGATTACATGGAAGCCTTGGTCGCATTGGCTGAGGAACTCGATATGGAGTTGGAGGCCTGTGCACGGAAATTTGGGGTTGTCACCCTTAGGGAAAGCGAACAGGGGTGGCGATATCACCCGGTGCTTGGGTTTTCTCAAGCTAAATAGTGGGCCGGTCACTGTGGCCGGCCCACTGCTGCCTGCTCGGCAGAAGACGTCGTATTGAAGTTGTGACATTTCTAAGCTGCCTGTTCGGCAGTAGCGGGAGTCTACCTCAGAATCCAGAATGAATCATTCATGCTTTGATAATATAATGTGGTATTAAAGATTTGACAGGTTGTGTGCGCCAGGAGTAGAGTTTGTTCTTGGCGGCCCCGATGATGCTCTCACCCATCATCGGGGCTATCTCCTATACGAGTCCTGGAGGGCTCAGATCACCCGCGGATTATTGGGCGTGGGTAAGGAGGAAGAACGGTGCTTGGCAAACACTTTGTTAGAAGATACTCAGGGGCGGGCTTTGCCCGCCCCAATGCTTTGGGTTGTGAGGCCCGTAAGCAAGATTAAGTGTACCAGACATTCCACAAATCTGGGTGTCGAAAACAGCGAGCCAACAAATATGTCCAAATCCAGCAAATCAGAGGTTTCCCAGAGTCTGCGTATGCTCATGGAGAGGTTTGTCCAGGCCCGACTTGAGGGAAAACTTGAGAAGCTCTCAGAAGACGACCCCAAGCGTCAGGAATTAAATGAACAGTTCCGATTCGAAAACTGGGTCGCCGATGCTGCACGCCGTGTGGCTCAGATTCAGTTAGTCACCCATTCCCTCAAAGCCACCCACCCGGATGCGAAAGGCTCCAGTCTCTATAGACCGCCGGGCGAGCTCAACGCAGGCGGTCTTGTAGGGACCAGTTCTCTGGGTGAGTCGTTTAATGCAGATGTGGTTGGAAATGCTGCCGCTCTGGATGTTTATAAATTTCTAAGGCTGACATTTGCCGGTAAGTCGCTTTTGGACAGGGTGCTGGAAAGAGATGAATCCCTGATTGCAGCTTTGTCGAATGACCGCACCCAGGCTGAGGAGTGGGTGGAGGCTTTCGCCGGCATTACCTCACCTGGTTCTTCGGAGAGCTCCCACACAAAGGCGAAGCAAGTGTATTTCCTTGTGGGGGACGATCCTGGTGCGGACGACGGTTATCACTTGCTGTCCCCCATATACGCCACATCACTTGCCCATGAAGTCTTTCAGCGTATTAATAGGGACCGGTTTGGAGAACGTCAGAAGGAAGCTCGGCAAGCCCGGCGGGAAAAAAAGCCGTTTGACCATGGTTTCTATGAATACCCGGAGCTGGCGGTTCAGAAACTGGGCGGCACCAAGCCCCAGAATATCAGCCAGTTGAACAGCGAGCGGGGAGGCAACAACTATCTTTTAGCCTCGCTCCCACCCCAGTGGCAATCCCGCGATGTAAAGCCGCCGCTTAACAAGGATTCCGTGTTCCCCTTGTTTGGCTATCGTGCGGAAACGAAACGACTACTCCGTCAGTTGGTTGAATTTCTGGCGGCTGATCCCGCCAAAAATTTGCAGACAAGGAATACTCGGGATGAGTTGATTGATGACCTCTGCGGCGAACTCCTGCAGTTTGCAGCGGAGCTGCGCACCTTGCCTTCAGGCTGGTCTGCATCTGTAGAGTGTCGTCTCCCGGAAGCTGAGCAGCTTTGGCTGGATCCTGGCCGGGCCGAGTTGGATGAACTATTCAGGCAGCAATGGATGAAGGGTGATTGGCCCGGCACCATTCGCCACCGCTTTGCCAATTGGCTAAACCACGCACTTGCCGGGACTCTTCCGGTTGGTGATCCCGAGCACAAACATTGGTCTGACCAGCTCAAGCGGGATGGAGACTGGATGAAGGGGCTTAGCGACGACAAGCGTTGGATGGCTGCCTTTGATGAACTGGAAATGGAGCTGGAAGCATGACGGCGGAATCAACGATAGAAGGAATCCTGATAATACCGCGCATCAAGGTCCAGAACGCGAATGCTATCTCATCGCCTATGACCTGGGGATTCCCGGCGATTACGGCGTTTGTTGGTCTGATGCAGGCACTTGACCGCAAGCTGCCCGAAAGCATGGAGTTAATGCTGGAGAGGGTTGGTGTTATCTGCCATCACTTTGAACCACAAGTGACCGAAGGCGGGTACACGCGGGCATTCCGCCTGACACGTAATCCGGTGGGCAAAGATGGTAGTACGTCCGCCATTGCGGAAGAGGGCAGGGCACACCTGGAAATTTCACTGGTGTTTGGTGTGGCTGGCCCGGCGCTCGCGGAAGGTAATGGGGAATTGAAAATCATTGCCGACGATGTCGCTCATATTCTTTCTGGTATGCGTGTTGCCGGAGGCTCCGTGATCCCGCGAATGAAGCGATCCAACTGGCAGCACCAGCCCAGTCTTATCCGGATCGACGAGTCTGAAAATGAGTGGCAGCAGCAATTCCGTAAAATTCGCCGCCAATTATTGCCGGGATTTGCCTTGGTGTCCCGGCAGGATTTGCTGGAGAAAAGGCTCCAGGATATGCGAAGCGAACAGCCGGACGCGACGGCTCTGGATGCCTGGCTCGATCTATCAAGGTTACACGTTTATCCGGAGACCGCTGATGGTGTTGAGGAAGAATCGGCTGAGAGCGGACGGAAGGACTTGAACTGGCAAGTGCGTCGGCCACCGGGATGGATTGTGCCTATCCCTGTTGGCTACGGCGCACTTTCTGATCTCTACCCTCCGGGACAGGTAGCCCGGGCGAGGGATAACTCAACACCGTTCCGGTTTGTAGAAACTCTCTATTCCATTGGTGAATGGGTAAGTCCACACCGACTCAAAACCATTGATGATCTGCTCTGGGTATCCGATGCCGACCCGGATTCCGGCATCTATCAGTGCAGTAATCCCTACGGTGGGCGCAGGCGCTGCGCCTGACCACTACCAGACAATCGCCATCAATCAAAAGGAACAACCACATGACCAATAACACTCTGAAAACTGCATCTGTCCTCGCTTTCGAGCGCAAGCTAGACCCTTCCGATGCACTGCTCTTCAGTGGGAATTGGGAAGACAGGAGTAAGGCTGACGATTGGGCTCCGATAGGTCTGCGGGAGAAATCGGTTCGCGGAACGATTTCTAACAGGCTAAAAACCAAGGATCAGGATCCTGCAAAGCTGGATGCGCAGATTGAGAACCCGAACTTGCAAACCGTGGATGTAGCCATGTTGCCGAGCGATGCGGATACGCTCATGACGAGGTTCACATTGCGAGTGTTGGGAGGAACGGGCCAGCCGTCCGCCTGTAATAATTCAGAGTACCGGGAAAAGCTGCAATCCGTTGTCGGCGGGTATGTCACCGACCAAGGGTTCACCGAGCTCGCTTCCCGGTACGCCTACAATCTGGCGAATGGCCGGTTTTTGTGGCGGAATCGGATTGGATCTGAAAATATCGAGGTTCAGGTTCGACAGATCAGGAACGGTTCCGCATCCAATACGTGGGTGTTCAATGCGCTCGACTTCTCACTCAGGGGATTCGATGTGCCGCAGTCTTCCAAGGATGACCTGGATGCTTTGGCAAATACAATCGCAGAAGGATTGGTTGGTTCAAGCCACGTGCTGCTTGAGATAACTGCGTTTGTGCGGGTTGGGAATGGGCAGGAAGTATTCCCGTCTCAGGAATTAATCCTTGATAAAGGGAAGTCAACCAAAAGCAAAACCCTGTACGACGTTGGGGGTGTGGCCGGCATTCACTCTCAGAAGCTGGGGAACGCACTGCGCACAATCGATACCTGGTATCCCACGGAAGAAGATCTTGGCCCCATTGCCGTTGAACCCTACGGGTCAGTAACCACACAGGGCAAAGCTTATCGGCAGCCGAAACAGAAGGTGGATTTTTACTCACTGCTGGACGGCTGGATTATCAAGGACAAAGTACCACCGGTTGAACAGCAGCACTTTGTTGTCGCCACACTGATTCGTGGTGGGGTGTTCGGGGAGGCCGGTTGAATCATGGACTATTTCCTGAACATCGAGATACGGCCTGATCCCGAGTTCACGGCTCCGCTCTTGATGAGTGTGCTGTATGGCAAATTACACAGGGCGTTGACTGATATGGCGATGAGCAATCTGGGTGTTAGCTTTCCGGAACATACCAGCAAGCCGCGCACTCTGGGAAGCGTGCTTCGTCTGCACAGCGATTCGGCAACATTGGATCGGTTGATGAGTAGCCCCTGGCTCACCGGAATGGGAGACCATGTGTGTGTGGGTAGTCCCGGCCTGGTTCCGGACGGCGTAACGCACAGGGTCGTCAGAAGGGTTCAGGGCAAAACCAATGCTGAACGCTTGAGGCGCCGGCATGCGAAACGACATAATGTTTCGCTGGAAGAAGCACGAAGTATTATTCCGGACAGTGCCGAATGCAAACTGAAGTACCCCTTTGTAATGCTTCGGAGCCAGAGTACAGCGCGGAAGTTTCCCTTGTTCATCGAGCATTTGCCAGAGCAGTCTGGCCCGGCGGAAGGGGAATTCAACTCTTACGGCCTGAGTAAAACGGCAACCATTCCTTGGTTCTGACCCTTTTTTAGGGCTGGAATTAAGAAGTATATAAATCAATGAGATAGCGGGCTACCAGAAAAAATGGGTTTTGCCCGCTATTTTTCTATTGCTCTTTAAAAACTAGAAACTTACGGTGTATTATCGCTACTTCACTGCCGTACAGGCAGCTCAGAAAAGCAGAGCGTAGACATCGGCGGTGTCCCGCATCTTCACTGCCGTACAGGCAGCTCAGAAAAACAGCGCACAGGCCGCTTTGCGTGAGGAGACCTTCACTGCCGTACAGGCAGCTCAGAAAACTGATCGCTGTAGCCGTCCCATCTGGCGCTCCTTCACTGCCGTACAGGCAGCTCAGAAAATCACCCTTGATGGGCTGGTCGGGAGGCGGGGCTTCACTGCCGTACAGGCAGCTCAGAAAGAGGGATCGTTGGTGCGAACAAACTCGGCAAACTTCACTGCCGTACAGGCAGCTCAGAAATCCCAAACCCGGCAAGAAGTCAGGGAGATGAACTTCACTGCCGTACAGGCAGCTCAGAAAAATGACAAGCGTCTGACTCTCGGTAGCCTGAACTTCACTGCCGTACAGGCAGCTCAGAAATTGAGCCGGACGTTATAGCCCTGCGCTTGCAGCTTCACTGCCGTACAGGCAGCTCAGAAAATCGAGCAGGGCTACCCGCTGCGACTGGAAGCCTTCACTGCCGTACAGGCAGCTCAGAAAGGATGGCGTTAACGTCGCCAGACTGGAACGCTCTTCACTGCCGTACAGGCAGCTCAGAAAGTCTCGATGGCCTCTTCCGAGCGCAGCATATCCTTCACTGCCGTACAGGCAGCTCAGAAAGTTGCGGGCGTTAACGCTCTCAACTTGATGGACTTCACTGCCGTACAGGCAGCTCAGAAACTGACACAGCCCGGAAAGGCCTCGACAGCACAACTTCACTGCCGTACAGGCAGCTCAGAAAAAGGAGAAGAAGCGCGAGCGCGTGCTGGTCTACTTCACTGCCGTACAGGCAGCTCAGAAACGCTTCTTCTCGGGTCGCTGACGTGCTGGCCTCTTCACTGCCGTACAGGCAGCTCAGAAATTGGGCGAGCCATTGAGATGGTTGATGGCAGCCTTCACTGCCGTACAGGCAGCTCAGAAAAGTTCAGCAATGCGCTTGTTCAGGTAAGCGTTCTTCACTGCCGTACAGGCAGCTCAGAAAATGCGCGGGATTGCCAGCCTGCGGCGACAAGGCTTCACTGCCGTACAGGCAGCTCAGAAATATGATGCTAAAGCGAAATACCCTTAATCCCGCTTCACTGCCGTACAGGCAGCTCAGAAAATAAGGGTCGGGTTTTGATGAACTCCCCCGGTCTTCACTGCCGTACAGGCAGCTCAGAAAATGCCCATGCGTCAGCCACGGCGCTTACCCTCCTTCACTGCCGTACAGGCAGCTCAGAAATCCCGCTGTTGCTGACATCCTGCGCGCGGGATCTTCACTGCCGTACAGGCAGCTCAGAAAATGGCTGATGTTCTGGACGTGCTCGGAGCGATCTTCACTGCCGTACAGGCAGCTCAGAAAAAGGCTGACGATTCTGAGAAAAAACCACCCTACTTCACTGCCGTACAGGCAGCTCAGAAATCATCCAGTGGCGTGTTGCTGTCCCAGGCATCCTTCACTGCCGTACAGGCAGCTCAGAAATGGTTTGTCGCTTGCCAACTTGAGATGCCACCCTTCACTGCCGTACAGGCAGCTCAGAAAGAGAGACATTAGCGCTCTGCAACCTCACAGAACTTCACTGCCGTACAGGCAGCTCAGAAACTCACCGATATGTTCAATAATTTCACCGAGAGCTTCACTGCCGTACAGGCAGCTCAGAAAAATGCCAAGATGTCATCGGAGAGCCATTGGAACTTCACTGCCGTACAGGCAGCTCAGAAAAGCTCTTCGCCAACATCTATATGGATGCCTTTCTTCACTGCCGTACAGGCAGCTCAGAAAAAAGCCGTACCCCCAGCTGGCGCTTGAGGATCCTTCACTGCCGTACAGGCAGCTCAGAAATTGCGAAATGCAGCAAGGTCGAAATTGCTCACCTTCACTGCCGTACAGGCAGCTCAGAAATACCCGTTGCAATTCCTGCTGGATGCGCTCAACTTCACTGCCGTACAGGCAGCTCAGAAAAGAAACGGGATTCCGGTTGGCCTCAAAGCGTCCTTCACTGCCGTACAGGCAGCTCAGAAATTCCCGCCCATCCAGAGCAAAGAGCAGTGCGACTTCACTGCCGTACAGGCAGCTCAGAAAATATCCGCTATCATCGCCCACCAGCTCATGGCCTTCACTGCCGTACAGGCAGCTCAGAAAACTGCACCCGCCCATGCTCGTCTACCGCTGCACTTCACTGCCGTACAGGCAGCTCAGAAAAAGTGCGACAGGTATTCGCGTTCGTATTCTTCCTTCACTGCCGTACAGGCAGCTCAGAAATCCGCAAGCAGGCCGAGGCGGTGGAAGAGGCTCTTCACTGCCGTACAGGCAGCTCAGAAAACTGGTCGGGCACCTGATTGCCGTCATCGTCACTTCACTGCCGTACAGGCAGCTCAGAAAAGACAGGCTTGAAGCTTTGCAGTCTGTACCAGCTTCACTGCCGTACAGGCAGCTCAGAAATTTAACTCGGATATTCTCTTTTACGTACTGAGCTTCACTGCCGTACAGGCAGCTCAGAAAGTAAAACGGCACTGCTTTGAATCCAGCGCTGCCTTCACTGCCGTACAGGCAGCTCAGAAATGCTTGCGGAGGACGAAAGGTTCTGAGGACTGCTTCACTGCCGTACAGGCAGCTCAGAAAGTAAACCGGCACTGACCAGCATCCACCGCTGCCTTCACTGCCGTACAGGCAGCTCAGAAATCACATCGTAATCCAGTGACCGCCAGTCCCTTCTTCACTGCCGTACAGGCAGCTCAGAAATGCTGAAAGAGATTGAGGAGGCGAGATGAGGGCTTCACTGCCGTACAGGCAGCTCAGAAATACCCAAAATCCAGCTACGAGAAACAGCGCCACTTCACTGCCGTACAGGCAGCTCAGAAATTCTGATACTCGACGGCGCTCAGGCGGCTGTCCTTCACTGCCGTACAGGCAGCTCAGAAATGAATGCGCATGCAATAGCGCCGGGATAAGGCCTTCACTGCCGTACAGGCAGCTCAGAAAATTGCCGGGATAGCTCGCACCGTGGAAAGCCACTTCACTGCCGTACAGGCAGCTCAGAAACCCAGCTTGTCCGCCACAGAATCCAGCGAGATCTTCACTGCCGTACAGGCAGCTCAGAAATTTACCGATTCGCACAGCTGGCGCGAATCACGCTTCACTGCCGTACAGGCAGCTCAGAAAAGAAATAGAGACTGTCCACGTGAGGCTGTCTCCTTCACTGCCGTACAGGCAGCTCAGAAACAAAAGCGAGAGTTATAGGGCTTACAGCTACCCTTCACTGCCGTACAGGCAGCTCAGAAATCAAGCCGGGCCGCCATTGCATCGAACTTGCTCTTCACTGCCGTACAGGCAGCTCAGAAAAATTCATCGGACGGCTTGGCCAAGATCCAAGTCTTCACTGCCGTACAGGCAGCTCAGAAAAATTGCAGAATCCAAAGTCCGCCAGCTGGGCGCTTCACTGCCGTACAGGCAGCTCAGAAATTCTCGGGCGTTGCTGAGGATGTTGGTGTCGACTTCACTGCCGTACAGGCAGCTCAGAAAATCGAGATAGCGAATCAGTAGCGTGTCTCGCTCTTCACTGCCGTACAGGCAGCTCAGAAACCAGCGCTCCCCAATGTCTACCAGGCGCCAGCCTTCACTGCCGTACAGGCAGCTCAGAAAGATTCCGTAGGCCCGGTTTGCATAATCCAGGCCTTCACTGCCGTACAGGCAGCTCAGAAAGAAAAACCAAGAGTTTCTGCATTGGATGGAATCTTCTGTTCGGCGACAATTAGGATGACCGGTTAGCGACAATTATCTTGGCCGGTTGGGTGTAACAATTGGCCCCTTGTTTTCCATGGTGGAGCAATGGGTGCCAGGCCAACACATAACCAAC
>NZ_LOCO01000026.1:0-64072 GCF_001574445.1 Marinobacter excellens LAMA 842
TTTACGACCGTCATCGTGGCGCATGTGTGTAAATATCCGATAAGCTTGGCGAACGGAGCCTACATTATAAATGATGTTCGCTTACTTTCGAACCCATTAGTAACTGTTTGACGAAGTTAAAGATCAACCTGTCACCGCTCACCAGCAGGAAATAGGTTAACGCCAGTGCCAACGCCAGGCCTGCCACTCCGTTGCGGGCTTTGGACATCAGCTGGCTCCGCCAGGATTCCGTTTGCAAGACGACCGTTGTGGGCTTCGACTGGTCGTTCTCGGACAGTTCATCCACGGACTTTTCAACCTGCTCCGCTGACTGGCTTACCTTATCGAGCTGGCGCATGATTTCACTGTCACCCACCAACAGCCTGGATATGCCCTCAGGTGCTTTCTGGGCCCACTCAAGGGCCGGGGTTGCAACGGCAGCGCCAATACCCACGATACCTGCAAGCACAACCAACACCAGTACGAGCGAGCTCACCACCTTTGGCAACCGCCAATTCAGGTAGGCTTTCTTCACCAACGGTGAGAGCAGCAAACTGGTCAGTACCGCCAGAACAATAGGCAGGATAATTTGGTGAGCAAGATAGAGTGTGTACAGGATGCCCAGGATAAACAGACCATAGATGGGCGTAGAGAGCTCAGCCAGCACACTCTTCCCGGACGGTCGTGGCGCATGTGTGTAAATATCCGATAAGCTTGGCGAACGGAGCCTACATTATAAATGATGTTCGCTTACTTTCGAACCCATTAGTAACTGTTTGACGAAGTTAAAGATCAACCTGTCACCGCTCACCAGCAGGAAATAGGTTAACGCCAGTGCCAACGCCAGGCCTGCCACTCCGTTGCGGGCTTTGGACATCAGCTGGCTCCGCCAGGATTCCGTTTGCAAGACGACCGTTGTGGGCTTCGACTGGTCGTTCTCGGACAGTTCATCCACGGACTTTTCAACCTGCTCCGCTGACTGGCTTACCTTATCGAGCTGGCGCATGATTTCACTGTCACCCACCAACAGCCTGGATATGCCCTCAGGTGCTTTCTGGGCCCACTCAAGGGCCGGGGTTGCAACGGCAGCGCCAATACCCACGATACCTGCAAGCACAACCAACACCAGTACGAGCGAGCTCACCACCTTTGGCAACCGCCAATTCAGGTAGGCTTTCTTCACCAACGGTGAGAGCAGCAAACTGGTCAGTACCGCCAGAACAATAGGCAGGATAATTTGGTGAGCAAGATAGAGTGTGTACAGGATGCCCAGGATAAACAGACCATAGATGGGCGTAGAGAGCTCAGCCAGCACACTCTTCCCGGACGGGTTTTCGGGAGAGCGGTTATCTGTTGGGGAATCATCCATGCTGTTTCAATACCTTCAGATCAGGATGGCGCCGTGTCATCGACAACGCCGGTTAGGCCCGCAGAAGCGGGTTGCAGGTAGCTTGCTAGTGTAGCGTTCCAACATCTTGCTTGCATTATCAAACAATTACCATTCGCCCGAGCACAAAACTGAACCGGGGGCATTGCCGACAGCGTATACAAAGGCACGAAGCCTGAGTTGAACCGGAGAACCAGATGCCACCACGTTACGACACCCTTTTCTACGACGGACGCTGCCCACTGTGCGCCAAGGAAATCCGTACGCTCAGAAAGTTACAACGTGGCGACCTGATTTTTGCCGATATCCACGAGCAGAATGCGCACAACGCACAGTTGCCAACACGTGAAGAACTTCTTAAACGATTGCACCTGATGACCTGGAGTGGTGAATGGGTGATCGGCTTGCCGGCCAATGTTCGTGCCTGGTCTCACACGCCGTTTGGCTGGTTGCTCAAGCCTCTGTTGTGGCCTGTTTTATATCCGCTCGCAAAACGGGTTTATGAAACCTGGGCAGATCGTCGGTTCGAAAAGAAGTATGCGTGTTCGGTTGGCCCATCGTGACCAGTATTTAATGCATTATGCATTGAACTTGAAATATTAACGCATGCATTATGCTCTACGATAAAAACAAAAGTCACCAAAGGAGCTACCATGCGTTTTTCTCTGAACTCCGGTCCCTGCGCACTTGCCGCCGCGATCGTTCTCTCTACCGCACCGTTGCACACCCATGCCAGCCTTCTCTCAGGACTGCTCGGGACATCTTCAACAACGGAACCCACCAGCACAACAGCCAGCACAGAAAACACCATTGCCCAACGCTACATAGTGACTGTCGACCCAACCCTGCCCTCGCTTCTGGGCGTTGGTGGTGATCTGTCTGCCGGTATCCAGGCGCTATTAACAGCCGTTGGCGGCGGGAACATTCTGTTTCTGTATGAGAACGTGATGACCGGTGCAACGGTGCAGCTCACCCAAAGCCAGGCCGACCTGCTGCCCGCCCTGCCCGGAGTACTCGCAGTGGAGCCGGACACCTGGATGACAACGTCCTCCACGCAAACCCAACAGGATGCCACCTGGGGACTGGACCGGATTGACCAGACCACCCTGCCCCTGGACACCCAGTTTACCTACCCCACCGTTGCCGGGCAGGGTGTCAATGTTTATGTGCTGGATACCGGTATCCGCACTACCCATGCCGACTTTCAGGGCCGTGCCAGCGGCGTGAACTTCCACGATGACAGCGCCCTGGACGGCCTGCCGTTAATTGGTGGCATCATCGATTTATTGCTGGGCGGGCTGATTCCCTTCGGTGACGAGGACACCATCGCAACCTACTCTGCCGAAGACTGTAACGGCCACGGTACCCATGTTGCCTCTACCGCAACCGGCTCGCTGTTCGGTGTCGCCAAGGAAAGCCAGGTGATCGGCCTGCGCGTGCTTGGCTGCAGCGGCTCTGGCGCCACCAGCGCCATTATCGAAGCACTGGACTGGATGGTAGAGAACGCCGAGAAGCCGGCGGTTGCCAACATGTCGCTGGGCGGTGGCAATTCAGCAGCACTGGACAACGCCGTTCGTGAAGTCGTCGCCTCCGGCATTCCGGTGGTGGTTGCGGCGGGTAACAGCAACGCCGATGCCTGTAACGGTTCGCCCAACCGTGTAGCAGAAGCCGTGACCGTAGGCTCTACCGACAACCAGGACCGTCGCAGCAGCTTCTCCAATCACGGTTCCTGCGTGGACATCATGGCGCCAGGCACCGACATCACCGCCGCATGGCACACCGGCGACACCGCCTTTAACACCATCAGCGGCACCTCTATGGCCTCTCCCCACGTGGCAGGAGCCGCCGCGTTGCTGCTCAGCCTGAACCCAGGGCTGACACCGGAACAGGTTGCCCAGACGCTCCGCAACCAGGCAAGCCAGAACCAGCTGACCAACCTGAACGGGTCACCGAATTTGCTGGTGAATGTGAACCCTTGAGGTAGAGAGCCCGCCAGCTACGCTGGCTGGCGGGCGTTCCTGCAGTTTTGTGCAAGACTAACCGGCTAACTTGGGCAGAAATGACGTGTTCACCCAGTAACGTTTGAGGTTGGATTCATCCACCAGAACCGGCACGGTCTCCTGCTGGATGTGATCGCTGGGATCAAACCACAGATTGTCGCTTCGAAACACGTGCAGCTCCCCCGTTTGCGGGTGTTGCCACTGGCAGACAATGCGGAATGGATTCCGGCCGTTAACCGTGAGGCTGGTGTTCTGCTCAACCGACGCAAACTTTGCGAGCACTTCGGTGCCATGCTGTTCCAGGTAGGCTTTTGATCGCCCCTTCAGAACACCAAACAGCACCATCCCGCCACCGACCAACGTAAACACCAGGCCGAGCCCACCGACGATCAACGACATCCCCCACAGGGAAAAGAAGTTGTTGATCTGCGCATTCTCCGGCGCCGAGGGCTCATAAAGTACAGAAACCCGCTCACCGCGTCTGAAGGAGGGAGGGTTTGAACCGGAACGGGACTGAAACACGATCTCTCGGCCACTGGCATCCTGAAATGCCACGACCGGATAGTAGCTGGTGGAATCACTGGAACGGGAGAGCACCAGTTCGGTCACTATCCCGCTGGTTTCGGTAGCCCGGTCGATGAAAGCGGAGGTGCTGTTGTAGCTGGCAAGGGCGCCAAATAGCATGGCTACGCCGATGACAGTGAAGGTGTACTTGAGGATTCTCAGAGTTTTCATTTTTTCGTTCCTTGAACTTGTATGCTTCCATGTTTCGAGCTGGCTTTTGATAAAAACTGAGCGTTAAACCTGCAGGATTATACCGCGCTCCATGCAGAAATTGAGGGGAAGGGTAAAACTCACGTCACATCATCGATCTCATTTTACCTGGGCAAGGTTCTGCGCATTCGCTCGTGGAGCTCTTCGAGTTCTTTCTGCTTTTGCTGCTCTTCTTTCTCCCTCTGCACCAAATAACTTTCTTCAATATCGATCAATCGGGTTTTCGGGCCATTCGGGTGTAGACGCACACGGACAACCTCCGGCCATTGGCGCATGGTTTTTTTACGGTCTGAACGCTGAACAACCTCCATACCGTATGCCATGGGAAAGAATAAATAAGAGCCCACCCATAAAAAAACCGCCGTTCCTGATATTCCGTTACCTTCCCGCCGCTCCTGAGCCAGGTACTCTCTGTTTGATCGCTCATAATCGAGAAAAGACATCCTGCCTTCTTTTAAGGTCTTCTCAATGAACGGATTAATCTGATCGGTCTTTCTACCGGCTTCATCAAACCAGGGGCCAATGGTCATGTATCGCCTCACGTATTCCCACATGGAGATCAAGGTTGCTAGTCGCCTCCCTGCAGCCCCTCCAGAGAGACTCAGTACAATGCGCTCATCAGGTTCGCCAAACTTCTGAAGGATAATTTCCAGACTGCCGTGAGGCATCGAGCCTGTATTCTGATTCACCATGTTATATTCGTAAGCCGCTGCCTCAATACCCTCCCAAATCGCATGGTATAGCTGACCCTTTCTGTCGTAATAGATTTCCTGCGTCCGCCGGTTAAAAATAATCGGCAGCGAGGGCGGGCGGCTGGTTTCCCAGACGAGCGGCAACACGATCGCCAGGATCGAGTAAAACAGCAGCCACCAGTCAATGCTGGAAACGTCGCTGGATAAAAAAATCAGTGCAAAAAGGCAAAATCCATATCCCCCCAACAAAAAACCCATGCCAGTGAAAATGCCTTTTAAATCGGCGCTTGCCGTTCGCAATGACAAGTACTCTTCATTCTGCGCTTCTAATAGTCCCGGTAACGAAGGGTAGGAGCCACTGTTGGAGCTGCCCTTCAAAATTCGTACTCTGGACGAATCGCCTACCTTATCCACGACCATTTTGAAAAGCTGTCTCACATTTTCAATCACTGAAAATTAACCTGTTTCGGAGCGCTTCAAGACCAGATTTGGAATCTATGAGTGAATAGACTAACCCGCTAGTTTTGGCAGAAATGCAGTATTCACCCAGTAACGCTTGAGGTTGGCCTGTAGTGGTCAACTATCCCCGAGGAGTGAGCGGTACACAGCTCAGCCTGAAAACCAGTCGCGCTGCATACGACCATCCTTCAATCGGCACATCGAAAGCCCCAACCGAAGATCCTGCCCTCGAGCGTCTTTCACAAAACCAGAGTCTTTCCCTAATGAATGCAGGAAGGCATCAATCCGCAATAACGCACCATCAATCGTAGTTGCCCCCGCTAAACCGGACACCACCTCATCAATTCCAAATACCCCCAGAAACATGGCCAGAATCATTGTCATCAGGCGATTCTTTTGGGTGGATTCAGGTTCCCCCTTGGAAACAAAATACCTATATGCCGAACTTGGGTAGGTAGTAGAGGATGGGCTTGTCGACCAGTAGCTCTTCAGACTTCGCTTTTGCCTCGGCCACAATCTCCGGTGACAAGTCAGGTAGCCGCCTATCGATGCTACGTTGAACAGAAGACCTGCGAGTTTCGCGGTACAACGCAAACAACATAGCCAAACCTTCAACGGGTTTGGTTTCAGGATATTGAATTAGACCTTCTGCTCCATCTGGACCGTCAATCAAAACCAGACCATACTCATAAATGGCCGAAAAGTAGTCTGTTTCCCCCATTCGCTCTAGCCACTCGACAGCTTCCTCCATTCGACCATCCTGCGCGTACTCAGACGCAAGTTTGTGCATCGCCTTGGGGAAACCCTGCTCTGCCGATGCCTCTAGCCACTTTAAAATGTCTGCACGCCGCCCAGATTGGGTCCAATAGAACCCCATCTCTCGTTCATCTAGCAGGCCCACCGCTAGCCAATATTGGGCGAAAGGATTTCCATGTTCCGCTGCTTTTTTAGTCCACTCGAAAGCCTTCGATCTTTCACCCCTCTGCCAGTACACAGAGAACAACTCCATCATCGCCTCACTGTCACCGGCATCGGCTCTGGGAAGTGCAGCACTTAGTGCTCTATCAATCCAAGCCTCCCGATCGTAATCACAATCTCTCAATGTTCCGCAGAGTCGATCTTTTTGACCAAGGCGCAACATGGCATACACATCTCCCCCTTCTGCGGCTTGACGATAATACTCCTCCGATTCTTTTGTGATGTAGGTGTAATTCTGACGTATTATATTACCCGCATAGTAAGCGGCTTCTATGTGCCCCAGTTCAGCGGCTTCCTTGAACCTCTCCAGCGCCTTCGACGCCAGATTTTGCTGGTATAGCACATAGCCCTCTTTAAAAAGTGCGACACCTTGATTCTGATTTGCCTCAAGCCCTGAAACAGATAACGTTATTAATATCATCAGGAGCAATGGCTTTATGCTTCGACCGGCAAGACTCATTACTTAACTTCCTTCCCAAAGGTGTTTATCTAATTGGCGTCGCACGTCCTGATAATTCGCATAGAGTGTTTCATCTTGCCTATATCCCGAACTTGGGTAGGTAGTGGAGGATCGGGGTATCAACCAGCAATTCTCTAGACCTTGTTTTTGCTTCAGCAATCGTTTCAGGGTCTAAGTCCGCCAAAGTTTGCTCAATACCAAACTGAACCGAAGAGTTGCCTGTTTCTCTATGTAAAGCGAAGAGTACTGCCAAGCCTTCAACTGACTTGGATTCGGGGTATTGAATCCTGCCTTCCGACCCATCCGGTCCAGCGACGAGGACCAACCCATACTCAAAAAGGGCCGAAAAGTAGTCTGTTTCACCCATTCGCTCTAGCCACTCTATAGCTTCCTCCATTCGACCATCCTGCGCGTACTCAGACGCAAGTTTATGCATCGCCTTGGGGAAGCCCTGCTCTGCCGATGCCTCTAACCACTTTAATATGTCTGCGCGGCGCCCAGCTTGGGTCCAATAGAAGCCCATTTTTCGCTCATCTAACAGGCCCACAGCTAGCCAATATTGGGCGAACGGATTTCCATGTTCTGCTGCTTTTTTAGTCCAATCGAAGGCTTTAGACCTTTCACCTTTCTGCCAGTACACAGAGAACAGTTCCATCATCGCCTCACTGTCGCCAGCCTCGGCTCTAATAAGCGCAGTGTTTAGCGCTCTATCGACCCACTCCTCCCGATCATAATCACAGTCACGAAGCGTGCCACAGACACTGCTGCCCTGGGCAAGCCTCAGCATTGCATAGACATCACCGCCTTCTGCAGCCTGGCGGAAGTACTGCTCGGATTCTTTCGTAATGTAGGTGTAGTCTTGGCGAATAATATTGCCGGCATAGTAAGCCGCCTCTGCATGCCCCAACTGAGCAGCCTCTTTGAACTTAGCAAGCGCTCTGTTGGCAGAGTGTTGCTGATAAAGCGTATACCCCTCATGAAACAATTGATCAGCCCGGCCCTGGCTCGCTTCCGCCAAAGTTACAGACGCTGTGAGAAACAAAACCAGAAAAAAATGCTTTCGATATAAATCAACTAAGCCCACCATCTAAACTCCTTTCCAAATGTGAACATCAAGTTTACTGCGCACTCTCTGGTATTCTTCGTAGCGGATTTCATCTTCACGAAATTTAAGACCTCGTCCCATAAACTCATCCAGCCTCGCCACATTATTTCGCGCTACCAGGATGAGATCCCCTTCTGGCTTCTTACCGTGAGTATTCATCCGGATAACTGATTCCTCGAACTGGCGCTGTACACGATTGGGCTCAGCTCCTCGATATGATTCCGTTAATAGATCTTCCGCTTCGTTCATCCATCTAAGGCATTGCAGGATAGTCGATTGCTGCAACCTCAACATCTCCTCTTCAGATTTCGGCTCGCTCCCATCCTCTCCCTCATACGGAACAGGCTCCGACACAAGATTATGCAAAAGCGGCCCAATCGCCTCCGGCTGCAAACCACGGAACCACTCCTGATAGCTCACCGCCGTTTTACCATTTTGATCCTTTGCAGCCTCTTCCATCGCCCTATCTATCCGAAGAGCAACCATCCCCGCCCGTTCACTCTGATTGATTGAATCGAACACCTTTTGCACGAAGGTCAACTGACGGGCAGCAAAAAAGGATGCATCAAGCGCAGTGGTCAGCGACAAGTAACTAAGCATGCTTAAAAAATCGAATGCGTCCGGCGTTACCCATTCAATGTGTCGGTAATCGTTCTTGTGCAGTTCGTTTTGCACCACGGCCATCCAGTAGGATACCGTCTTAAAATCTATTTCAAACGCCAGCTTACCTTTCAGGCCAAGGCCGGTTGTCATTCCCGCATCACCAACAAACACCAACTTGCCATTTTTCATGCCCAACTGAAACGACCGGCTATAACCCACTCCCCAGCTCGCAGTAAGCCCGGCACTCAGCATCCCGACGCAGGCCCACTCCTCTACTGGGTCGTGGGCTCTCATGTAATTGACTTTTTTCCGAACCTCGTCCGGCAAGTTCCAGTACAGACTGGTTGAGGCAACCACACTCACCTGTGCTCCGGCGAAGGCATCCATTTGCCCTTCAGGCATTCCGTTATTGATCCCCGATAAGGTTAAACCTTTCCCGTTCTCAACCTCGATCCCCAGCCCGCCAGTCAGCATCACGTTGGCGCCAACATAGCCAGTGAGCTTGGCATTCAGCTCACAGTAGAATCTGCCGACATGCATTTCACCGAGGCCATTTTTAGTCTGATAACGGACTTTAAATGGACGTGCATTCTGGGGTTCCGGAAGCCGAATATCGAAAAGATCAAGATGCCCCTGCATAACCGTTAGCCTTCCACCAACGCTCGCATTGGCCAGTCCGTACTTGACTTTCATCCCGTCGCCCTGCTCTCCGTTTTCCCGTATTTTCGTTGACCCTTCCACACCGGAGTCGGGACCCGAAAATGAGGATTGCGCAGATATTTTGACGTTCGTTCGAACATAATCCGCAACATCACGGTCAATGCCACCCAAAACATAACGGGAAAACTGAGCCATGTAGCTATCATCAAACACCATGAGGTGCTTTCGCGCATCTTTCTCAAACAGGACACTTCGCAGGTTAATGCCCCATTTTTCTTTGTCTTCCTCCGATTTCAGCGCTGAAACGGAATACCTGGCTTGAACCTGGGTATAAAAGAGATCGGGGTGAAACAGCCCACGATCACTGAACCAGGCCGGATCCATATCTAATTTCTGGCATCCCAAGCCAGTCAGCACTCGTTCGAGGATCTCATCGTGCTCGGATTTCTGAGCTTTTTTCAGTGACAAAGCTATGTGTTCGGCGGTTTCCTGACTGTAGACATCATTCTCCGGGAGTGGGTGTACTCCATCAACATGCCTCACAATTCCGGGCAAGTCGTTAAGGCAGAAATGGTTCAAAACTTTATCATTGCCGATCTGAGTATATTCACGAAGCGGCATGCCTGGCTTCATTAAAACCTTGAATGGCTCGGCTGCAAAATCATCGGGGTTCCAGACAAACAATCGCACGGGTTCCATCTTTCTGGACAGTGCTTCTGTCTCCTTCTGAAACCGGTACATTCTGGCGCTGTGTGCCTCAAGCTTCTTCCGATACTGCTCAATCTCAACACTTGGAATCGGGCCGTTTCTGCCAAGCACCTTGGCCCAATCCACAACCGCATTTTCGAGATCAGACTCTACTTTCCGGTAGTCTCGCTCCATTTGATGATACTCGGATAGCTTATCCAGTCCCGTACGGATATCATCATGATTCGCCAGTACATACTCAGCCACAGCGACCCCATTGGATGCCAACTCAATGGCCTTTTCCAAGTAGGGCCCGATGTGACTGAAATGGCCATAGTACTCTTCAAGGAATTCTTCAATCTCTACCAGGTTCTCTTTGGTGGGCGACAACTGACACTCCACACTTCGGCCGTGGCCGCGGCACAGCCGCATAAACGTGTGATACTTTGCCTCGTCCGGTAGCTCATGGTTCAGAAAATCCGTTTTTGCTTTTTTGTACTCTCGCAGAAGCTGGAACACTTTCTGCTGATGGGGCGAATAAAGTGTGTTGTCCTGAACCACAAAACCCGCTGACTCAGCGGCCGAAAACCCCATATCCTGAAGCTCTTGGATACGTTTTGTGCATTTATGAATGCTTGCCCTCAGCTCTCGATGCTTCTTCGGTACATCCCGTTTTGCTGAATAGTGAGTGTTTGCGATGTCGTTGTATCTTTGCTTCGTTGCCTTTGAGGCATCTGGTGAGTTGCGCACTTCGTGGTATAGGCGCGCATACTCGTCATCAAGTTCCTTGAAAGAATCCACAAGTGCAGCCGCTTCAGACTCAAGCCGTTCCCTATCTCTTTCGGCCGCTTTCCACTCGTCTTGCAACATTCTCGGCAGGAAGGTTCTTGGATGGGCGGGCACAAAAAGGTCTGAAATCCCGATTGCCTTGAGGCCTTCTATTCGCTCGGAAACTTCTTCCGTTTTGACAATCTGCAACAAACTTGCAGAGCTTTTTTGTATGGCGTTAAGTGCATCATCGCTAAGCAACCAGAAACAGCGCTGGCCAGTGATGTAAATCAATGAAGCATAGTTGGTGCTACTACAATCACTGGTCTCAGCGCTGGTCGATTCCTGCGAACATTCATAGGAAGGCTCTGGCAATTCGATTGTATTTTCTGCACCCTTTGAGGTTTGAACATCGTCCATGATCAGCTCTTTCCGTCTTCGATAGCTTCCAGTTTCTGGTAAGCGGTTAGGTCCACTCTTTCAACAAGCGATGAATAAAAGGGGTCCGCTGGCTGACTCTTTTTCTGAATCAGGAGCCGGAGAACTTTCTCAATATCGGCTTTGGAATCCATCCCCAGAGCCTCAGCAAATGTCACCACATCGTCGACATACTTCTGCGGGCTCTCAGAGGGAGTAAATTTTCCATAGTTATCGGTAAGCGCATCGACAAACTCACGGCGGCGCCGAGCGCTAAATTCATCGATTTGGGTGTCGCGAAACTGCCACGTGAGTGCGTCAGGCCTCGCCTGCCGATCCAACTCGGTGCCTGATGATGCAGCGCACCATTGCAAACCGTTCTGCCAATACCAGGTGACGCCTGGCGGAATAAAATGCCCGTATTGTTGCGGATCAAGCACCGAAAGAAACGAGCCGAATACCCGAGGATCATAGAACCGCATCAAGTTCATTTGCGCCCCGCGCGACATGAACAGAAATTGCTGGAGCCATGCAGCCACCTCATCAAAACGCTCAGCCGGGTGCGTCAGAAAGATCCCCGGCAAGGTCTCTTTATATTTGCTAATCAGATCGTCACGAGCACCGGGCACATAGCGCAGATCAACCAGGGCCGGCCCCACTTGCCACCGCTCTTGAAAATCCGTTCCCAACAGTAACGGCCTACAGCTCCCAGGCTGTCGGGCTTCAACCTCCTCATAGATCCACTCCAGCACCGATGGATGATAGGCAAGATCCAGGATCACAAAGGGAATTCGGGATGGAAGGTCCTCGACAATGTCTGTTACCAGTCGCTCAGCCATGATCATGGACCTTACACTTACCGTCATCGTCAAGAGCACAACCGCTTACTAAGAGCACCCCCCTATCACTTGCCTTTTCAAAAGCGGAGGCAGGAGGAACTACACTTGTTATCCCCTCTACCGACCACTGCCCGGAGGCCACGGAGGAACGTGTATCAGACAAAGCCAGTGTATCCGGATCACTACCATCGGCAGCCACCTCGGAGAGCGTTGACGGCAGCTCCGGGTTAACCGGCCCAACCCCACTACCACTCCCAGGCCCACCCCCGGAGTTCATCCGCACCAGCGGCCCGGAAATGGTCACACCACTCGGGTCCACCTTCACAAAGCTGCCACCGGCCTTCAGTGTCACCTCAGCGCCGGCTTCAATCACAATTTTCATACCAGCCTTATGATGGATTTCGGTGCCGGCTTCCACCAGTTGGTTTTTGCCCTGCTTGCTGTGGTGGCTGCCATTGACGGTGAGGCTGTAGTCGGCACCGATGCTTTCCCGGTGTTCGCCTTCGGTGGTGTGGTGGCTATTGCCTTTGGTGTGGCTGAAGCGGTTGTTTTCCACCGTCAGGTGGCTGTCGTTCTTGATGACTTCGGTGCGGTTGTTTTCCGTCAGCAGGTCCAGGTCTTTCTGGGCGTGGACGTAGATCTGTTCCTGGTCCGCTTCGTCTTCAAAGCGCAGTTCGTTGCTGCCCTCACCCTTGTGGGTTTTGGTTTTTAATGTGGTCCGGGTTTTGTGTTCCGGCAGCGCATAGGGCGGCGTGTTGGTGGCGTGGTAGGTTCGGCCGGTGATGATGGGCTGGTCCGGGTCGCCGTCCAGGAAGGACACAATCACTTCATTGCCGATTCTGGGCAGGGTCATAAAGCCGTATTGGCCGCCGGCCCAGCCCTGGGCGACGCGTAGCCAGGCGCTGGAGTGTTCGTCGTTCTTTGAGTAGCGATCCCACGGGAATCTTACTTTCACCCGGCCGTACTGGTCACAGTGGATCTCTTCACCCTCGGGGCCGGTGACGATGGCCATCTGGGGGCCGTCCATCATGGGTTTATGTTCACACAGGGGCCGCCAGGTTTTATCGGCCGGAATGGCGGTGAAGTCGTTGTGGTAACTGGTGGGTTCGCTGCCACCCTCTTCTTCCATCGCCTGGGGCTGTTTGCCGGTGTGGGTGATGGCGGTCAGCAGCCATTCCCGGTTCAGGCTCTGGCTGTCGTGGTCCTGCAGCTCCACTTTGGCGCCGGGGGTGAAGTCCGGGCGGTTGCTTTCGCCCTGGGCCAGGGAGGCGTCGTTTCTCAGGGCGTCCAGTTTGGCCTGGGTGAAGGGCTGGCCGCTGGCGTCGGCCTTGTAGCGGCCGGGGTAGTCGTAGTGTTGGTAGTCTTCACGGTGACTTACCTCACCTGCACTGTGCTCGTGCATCAGGGCGTAAGCGGGGTTTTTGAAGGTGTAGTCCTTCATGGCCACGGAGGCGGCTTTGATGCGTTCTTCGTAGGCGAAGCTGAACACGCAGGCTTGTTTGCTGCTGCCGCCGGCCTGGGTATTGCAGGGCACCGGGTCCAGTTTCGGGGCGTCGCCGTGGTGGTCGGCGATGATTAACGCCGGTTGTTCTTCGCCATCCACGCTGCCGTGCTGGTAACGGTAGTGCCAGCCTTCTTCGGCGGCCAGTCGTTCAATGAACTGCAGGTCGCTTTCCCGGTGCTGGACGCAGTATTCCCGTTCTTCCGGGGGGCGCTTGAAGTCAAAGACCGTATCAATGATGCCCCGCTCTTCGAGCAGGGTGCGCACGATGGCATCGGTGGTCTGGGTCTGGAAGATGCGGCTGTTGTGCATCAGGCCCAGGCGCCAGGCCGGGGGCCGGATGACCACTTCATAGGCGGTGCGGCGATGGCCGGTGTTGCCGCGGACGAATTCGTTGACCACGCCGGTAAAGCGCCGCACCGGTTGGCCGTCTTGCCACACCACCAGGTCTACCGGCTGTTCCAGGATATCCGCCGCCTGCACGTCTGGGTCAGTACTGGCCAGATGCACTCGGCCCTGAAACAGCTGGGAAAGGCTTTCGGTCAGCACGAAGCTGACGACAACGAAGTGATCTGAGGGGAATTCGCCTACACGGGCGGTGAACTGCAATCCGCTTGCCTGGGGCATGACTTCGGTCCCTGAAGATTAATGATGAACTGCTTACTCGTCCTGAGCGTGCATGAGTATAACCAGTGTGGATTGTAAGGCCAACCTTGCATCTGCCCACATCTGCGACTTTTGTTGAACTCTGTGAACGGTTACTCTTGTCCCAATGCCTACAACAAGAGAGCAACCATGGCTATGTACACCATTGAAATCAATGAGACTTTTAATGTCCCTCGCAAAAAGGTATTCGCCCTGTTTGCAGATCACCAGCGTTTCGGAAAAATGCTTGGCGCACCGGTCAAACGGATCAAAGACAGTGACCAGGCAGACCCGAACGGCCTGGGCTCTGTGCGCAAGATCGGCATTGGCCCCCTCTCACTGGAGGAAACCGTACTGAACTTCGAGCCCGATACGCTGATTGAGTACGCCATCACCAGCATGAGCCCGATCAAGAACCATCTGGGCAGGATTCGCTTTTCGGAGACTCCGGATGGCCAAACCCAGCTCAACTACACCATCACCTTTGAAGACATAGTGCCGTTTTCCGGGAAGGTGGTCAGCGTTGCTCTGGAGCAGGGCCTGCGCCGAGGGATCAAGCGGGTCCCCAAGCTGGCCTGATGCCATGAGAGCCCCGGCCCGGGCAGCCGGTGTGACAAACCGTTACTTGATGAATATCAGATAATTGACCTGAGGCAACACTTCACATTTGTCAATTCTGTAACCTCCCGCGCAACTTGCAATATCCGGCCATCAGGGGGCCTGACCGGGCTTCCTGATGGCACAACCAATCCTCTGCGGGAGAGCGAAATGGCGGCTGAACCGATTGTGCTTTTCGACAACGGACACCACAAGTGCCTGATGTTTGATTCACTGGTGACTGGCGAAGGCGTCCAGTCGAACCAGTTCCTGGTTGTCGATGGCAAACATGAAGCCCTGATTGATCCCGGCGGAGACCTCACTTACACGCCGCTCTCGGTAGCTGCTTCGAAGTATATGAACATCCGCGATATGGATTATGTTTTTGCGTCTCACCAGGACCCAGACATCATCGGCGCCATCGATCGCTGGATTGTTCACACTCGCGCCAAGATTGTGACTTCCAAGCTGTGGGCCAGATTCCTGCCGCATCTGGTGTCCAGTTATGTCACCAATCAGCTCAGCGGAAGCGTTTACGACCGCATCGTCAGCATTCCTGATGGCGGCGCTAACGTCCGGTTCGGTGACAGCTACCTTCAGTGCCTGCCTGCGCACTTCATGCACTCCGTGGGCAACCTGCAGTTCTATGATCCGGTCTCCAAGATCCTGTTCTCAGGCGATCTTGGCGCCTCTATGGGTGGTGAAGATGACCACGAGCCGGTCAAGGATTTCGACAAGCACATCCCCAACATGATCGGTTTCCATCGGCGCTACATCGCCTCCAAGAAGGTGTGCGGCCTTTGGGCCAATATGGTTCGCGGCATGGATGTGGCTATGATCGTGCCCCAGCACGGCAAGCGTTTCGAGGGACCAGTGATGGTCGACCGCTTCCTGAACTGGGTCAGCGAGATGGACTGCGGAATTGATCTGGTTTCACAGGATAACTACCGGCAGCCGGTGGAATACGTCTGATTCGCTCTGTTTATCGTTCCGTGAATCACGGCTGGCGCACAGCCCGTGCTCGTGCCAGCCATTCATCGGCCAGATTCTCGTCTTTGGGCACACCCAGGCCCTGGCGATAGGCACTGGCCACTTCCTCCATGCCGATGGCGTCTCCGGCTTGAGCTGCTTCCAGATACCACTCGAATGCCTTTTCCAGGCTCTTCTCAGTTCCTAGGCCGGCGGCATACATGTTGGCCACATTCAGCATGCCCTGGCTGTTGCCCCGCTCAGCCAGCTCGCAGTAACGATCAAACGCTTCGTCGTATTGCCCCATTTTGTATACAGCATAGGCCTGCAACGCCTTGACCATATCCCGGGCTATGCGGGTTTGTTCATCATTTTCCTGGGCACTGATCCCCGTAACGGGTGCCAAGGCCATGACAATAACCAGTAAAACCGTTGGCCGGACAACGTTCATAGCGAAACTCCACCGAGACTGATACACCATGACACGCTAACAGCCGGTGCCCACCACGTCGCCGCTACCAAAGCATCATTCAACTGGTACCTTCGAACCACCAGCCAGCAAAATAGGCTGTCACCGAGGCCGCTAGTTGAGTAAAATCCGTCCTTTTACCGAGAGCACGAGAGGCACCACAGATGGGCAGAGCCTACCAGAACCGCAAAGAATCCATGGCCAAGACGGCCGCGGCAAAAACCAAGGTCTACAGCAAGTACGGCCGGGAAATCTACATGAGCGCCAAGTCTGGCGGCACAGATCCCCAGGCTAACCTGTCGCTTCGCGGACTCATTGAGCGGGCAAAGAAAGACCAGGTTCCCGCACACGTGATTGAAAAAGCCATTGATAAAGCCAAGGGTGGCGCTGGCGAAGATTACTCTCCGGCCCGTTACGAAGGCTACGGCCCGGGTAACTGCATGGTGATTGTCGACTGCCTGACCGACAACCCCAACCGCACTTTCGGCGATGTGCGCCTGGCCTTCACCAAAACCAAGTGCAAAATCGGCACCCCTGGTGTTGTGGCACACATGTTTGACCATTGCGCCATTTTCGCCTTTTCCGGCCAGGATGAAGAGGCCGTTCTGGAAGCACTGATGGAAGCCGATGTCGATGTAACCGACATCGAAAACGAAGATGGCAAGATCACGGTCTTTGCCCCCAACACCGAATACGCCAAAGCCAAACAGGCCCTGGAATCGGCGTTTGAAGGCATCGAGTTTGATGTTGACGAAATCCAGTTCCTGCCCAAAACCACCACCGTGGTGGAAGGCGACGATATTCCGATGTTCGAGAAGTTCCTCGACATGCTGAACGATCTGGACGACGTTCAGAACGTGTTCCACAACGCGGAACTCCCGGAAGAGTCATAAGAGTTGGAGCTGGCTATGGCTGGAACACAAACACCCCACAAAGCCCGCGTGGTGATCCTGAAAACCGGGTCTACCTACCCTCAGATCAGGGATCAGTTCGGGGACTTTGATGTCTGGTTTGCGCGGGCACTTTCCAGCCATTTAGAACTCACGATTGCAGACGTCACTCAAGCACCGCCGCCCGGGCAACCTGGCGACTGGCAAGGCATCGTCATTACGGGTTCACCGGCGATGGTGAGCGAGCGTGCGGCCTGGAGTGAAACGACGGCAGCGTGGGTTCGGCAAGCGGTTGAAGCGGGCGTCCCGCTTCTGGGCGTGTGTTATGGGCATCAATTATTGGCCCACGCGCTTGGCGGCAAAGTGGATTATCACCCTGACGGCCGGGAGACCGGTACCCAGTCGGTTACCCTGTTTGACAGCGCCCAGCACGACCCACTGTTCAGCCAGCTGCCGAAACAGTTCCCGGCCCAACTGACCCACAAACAGTCGGTAATAGAACTGCCTCCGGGCGCTGTGCTTCTGGGCCGCTCCACCTTTGAACCCCATCAGGCCTTCCGGGTTGGCAAGAATGCCTGGGGCGTTCAGTTTCATCCGGAATTCGACGAACAGATCATGAAAGCCTACCTGGAAGTCCAATACCCTGATCTTGAGTCCGAAGGCCTGGACGCAAACGCTTTGCTGAGTTCCGTTCAGCCAGCACCCGAGGCCAGCCAATTGCTCCGGCTTTTCGCCGATTGGGTGATCAATCAGCAGCACTGAACCAGCCACCCATGCCCATTCGATGGAACGAACCCACCATGATCCTCAAGTTCATTGTCGGCGTTGTCCTGCTCAGCCTGATCGGCCTTGGCCTATGGCATTCTTTCAAACCACTTCCACCCGGCATTCGCTATCAAGGCGATGCGGCACCGCTGGAAGACGCTGAACTGCTGACAGACACTACCCGACATTTCAGTGACGGGCAATCAACGCTGGATCATGAGATATTCGACGAAATCTTCCGCCTGATCGAACAGGCCGAAACCTTTATCTTGTTGGACATGTTTCTGTTCAACAGCACCGGCCCCGAGGACATCCACCTTCGCCCCCTGGCCGAGCAGCTCACCCAGGCTTTGCTTGAGCGTAAGAATGCTCAACCAGACATGGATATTGTTCTGATTTCAGACCCCTTGAACACCTTTTACGGGGGCACCCACTCACCTCACTTTGATACGCTGTCTGCCGCTGGCATTGAGGTTGTTGTCACTGATCTCGAACCGCTGCGCGACAGCAATCCCGCGTGGTCATCCCTGTGGCGATTGTGTTGCCGGTGGCTGGGCAACAACCCGGATGGTGGCTGGCTGCCCAATGCCCTTGGCAACCAACCCGCCACCATCCGAAGCTACCTGGCGCTACCGAATTTCAAAGCCAATCACCGGAAGCTTCTGGTGGCCGACGAAGGCGACCGGTTGCGGGCGGTTGTCACCTCCGCAAACCCCCACAATGGCAGCAGCCGGCACAGCAATATCGGGCTGGCCTTCAGTGGCCCCGCGGTTCTGGATGTTATCCGAAGCGAACAGGCGGTTATCCGTATGTCCGGTGCCGACAGCAGCACACTCGAGCGCTGGCTGGAACGGATGACTCAAGATAGCCAGCTGCCCGACCATTCACAGGGCACCCTCAAGCTTCTGACCGAATCCGCCATCCGGGACGCTGCTCTGGATATGATCAATCGAAGCCAGCCGGGGGAGCAGTTAGACATGGCCATGTTCTATCTTTCCCACCGTCCCATCATCAACGGGCTGCTGGAAGCGCAACGCAGGGGCGTCGAAATCCGCCTTCTGCTGGATGCCAACAAAGATGCCTTTGGCCACGAGAAGAACGGCATTCCCAACCGACCTGTTGCCCGTGAGCTGCACGAGGCCGGCATTCCGGTGCGCTGGTGCAACACCCGGGGCGAGCAGTGCCACAGCAAACTTGTCATCTACCGTGGGCAGAATGAGCAAATCGAACTGCTGCTGGGCTCCGCCAACTTTACCCGTCGTAATCTGGATGACCTGAACCTGGAATCCAACGTGTGGCTGGCCGTGCAACAGGATGACCCTGTCGCGCAGAAGGCCAACGCCTTCTTTGACGACTACTGGACACACGGCCCAGACAACGAGCAGGCCCTGAGTCTGCCCTATTCAGCCTGGGCCGATCACTCCAGGCGCAAATACTGGCAATACCGGATTATGGAAGCCACGGGACTCTCCACATTCTGAGCTTTAGCATGAAAGCGTGAACGTTTTGTATGTTGAATCAGTACACATTCCCATCTAAGGTTTTTCGATAACCCAAGAACCAAGGAGTCTGATATGAACAGCCTGAGACGTCACATGAAGCAGCTTTCCCTGATCATGGTCATCTTGATGTCGTTCGCAACCACCTTCTCCGTCTCGGCCCATGCCGGCATGGTGGGCACAGGCGAGCTGATTCAGCAGCAACAGACGGACCTTGACCGCCAACAACTGCTGGACATGCTCGAAGACCAGAACGTGCAGGACAAACTGGCCCAGATGGGTGTCAGCGAAGCTCAGGTTGCCGAACGTATCCAAAACCTGACACCGGCTGAACTGGCAGACTTCGAGCAACAACTGGCTGAGGCACCCGCCGGGGAAGGCGTTGTTGGCGTTATCGTGCTGTTCCTTCTGGTATTCATCATCACTGACATGCTGTGTGCCACGAACCTGTTCTCCTTCATCAATTGCATTCGTTGACACCTTCCGCCCCCGCCAACAAGCCCGGCCTTGCCGGCAGGTTTGCAGCCCTTCTGGGGCTGATCCTGCTGGCAGGCTGTGCCAGCACACCGCCCTGGCCAGAAACACCAGCCCCCGCGCCACAAGGCGATACGGTGCTGGACCAGGCGTTGCTGGATCATGTCCCTTTCTATCCTCAGGAAAAGTACCAGTGTGGGCCGGCCTCATTGGCAACCATGCTGAACACACAGGGCCTGGCAACGGACCCTGAAATCCTGAAAGAACTGGTTTACCTGCCCGGCCGCCAGGGTTCACTGCAAGTTGAAATGGTCGCTGGCGCCCGTTCCCACGACATGGTGGTGTATCCACTGAAGCCCAACCTTGAGGCAGTGCTTGGCGAGGTGAATGCAGGCAACCCCGTTCTGATCATGCAGAACCTGAGGTTCAATTGGTGGCCACAGTGGCACTTTGCGGTAGTGGTGGGCTACGACAGTGAAGAGGAAGTCCTGATACTGAACACAGACACCCGGCGCCATTACCGGATGCCCTACAAGGTGTTTCACGCCACCTGGAACCGGGCAGACCGATGGGCGGTGGTCATTCTGCCGCCTGATTCACTACCAGCGACAGCGGAAACCCTGCCCTATCTGCGAGCGGCCCACGATCTGGAAAGCACCGGGCACACCCGGGCCGCTCAGCAAGCCTATCAGGCCGCCGAACAGCAATGGCCAGACCAACCCGCACCGATCATGGCCCAGGGCAACCTGGCTTACGACCAGGGCAACGCCGAGGGCGCGGCATCACACTTCCTGCGCGCCGTTAACCGCTTTCCTGGCTTCTCGGAGGGCTGGAATAACCTGGCTTACGCCTTGAACGCCCGGTCTTGCCCAGAGCAGGCCAGCAAGGCTCTGGCCTGCGCGGCAAACCTGAACCCGGACCGTTTTGGCCAGGCGCCGGAGCTGCCAAAGGGCGAAACCGGGGGCAGCCGAAGCTCGTGCCCGCCGATACCGGATTGCCCCGCTGACACGAGACAGCGCTAGCCCGGTTTGCGAATCAGCACCACGTCTTTACGAGGCACTTCATACTGCCAACCGTAGTGGCCAGCCAGCCAGGCGAACGTCTGTTCCCGATAGAACACCACGTGGGTTGGGTCGCGCCGATAGTGCCATTGATCAAACCGATCATCGTCGGTCTGGAAGCACGTCATAATCCCGAGCCAGCCTTCCGGCCTTAGTAGTGCATCCAGTTGCCTGAACACCTCAGCCGGGTGGTGAAGGTGCTCTACCACCTCGGTACAGGTGATGAAATCGTACTGTTGCTCAAGAGCCGACCCGGCAGGGTGAAAGAACGGATCGTACAGCGCCATGTCAAAACCCGCTTCCCGCATCATGTCCGCAAGCGCCGGCCCTGGCCCACAGCCGAAGTCCAGCCCCCGGGCACCATCAGCCAGCTTCGCCAACAGGGGCTCTGACAGCTTCGACAGAAACCGGCGATAGCCGGCGTCCCCGGTGTCATTGTTATGCAGCGCGTATACGGCGCGCTCCTCATCTGCCGTCAGGTGACACTCAGGCGCCATGACCGTTGCCAGGCATTGCCCGCAGCGCAGGTAGCGTTTCTCCATAACCGTGCGAAACGTCTGCAAAGTGCCCGAATCACACACCGGGCACAGGAGCCGGCCGCCATCACCCTCTACCATTTTGGCAATTCCCAACCTGTCGAAAGTTTCATTGTCATATCCGGCCATGAAACCAGTTTGTGACCAGCTGCCGGAAAACCACTCCCTTACGGTGCCTATACTGGCGCCTGAAGCAGCCTGTAAAAGGCATGAATAATAACAACAGTATGGTTTATGACGAAACGCCGGGGTAATCCGGCCCAGAGACAAAACATGGATACGTTGAACAGTCTTGCCCTGGAAGTGCCAATTGTGTCGGCCCGCTATGCTTACCGGTTCATCCGGTTCATGGAAAGCCGGGGCGTAAAGCGCCACACCATTCTTGAGGATACCGGCGTTACTGAAGACATGCTCGAAAGTCCTGAGGCCAGCCTGTCTATGAACCAGGTTCTGGCGGTGCTAGGTAAAGCGGACTGGTTAATGACCGATGAACGAGCCGCCTTCGAGTTCGGCCAGCAGCTGGATCTCCCAAGCCATGGGCTGCTGGGGTTTGCGGTGCTCGGCCAGGAGAATCCGCGGCGGTTGATCAGCATGATCGTACAGTATCTCCGGGTGGGGCTGCCGTTGATGGATATGGAACTGGCTTCCACCGGCTCTACCTTTCGAATCCGGCTGATTGACACCTGGGGGCTTGGGAACCTTCGCCCCTGCCTGACCAAAATTTACATGGGTAGCATTCACCGGGTATCCAGCCAGGTGTGCAGCCATTTCAGTTTCCAGTTCGACTTCCCCAGTGCCATACCCGAAGAGGACTGGAAACGGCTGGCGCCAGGCTGCGAGTTTGAATTCGATGCCAACGTAAGCCAGGTCACCATGCCACTCAATGGACTACCGATCCGAAAAGACGACGCCAGCCTGGAATTCCTGGTGGCCCGCACCCGCCACGACCGTAAACAGCAAACCCTGGAGGCCGACGAGACGGTCATGCAGGTCCGGGAACTGATCATGAGCCAGCCCGGCCGCCCCTGCACCACTGAAAACATTGCCCGGCGCCTGGACATCAGCCCGAGGACGCTCAGGCAACACCTGGCCAGCGCAGGCACCTCGTTCCGCGAACTGAGAAACGACATCCGGGAAAGCTTTGCCACGCTGTACCTGAAAGACACCAATGTGCCACTGGAATCCATTGCTGAAAAACTGGGCTTTAGTGATCAGGCCGGCTTCACCAAAGCCTATCGGTCATGGACCGGCCATACGCCCGGCGACGTTCGTCGCAAGGCACGCAAAAAAAAGTGAACAGGGTTCAGCTATTAGGTTGATGCTGTTCACGCTTTAGGCAATCCCTCCCCTCTTCTCCGTTTTGGACAAAAACCCTGCCGGGGCAAGCAATGACCCACGCCGCCCCAAGACCGTTAAATGACCCTGCACTCATGCGTGCCCCGCACGTGTGGCAAAGGGATCTTTGCAAGTCCGATTGAGCTGTCCGTCATCGGTGTTGTCTGCAACCCGACTACAACAACTACAGATAGACAGAGGACGAACTCATGAAACTCAGGAACCTCAATACGAGTGTCCGCAAGCTCGGCCCGGCCGTTGCGGCAGCGGCCTTGATGGCCGGTGGTGCAAGCAACGTAGCCGCAGAGCCGGTATCCATTGAACTGGCATTCGAATGCCCGTTCCCCCTGATCGGAACCCAACCCATCCGCGCCCAGATCAGCGCAGACATTCCCACAGTGGCCAACGTTGGTGAGCCCACCCCGCAGTTTGAAGTCACCGCCATTACCGTAGTGAACGACGACGCCCGCACCGGGCTCAAGCTGGTTGGTTCGGAAACGGTCGAAGGCATTGCAACCAGCTTCAACACCGTGGTAACCGCCAATCGCAGTCTGGAACAGATTGTCGAACTGACAATTCCGCCCACATTCATTCCTAACGTAAGCGGCGAATTCGATGTTCCAGCCTCAGGCCTGGCACCTGAAGTGCTCTTTACCGAAGACGATATCGGCGAGGCTGAGATTCGCGTTGGCGGGCTTACCCTTGACCTGACAGCCCGCACCCCGAATGGCGATATTGCGCCGGCCCCCATCGGCGAGATTCTCACCGACTGCGTGCAACTTCCGGATCAGGACAACCTGCTGCAAACCATTCTGGTTAGCGGTGAGGTGTCCGAAACGCCGCGTATTGGCGTAAACCGGGAAGACCTGGCCTTCGGAAACGTGCAAGCGGGTTTGACGGCAGAGCAAACCGTCACCGTTTCCAACACCGGTAATGCCGCGCTGGGCATTAACAACGTTGTCATCAGCGGCACCGATGCCGACGCCTTCCTGCAGACCAACAACTGCGCAAGCCTGGCTCCGAGTGAATCCTGTGACGTGAACGTGACCTTCGCTCCAAGCACCGAAGGCACTCGCAATGCAACCCTCACCATCGAGTCGACCGATGCCGACAACCCTGCGGTTGATGTGGCGCTGACCGGCCGTGGTGTACTGGCCCCGACACCGGAAATCGGCGTTAATCCAGACGCTATTGACCTGGGCCGAATCCAGCTGGGCCAGAGCGCATCGGCGGAAGTGACCATCAGCAACAGCGGTAACGAAGTCCTGCTGATTGACAGCATTGCACTTGAAGGTGCCGGCGCTGCAGACTTTGTTCAAACCAACAACTGCACAACCATTGCCGCCAACGAAAGCTGTACCGTTGAGTTGAGCTATACCGCCAACGCGGTGGGCATCAGCAACGCCAACCTGGTGATCCGTTCAGACGACCCGGAAACACCGGAAGTCAGCGTTCCTGTCTCCGCTGAGGCCTTTGAGCAAACCGGTTCAGAACTTGAGCTGCTACTCGGCCTGGAAGGCTCTACCTTCATTAAGTCCTCGGGCGGCACCCTGCCCCTGAACGGTTCCATTGCCACCCTGCTGGATCTGGCGACGGGCACCTTCGAGGCCGACCTGGAGCTGGACCCAACCTATGGCAACTTCTCCATCAAACTGCTTTTCAGCAGGCTGAATGCCTCAGCCAATGTTGAATTTGAACAGGCAGACGTCACCACCGGCACGCTGATCAACGGCAAGCTCACCGCCAACTCACAGCTGTACGTGAAAGTGCCCAAGGTGGCTATCAAGATTCTCGGCCTGCCGCTTCGGGTTGGAGGGGGTTCCGAGTGTATGACTCGCGAGCCCGTCAGCATCGACCTCGCTTCGGTTGAAGGCTCCAACTTCTCGCCAGCGACCGGCGGCACCGTCAACGGTGTCTACGATCTGCCACCGCTGGAGAACTGCGGACTGCTGACTGGTCTGCTCAACCAGTTCCTCACCGGTTCCGGCAACACCATTGAACTGGAGTTGACCCCGGAACAGTAAGGAAATCCGGCTTAGCCGGATAACACGGCCACAGCTGGCGATAGCCGGCTGTGGCTACGTCGTTGGAAACGTCGAATAACAAAACCAAAAAGGAACAATACAATGAAAAGCCTGAAAAAATCCGCGCTAGTGCTGGCCATCGCTGGTTTGCCTTTTGCGGCACAAGCAGACCTGAAGCCTCTCGACGACGCCCATATGGGTAACATCACCGGTCAGGCCGGTGTCACCATTGAGCTGGAAACCCGGGTGGACATCGGCGAATTCCGGTACACCGATGAAGGCTCACTGTCCATCAAAGACATCAAGATTGGTGGCGCCAACCGTACAGATCTGTTCGAGGAGATCACCGATTTCCGCGACGCCCTGTTCGGTCAGACCAGTGATTTGATCGACAACATCAAGATCGATATCGACATCGCGGATGACGGTGACGCACTGATCAACATCTTCCCGATCACCGCGGCGCCGATCGATTTCGGTATCAGCACCGGTGACTGGACGCTGGAGGGTCATACCGATTCGACCTTGCTGGCCAGCAACTTCAACATGGTGGGTGCCTTCACCAAGGTTGGCATCCGCGTTGATACCGCCACCGACACCCTCAACCTGAATACCCAGGTAGGCATCTCCGAGCTCAACGTTGATTTCGACTTCCTGGCCCTGGGCATCCGCGGCCTGAAGATGACTGGCGCTGACTACATGGGCACCCGGCTCGATGGCTCCGCTGCGAACCCGGGCGTTCTGACTCTTGGAGCCACCATTGATATGGACGTGTACAAGGGTACCCGCCTGGGTGGCGCCGGCGACGCCCTGGCCATCGACCTGAACACCTTCGCGGCGGACATGTCGATTGACCAGGTGCTGGTGGGCGGCACCTCTATCGGCTCGGTGATGATGGACAACCTGGTGGTTCAAGACACCACCATGCGCATCTACGGCCATTAAAACCCAAAAGCCCGGCGCTTGCCGGGCTTTCCCTCACTTCCTGAAAAAGCGTGGATTACGCTCGATAAACGAATCAATCCAGCGCTCCAGGAACGAGTTCCGCTCAGGGTTCTTCAGGTATCGCCAGCCAAGGATCGAAATAATCAGCGCGCCCAGCGCGTCAACGATCAGGTCCCACATGGTATCGGTCAGCCCCGAGGGATCGCCCAGCATTGGCTTCTGCATGTTCATGCCAAACAGGCTGTCCATGGCAAACTCGAAGATCTCCCACAGGGCACCAACGCCCAGCGCGAACATAAAGGCAAAGAACGCTACAAACCCGGGCTTCATGTGAACGTGAATCTTTTCGGTCTCGTTCATGATGTGAACCAGCAAGAAACCGAGAATCCCCAGCAGGAAGCCAGACATGGTATGCAGCGCCATGTCCCACCACCAGAACCGGTTGTAGTAGTCGTGAATCTCCCCAAGGAAAAGTGACGCGAACACGAACCCAATGGCCGCCAACTGCAGTTCCGGGGGAATGTGAATCCGGAACCGCCGCTCAAACAGTATCGGGAACAGCGTGATCACAATGATCATGCTGGTCAGGAAAGCGGTAAACCAGCGCTGCCCCCAGATCGCAAGCACCGCCTCAAGCAACAGAATGGATTGCAGAAACAGGGTGATTCTCTGGTGAGTAATCCGAATTCTCATACCTTAATCCTGGTCGGTCAGCCCGGCTGCGGCCCGCAGCAGCTGGTCCATTTCCGAGGCATCCAGTGCCTCGGCTGAAATCAATTCCACCCGGGAAAGCTCCCTGGGCTCGCCCGGCAGGATGGTAACAGCGCCGTCCACAACGTTTACAACGCGCCAGCCATCCCGGGTATGAATAACGGCCTTGAAGCGCAGCAACCGGTCATCCATGGCCATCGCCAGTATCGCATTTTCGTCCAGCATCAACTCAGGATGAATCCGCCAGCCTATACTATTGTGCCCTTGCCCCCGGTTAGTGACCCATTGCCATGGGTTCTCATCAACTGACGGTGGCGGGCTATCCGCGATCTTGCCATGGTGGTGATGGTGCGCATGAGGCTCAGACACCTCGGGTAACGCGGCCGTGCCATCAAGCAAGGCAACCGAAAGGTGGCCATGGTTGGTGTGATACACCGGACGGCCCTCCGGTGCAAGCCGGGCCGCCCATTGATCAAATGCGTGCACCTGGTTGTCTGTGCACAAGTCCGTCTTGTTCGCGACCAATATATCCGCCGCCGCCACCTGGTCCCGGAACTGAACGTTGTCCTGCACCCTGGGGTCTTCCAGTTTACGGGGGTCGACCAGGGTGATCACCGGGCCCAGTTTCAAGACGTCCTGATAATACTCGCCCGTCAGGGTATCCAGAATCTGGGAGGGATGGCCAAGACCGGTGGGTTCGATCAACAGCCGGTCGGGCTTCGCCCGGGCAATCAGCTGGTTAAGGCCAATCTGCATGGGCAGGCCGGCAACACAACACATGCAGCCGCCGGGAATTTCCCGTACCACGGCTCCCTCGGTCTCCAGGATGGCGCCGTCGATCCCAACCTCACCAAACTCGTTCACCAAAACCGCCCAAACCTCGCCTTCCGGCTTTTGCCGGAGCAAATCAAGGATGGCGGTGGTTTTGCCTACACCAAGAAAACCAAGGATCAGATTGGTAGGAACAGGGCGGACGGGATCAGACATGAGTGCGGCCTCAAAAGCGTTACAACATAACAAAAATGAGGCACCCATTACCAGTGGGGGCGCAACAACAAAAGCCAAACCATCCGATCAGCTCAGAATCGCCATAGAAGCCAGGCCAAAGCAACGATTACAACAATAAACCAGCGAGCATAATGATCCGGCTTGTCCTGCTCGTCGCGTTGCGAGGCCGCTACCACCCGGTCGGATTCGTACTCGTCAATCAGAACTCTGGCCCGGTAAACATCATCATCGTCCACATGAACATTGCTGAATCCGGCAGCACCAATCTCCCCCATCGCACCCTGCAGGTAGTGCCCGCCCACATAGGCGTCGATGCCATTGGCCTCCAACATGCCGGCAACAATGTGTGCCTCGGTGATATCCCGGGCCCGATAGGCTATTTGCAAGATGACTTTCCTCTGTATGCTTGGCCATGGTACGAATATAGTTTCAGCATAGTTCCCTTTTTACAGGGTCCCAAAAGGAAAACCCATGCTCTGGATTCTGCTCGCTGTTGTTGCGCTCATCGTTCTCTCAACCTTCTTGCTGTTCCGGGTGCATGACCTTTCCCACTACGATGGCGGTGACTGGGCGGTGCGGGAAGTGGCTCCGAACCCCGCCCACGACGAGGTGATGGAACGCATCAAAGACATGGGGCGAGCGTCCCGGGGCCTGAAGGGCAAAGCCCGCCTGATTGCACTCAGAAATCATCTGGACAGTCTCGGTGAAGGTGTAGAGGTTAAATCCGAGATTCGCCACAACGATCAACCCCGGGGCGAATGGGTGATTGCACCGGGTGCCGATACCCGCCGCCGGGTGCTCTACATTCACGGTGGCGCCTGGGCCGCAGGAAGCCCCCGCAGTCATCGCGCCATTACCGACCGGTTCTCACAACTGGCCAATGCGGCGGTGTTTGCGTTGGATTACCGGTTGATGCCGGAACACCGTTTTATGGACGGCATTCGCGACTGCCGCCAGGCCTATACCTGGCTGCTGAACCACGGCCCGGATGGCGAAGAGAAGGCGGAGTTCATGGTGGTAGCGGGCGATTCTGCCGGTGGAAGCCATACCCTGTCTCTGCTGGCCTGGATTCGGGACAATGGGGAGCGCCAGGCCGATGCAGCTGTTGCCCTGTCACCGTCCACAGACCTCACCCTGACCGCCCCCAGCAACCGGGAAAATATCCGTACCGATCCCTTACTTGGGCCGGTTTTCGGAGGGTTGTCGAAGATTCCGCTACCGGTACTCTGGTGGGGTACCCTGGCGGCGTTTCGCATTTCCCCCACCAATCCCGTGGCGTCGCCCCTGCGCGGAAACCTTAACGACTTGCCGCCCACGCTGATTCACGCCAGCAGCACGGAGATGCTGCTGGACAACGCCACCCGATATGCCGCCAAAGCCCGGGCCGAAGGCTCTCCGGTGCAACTTCACACCTGGCAGAACATGGTGCACGTATGGCACATCTTCTCACCCCTGCTGCCGGAAGCGGAACAAGCCTTTGAGGACATCGGTGAGTTTCTGAGCCAGGTGGAGAAGCAACACGCCTGAGGTTGCCTCAGACGGGGGGCGCAGCCTTGTCGTTGCACTGACGGACCACGGAGGCCACGTCGCTCGCCGGCACCGGACGGCTGAACAGGTAACCCTGGAAGCGCCCGCAGCCCATCGCCACCAGCGTTGAGAACTGGGCTTGCTCTTCCACCCCCTCGGCAACCAGGCGCATGCGATGATTCTTGCCAATGGCAATGATGCTCTCGACCATGTTTCGGGCAGGCTCGTCATCAATGATGTTATCCACAAAGCTCTTGTCGATCTTCAGTTCATCGATCGGCAGCTTGCGCAACAGGCTCAGGGACGAATAACCGGTACCGAAATCGTCCATGGACAAACTGATGCCTTCGCGCCGAAGGTGTTCCAGCACTGGGATGACCTGGTCAAAACCTGCCATGAAAACCGTTTCGGTGATCTCCAGGGTCAGGTAGTGGGGGTGCACGCCATGCTTTTGCAATTCAGACAACACCAGATCGGCAAAGCCTGACTGCATAAACTGCATGGCGGAGATGTTCACCGACAGCTCCAATGGCATTCGCGCCTGGTCAAGAATCGTCCGGAAGTCTGAGAGACTCCGGCCCAACACGTAGTTGCCGAGCTCCACCATCAAGCCACAGGATTCTGCCACTTCAACAAATTCATTGGGCGGCACATACCCGAGCTCTTCATCATCCCACCGGGCCAGCGCCTCAACGCCCACTACCCGGCCACAGGCGTCCAGCTGCGGCTGGTACGCCATAAATATCCTGCCCTGGTGAATAGCCCCACGAAGTCGCTGTTCAATGTGCACGCGCCGCAAATAGCCTGCCTCAAATTCGTTCCGGTACAGGCACACATCGTTGCGGGTCCTCTTGGCCTGGTATAGCGCCAGGTGGGCACTTCGAATAACGCTGTTGAATGAATCTCCGTGGTCCGGAAACGCAGCAGCCCCCACACTGGCACCCAATTGGAGCCCCATTGGTCCGGTGGCCATATGGCGGGCCAGCCCTCGCAGCAGATCGCTACAGAATGCCAGCAGCTTCTCAGGCTCATGGATACGGCTGATCACTGCGAACTCATCACCGCCAAGTCGCGATGCGCCGTATTGTTCACTGGTCAGCTCACGTAAACACCGGGCGAACTCGCTCAGTACCTTGTCGCCGTGTTCCTGCCCGAACCGATCGTTAATGCCCCGAAAGTTATCGATGTCGAGAAGAACAACACCAAAGCCCTCGTCGCGATTAACGAGCTGCTGTATCTGGTCAATCAGGCCGACCCGGTTGAGCAGCGACGTCAGATCATCATGACGAGATTGATACATCAGGGCAGAGCGGCGTTTTTTCTCTGCACGCTCGATCTGACGCACGAGATAGAAGAGCAGGAGAAACAAGGCGACAAACACCGCCAACAAAACCAGGGCACGATCCAGAAAGGCACCCCAGACCGAACGAATATTGGATTCTGAAACAATCCAAAGCTCATAGTCCGGGGAATACCAGGCACCACCAATGAACGTATCACCGTCTCTTCTGCTGTAGTAGATACTGGGTTCCGGGCTTACTTTCACCTCCTCAACAGAAGCATCATTGGCTGCAATCAGGCTTTGCCTGTCTTCTTCACGCTGTTCCGGTGTCCGCTGGATGTGGGCGTACATATCTGGCGTGACGCCCTCGCTGGACATAAACTGTAAATAGCCATCGTGCTCCCGGAAGATCATCACAGAGTCGTCCGCTCCGGTGTGCAGATTGCTCCCGAATACTCCTTTTTCGCCATCAGCCCGAATGCCGGCAGACATCACCGCAATCACTTCGCCGCTGGCATCCCTTATGGCTTTACGGGCAGGAATAATCCAGGCACCGACCGCCGGCAAATAGTAGGTGCGGCCCACCACCAACCGATCAGACTCCATAGCCCGCTGGAAGCCGTCCCGGGATTCCTCCTGCTCCAACAGATTCGGCATCAGGCTGACATCCACGGTGGATGTCACTTTCACCAATTGCCCATCCGGCAAGGCCATACCGAAACCTGCGAGCGCCGGGCTGGCCTCCATGATATTGTCGAGAAAGGGCAACACCTCGGGGGTGGCGTTGACAAGATCCAGGCGCACAAGCTCAGCGGCGGCTACGTCCAGGATCAACTCCTGGGTACGTAACACGTTGATGGCAGATTGACTGATCAGTTGAACGCGAGACTGATGGTGAGACTCCTGGGCACGCAGTGTGGATTGCCAGATACTGGTCAGAATAAACGACAGGACAAGCACACCAACAGCAACAACCAGCCAGAACAACATCCAAAGATTGCGCTTGAAGATTCCCAAATTAACTCCGCCAGAGTGGTTGTTGTTAAAGCTATTCCTCTGTTACTGACGTGAGTATAGGCAGAAAAACGGACTTCGCACGATCACTTGAATTTCACAGACCTGAAAACGCCAGCTGCAGGGCGATGGCGAGCATCATCAAACCAATAACACCATCAATCACCCGCCATGCGCCGGGGCGAGAGAGCACCGGAGCCAGCGAAGAACCCAGCCAGGCCAGCCCACCAAACCAGATAACAGACGCGCTGCTTGCGCCTGCAACAAAGCCGGGCGCACTCGATTGCTGGGCACCCACCGCAGGAATCAGCAATAAAGTATCCAGATAAACCTGAGGGTTGAGGAGGGTGACCGCCAGGGTAGTCAGCAGCACCCCTTTCAGGGTCTTGCGAGTTTCGCCTCCGGCCTCAAGCGCAGCCCTGCCCCGTCCAGCCCTGATGAACGCCTGAACCGCCAACCAGCCGAGGAACGAGACTCCAAGCCAACGCAAAACCTCCAGGGCCTCTGGCATCGCCATCAGTGCCGCCGTCACGCCAAACATGCCCAGAGTGAACAACAGGATATCGGACGTCATGCAGACACCGGCCGACCACCAGTGATGCTCGCGACGAATCGCCTGGCTCAGTACGTAGGCATTCTGTGCACCAATTGCGACGATAATACCCCCACATACCAGTAAACCGGTCAGATAGCTTTCCAGCACAGAGAATTCCTGAAATGAGAGATGAACTGCTTAGCGCTTCACGCCAAACCAATGGGGATAGTTTATCAGGCAGTATATCGCCAACATGTCATAAACCGCATGCCACACCATCACCAGCTCAAGACTGCCGCTGAGCTGGTAGGCGGCACCCAGCACCAGGCCCAGGCCCGTAGCGACCAGAAAGTAGGTGAATGACACATAATGTACAAGGCCGAACAGCACAGACGCCGCCAGTACCGCCGTCCAGGGCCCGGTGTATTGCAACAACCAGCCCTGAACCGCGCCCCGGAACAGAAGTTCTTCACCAACGCCGGCGAGCACAGCCAATGCCAGTAACACCGGCCAGCGGTAACCGGACACAAAATCATAGAGCGCTTGCATCTGGCTGCTGAGGTCATCGGGGAACAACCAGGAATTTTGGGTCAGCAACAGCAGCGAGAGATAGGTAACAGCAGCACCCATCACGCCAAACAAAACCGCCTCGGTAAGGCTCAGGCCGCCCGACAGTATCGGAATACCAAACAGCCAGATGGCCAGAAGGCCAACCAGACCAATGCCGCCCTGGAACAACAGGGCGGCAGATGTTGAGATTGAGGAGCTCCGGCGGTCAGGCATGGATCAGTTAGAGAACAGATCCTTGACCGGGAACAGGTCATCGTAGACGGGCGCCTGTTTCTGGGCCTTTGCCTGGAAGGATTTCATCATGTCGGTGGGGCGGAACATGCCAGACTGCCAGGTAGCCATGTACTTGAGGCTGTCTTCCACACTGTGATCACGGCTGAAGTTAATCATCTCCTTGCAACCGGTTACCGCCAGGGGCGAATTGGCCGCAATCTGCGCCGCAATGGCCATGACGCCTTCCAGCATCGCTTCCTGGGATTCGTATACCGTGTTCACGAAACCAAGACGATGAGCTTCCTCTGCCCCGAACTTACGCCCAGTGTAGGCCAGTTCCCGCACCACGCCCTCGGGCATCAGCTTGGGCAGGCGCTGCAGGGTGCCCACATCGGCGGTCATGCCCAGCTCGGTTTCCTTGATGGTGAAATAGGCATCCGCGGTGCAGTAACGGCTGTCGGCCGCACACACCAGATCCAGGGCACCGCCAATGCAGCCGCCATGAACCGCTGCCAATACCGGCAGCCGCACTCTTTCCAGGGATGTGAGGGTATCCTGCAGCTGCAGCACCACCCGGCGAAGGTTCTCCGCCATCCGGCCCGGATCACCGCTCATGGGCACGGATTTTGGATCAGAGAATACGCCCAGATCCATGCCGGCGGAAAAGTGTTTGCCGGTGGAGGAAATCACAATCACCCGGGCATCGGTATTGGCTTCGATGTCCTGCACGCAACGGGGCAGCTCCAGCCAGAATGCCTTGTTCATGGTGTTCAGGGCTTCCGGGCGGCTGAACTGCACGTGGGCAATCTGGTCTTTTACTTCAATATTGAAGCTTTCGTAGTTGGCTAGTTCAGACAAGGTGTGACTCCTTTGGTTCTGTCGTTCTTGGATTGTGTTAGTACTGGCTGACAAACAGGGCGGCTGCCAGTGCCAGGCTGAGGAACGCCACGATCAGGTTGATGGTCATTCCCCAGCGGGCGTTATAGCCGTTGGGAAATTCTTCAGGACTCAGGGTTTTCAACACCGCTGCAAACTGGCGGGTAGCATAAAACGCTGTGGCGGCACCCAGCAGAATGAACAGCATCCCCAACCAATACATGGCTACCAGGTTCATGCTATTGCCGGTCTCCGGAGCTAATGCCGCCAGCAGCAAACCCGCCCGTTCTACCAGGAAGCCGAAGGCTGTCAGCCCAAGGCTGGTGCGGTTCCAGGCCAACAGAGTGCGCTCTGCGGCGAACAGTACCCGGGGGTCTTTCAGGTCAGACATGGTGCGGCACGTATCCTCTCGGTAAAAGGTTTCGTATCATTAGGGGGCACATTACCGCGAAACGAGGCACGATGGAATTTACTTTCCTGGGCACATCCGCCGGAACACCAACCCGGTCACGCAATGTCACCGGACTGGCCCTGAGCCGCTCCGGCCCCAAACCCTGGTACCTGATCGACTGCGGTGAGGGTACCCAGCACCAACTGATGCGCACGCGGTATTCGGTGATGCAGCTACGCGCCATTTTCATCACTCACATCCATGGCGATCACATTTTCGGCCTGCCCGGTCTGCTCACCAGTGCCTCCATGCTTGGCCGCACAGAGCCTCTGGATATCATTGCGCCGCCGCAGGTGCGCCGCTTTATTGATGCGGTGATTGAAAACAGTGATTCGAGCCTGAGCTACCCGCTGAACTTCATCAACTCCGAGGCGCAGGATTTCTACTGGCAGGATGACCGTATGGGCGTTACCAACGTGGCGCTCTCCCACCGGGTAGCCTGCCGGGCCTATGTTTTTACCGAAAGAAATCTGGAGCGCCAGTTAAAGCAGGAGAAACTGGCGGCGGACGGCATAGAGGCTGGCCCGGCCTGGGGCGATCTGCAAAAGGGCAACGACGTGTTGCTGGATGACGGCCGGTTACTGAGGAGCGACGACTACACGCACATACCCAGAACCGCCCGGCGCATCATTGTGGGTGGCGATAACGACACACCGGAGCTTCTGAAAGAGGCCAGCCAAGGCACTCATGTACTCATCCACGAAGCCACTTATACACAGGACGTGGCCGATCGGGTTGGCCACTGGCCCCAACACAGCTCAGCCCAACAGGTAGCCCGATTCGCCCAGAGCGTGAAACTGCCTAACCTGGTGCTGACTCATTTCAGCTCACGCTACCAGTCGGTAACTGGCGGCACGCCCCATATTAATCAATTGGCAGCGGAGGCGTTACAGCACTACAGAGGCCACCTGTTCCTGGCCAAAGATTTCGATACCTATCGTTTGGACAAAGACCTGACGCTGAACAAGCTCGATGACCACTGATTACCCGTTGTACCCGGGCGGCATCACCACCCATTCCGGGTCTTCAAATTCACCCAAAGGCCGGATCTCCACAAACGGCGCCGCGCTTTTGATGATGTCCATAATCCGGGGGTCCTTGGTTGCGTCCATGGCATCCCGGTCTGCCTTGCTGTCCCAGCTGGCGATGGCAATCAGCTTGTTCGGCTCACCGATCTTCCGGTGCAATTCAGTGCCCCGCGCCCCCGGCGCCTGCTGAATCAGCTCGCTGGCTCTTACCCAGGCATCCGCATAATCCTCGGCTTTATAGCCCTCTTTAACCGTAACCTCAAAAATGTACTTCATTATGACTCCCGGTCAGACCACTGTTGCCCACAGAATCAGGTATGATCACCACAAACACAACCACCAGCCATGGTAATGGGAACCTGAATGTCCACAGCGGTTGTATTTGCCATCTTTGCCACGCTTCTGATCTCTGGATCATTGTTCTATCTGTTTTTCTACCGCAGCTGGCGGCGAAAGCGTGAACTGCAGCAGCCCTTCCCCAAGCCCTGGCGCAGCTACCTGAAAAAGCAGGTACCCGCCTACAAAAGGTTGGCACCCCAACAAAGGAGGCGGCTTGAGCGTCTGGTACAGCTGTTTGTCTCAGAGAAGGACTATTACGGCTGCGATGGCTTTGCGGTAGACGACAGAGTGCGCGTAACCATCGCCGGCCACGCCTGCCTGCTGATTCTGGAGCGGCCGTTTTCAGATTACGACGATGTGCGGAGTATTCTGGTGTATCCGGACGTCTATCGGGCCAGGGGCACCGAAAGCGACGGCCTTGTGGTCAGCCACAGCGACCAGATCCGTGCAGGTGAGGCGTCTTCCCATGGCCAGGTGGTACTGGCCTGGAGCGAGTGCGAAAGCGCCATCGAGGAACCAAACAGCTCCCACAACGTGATCCTTCACGAATTCGCCCACCAGCTGGACTACCTGGATGGCACCGCCGATGGCGCACCCCCGCTTTATGGCGAACAGGCCCGAAACTGGCAGGAGACCATGACCAAAGCCTGGGACCACCTGCAACATCGGCTGGCACATCACCACAAGCCCTGGCTTGACCCTTACGGAGCCACGGAGCCGGCGGAGTTCTTTGCGGTATTGACAGAAACCTTCTTTCAACAGCCGGAACACCTGTTTGAAGCCCAGCCGGATGTCTACAAAGCCCTGTGCGGCTATTATCGGCTAGACCCGAGAGACTTCAGCAGCCAGCGCCCTTAGCGGCCATCACCCTTGACCCCAAGCCTGTCCAGGTAAAGGTGAAGCTCCTGCTCACTGATGTTCACGTATTCCAGCACTCGGCCGTAGAGCATCACCGTAGGCACATTGCGACCACCCAGCTCCTTCTGGGTTTCACTGAGGACGTAAAGTATCGTCCTTTCGGTTTTTGTGAGACCATCCCGCGCATCGGGGATTACCTCGTCTATTCCGCGTGAACTGCTCATATTTCTGAATCCGGTAAGCTGCCCATGGAAATCAAAGTCAATTATCTCGACAACCTGAGGCTTGAGGCCAAATTCGACGATTTCACCGTCGTCTCAGACCAGCCCGTCCGCTACAAAGGCGACGGCTCGGCACCCGGCCCCTTTGATTATTTCCTGGCGTCCTCCGCCATGTGCGCAGCCTACTTTGTAAAGGTTTACTGCAACGCCCGGGATATCCCTACAGATAACATCCGCCTGTCGCAAAACAACATTGTAGACCCGGAAAACCGCTACAAGCAGATTTTCAAGATTCAGGTGGAGCTGCCGGAAGACATTTCCGACAAAGACCGCCAGGGCATCATCCGCTCCATCGACCGCTGCACGGTCAAAAAGGTGGTGCAAACCGGTCCGGACTTCCAGATTGAAGTCGTCGAAAACCTGGACGAAGACGCCCAGGCACTGCTGACAGTGAAGCCGGAAGGCGAAGCGAATACTTACATCGAAGGCAAAGACCTGCCCCTGGAAACCACCATTGCCAACATGAGCGGCATATTGGCAGACCTGGGCATGAAAATCGAAATTGCCTCCTGGCGCAACATTGTGCCTCACGTGTGGTCCCTGCACGTGCGCGACACCGCCGCCCACATGTGCTTTACCAACGGCAAGGGCGCCACCAAGGAGGCCGCCCTGTGCTCGGCCCTGGGTGAGTTCATTGAGCGGCTGAACTGCAACTTCTTCTACAACGACCAGTACTTCGGCCAGGACATCGCCAACAGCGAGTTCGTGCATTACCCGAACGAGAAATGGTTCCAGCCCGGCCCGGACGGCGAGCTGCCCGAGGGCATCCTGGACGATTACTGCCTGGAGATTTTCAACCCGGACGGCGAACTGCTGGGCACCCACCTGTTCGACACCAACTCCGGCACGCCGGAGCGCGGTATCTGCAGCATTCCCTATGTGCGCCAGTCGGATGGGGAAACCGTGTACTTCCCCTCCAACCTGATCGAAAACCTGTACCTGAGCAACGGCATGAGCGCCGGTAACACCCTGCAGGAAGCCCAGGTGCAGTGCTTGTCCGAAATCTTCGAGCGGGCGGTGAAGAAAGAAATCATCGAAAACGAAATCGCCCTGCCGGACGTGCCCGAGAGTGTGCTGGCCAAGTACCCGGAGATCGTTGAGGGCATCAAAGCCCTGGAAGAACAGGGCTTCCCGGTACTGGTGAAAGATGCCTCTCTGGGTGGTCAGTTCCCGGTGATGTGCGTGACCCTGATGAACCCAAAAACCGGCGGCGTCTTTGCCTCCTTCGGTGCGCACCCCAGCTTCCACGTGGCACTGGAACGCAGCCTGACCGAACTGCTGCAGGGCCGCAGCTTTGAAGGCCTGAACGACCTGCCCGCGCCTACGTTCAACTCCATGGCGGTAACTGAGCCCAACAACTACGTTGAGCACTTTATCGATTCCAGCGGCGTGGTGTCCTGGCGCTTCTTCAGTGCCAAATCCGACTACGATTTTGTGGAGTGGGATTTCTCCGGCACCAACGAAGAAGAAGCCGCCACCCTGTTCGGCATCCTCGCGGACATGGGTAAGGAATGTTACATGGCGGTATTCGAAGACCTGGGCGCTCCGGTGTGCCGCATTCTGGTGCCGGGCTACTCCGAGGTGTATCCGGTGGAAGACCTGGTGTGGGACAACACCAACATGGCGCTGGCATTCCGGGAAGACATCCTGAACCTGCACCGTTTGGATGAAGACGAACTGACCGATCTGGTGCAGCGCCTGGAAGAGGCTGAGCTGGACGTGTACATGACTATCGTCACCCTCACCGGCATCGAGTTTGATGAGAACACCGTGTGGGGCCAGCTGACCATTCTGGAACTGAAACTGCTGATCTACCTGGCGTTGGGCGAACTGGAAGAGGCCCAGGAGCTGGTGGATATGTTCCTGCAGTTCAATGACAACACCGTCGAACGGGGCCTGTTCTATCAGGCCATGAACGCGGCGCTCGAAGCCACGTTGAACGAAGAACTGGAGCTGGACGACTACCTCTACAACTTCCGCCGTATGTTTGGTGACGAGGTGATGGACGCCGTGGTCGGCTCCATTAACGGCACGGTGCGCTTCTATGGCCTGGAGGAAACCGGCATGGACCTGCGCGGCCTGGACCGGCACCTGAAGATGATCGAGAGCTACAAGAAGCTGCATGCGGCCAGGGCCCGCAAAGCCGGGCTCTGACCACAGGCGGTGCCAGCAGGCACTGCTACTCCAGCACCACCGCTTCAAAGCCGCCGTAGATCAGTCGCTTGCCATCAAACGGCATAGGGTTCACATCCGGCTGCAGGCGCGGATCGTCCATGATTCTGGGCATGGCTTTGTCCCTCACTGCGCGGGACGGCCATTCAATCCATGAGAACACGACCGTTTCCTCGGGCTGACACTTCACAGCCATGGGAAACGACGTGACCTTGCCGTCTGGCACGTCATCCCCCCAACACTCCACCATCTTGGTAGCGCCGTATTCCTTGAACACCGCGGCGGCATCGCTGGCGTGCTGGATGTACTTCTGTTTGTTTGCGGTTGGCACGGCGGCCACAAATCCATCGATATAACTCATGACTTTTCTCCTGATTCAGTCTTTCGGTGGCAGCTCCCGTACCGGCCGCACTTCAATGCTGCCGAAGCGTGCCGGTGGAATCCGGCTGGCCAGGTGCAGGGCTTCGTTCAGGTCTCTGGCTTCCAGCAGGTAAAACCCGGCCAACTGCTCTTTCGTTTCGGCAAACGGGCCGTCGGATATCAACACCTCACCATTGCGAACCTGCACGGTGGTGGCCGTGTCGGTTGGCTGCAGAGGCTGGCCGGTGACGTAATTTCCCTGTTCGGTCAGCCGCTCTACTCCGGCCACACACTCCTGGTTCAGGTCATGCCACTGCTGATCGGTCATGGCGTTGATAATGCTCTCCTGGTAATACACCAGAGCAACGTATTTCATGGATTACCCTCCTTCTGCCAGTGGGGCAGGATCTGGTTTGAACTGGGTTCGCCCGCTTTGCGCGATAAACGTCTCCTGCGGGGGGTGTTCTACTGTTTAGTCGAGCCAACACCCCGGAAATCGACAGGTCGGGAATATTTTTTCAAACACCGCCAGAAAGGGATTGAAGCCGTCGCTTCAGAAAACGGCGCTCCGGCCCCTGAGTCGCAAGTTCCAGGGCACGCTGGTAGGCAACGATCGCAGATTCGAAATCACCGGCTCTGCGCAACAGGTCGGCACGGGCCGCATGGAACAGGTGGTAGGTCAGGATTTCCTTGTTGCCCAGCAAGCCATCCAGGAGCGCCAGTCCGGCTTCCGGCTCATCCCGCATGGCAACGGCCACAGCGTGGTTAAGCGCTATTACCGGCGATGGGTGTTGGCGATACAGGGCATCGTATAACCGGGCAATTCGCCGCCAATCCGTGTCTTCGGCCCGGCGAGCCTGGGCGTGCACCGCCGCTATGGATGCCTGCAGGGTATACGGAGAGGCCGGCGTTCTCGCCAGTGCCTGCTCCAGCCACTTCAGCCCGAGTTCGATCTGCTTCTGGTCCCACCTTGAACGGTCCTGATCCTCGAGCGTAATCAGATCGCCCTGCTCGTCCTCACGGGCGCTTCGGCGGGAATCGTGCAGTAGCATCAGTGACAACAGGCCGAACACTTCACCCTCGGGAAGCAATCTTGCCAGCACCTCAGCCAGCCGAATGGCCTCGCCCGACAGGCTCACATCCACCAGCGAATCCCCATCGCTCCGGGAATAGCCCTCGTTAAACACCAGGTAAATGACCCGAAGCACCCCGGGCAAGCGCTCGGCAAGCTGCCTCGGTTCCGGCACCTCGTAGGGAATCCCCGCCTCACGGATCTTCTTCTTGGCTCGCACAATCCGCTGGGCCAGGGTGGCCGGCTTTTGCAGAAGGGCGCTGGCTACCTGCTCTGTGGTCAGGCCGCACATTTCCCGGAGGGTTAGCGCAACTCGTGCATCCAAAGATAACGCCGGGTGGCAACAGATAAACAGCAACCGAAGCTGGTCGTCTTCGATACCCTCTGGAGCGGCAGCTTCAGAGTTTTCTTCGTCTACCGCCATCAGATGCGAATAGCGCCTGGCGGTCTGACCCCGGCGGATATGATCAATGCCCTTGTGATGGCCGGCCCGGATCAGCCAGGCAACCGGATTATCCGGCCGCCCTTCTTCAGGCCACTGGCGCACAGCAGCGGCAAACGCCTCCTGCATGGCTTCCTCGGCCAGTTCAAAGTCGCCTAACAAACGAATAAGGGTAGCCAGCACCTGCCGGGAATGCTGATGGTATAGTTGGCCGATTGCCGGATAGTCTGATGACATTGATTGCACACTGCCGTCCATTGCCTTGAGCGAAGGAAACACCACACATCATTTGATAGCATGGCACATAGATTTTTCCATGCAGGAAGCATTAACAAATGGCAACGCGAATCACCTTACATTACTGCACCGGCTGTAACTGGATGCTGAGATCCACCTGGATGGCCCAGGAACTGCTCACCACCTTCGACGGCATGGTCGACGAACTTACCCTGAAACCCGGAACCGGCGGCATCTTCGAAGTCTGGGTAAACAACACCCGTATCTGGTCCCGCAAGGAACAGGGAGGCTTCCCGGACATCAAGCAATTGAAGCAACTGGTGCGGGATCAGATAGCGCCGGAGCACTCCCTCGGGCATTCAGACAAACCAGCGTAATTCAGGCCAGGGAGGTTAACGGTGGAGCTTCTTGGGAACCCACCACAGGAAAAAAGCCATCCCGAAAAGCTCCACCAGGGATTGAAACACCACCACAACGACGGCCAGCTCATACGAGGCGGGTAATGACAGCGCCAGTGGGAGGACGACAAACGAATTCCGGCTGCCAAAGCTGAACGCCAACACCCTGCCCTGCTTGACCGGTAACCGCGCAACCCTGGCGACGACCACCGACAACATCCCGGCAGCCAGCAAGAATGCGGCAAAGAGCAGCAATAGCCAGGGAAGAATTCCAACCGACGCCAAGACCAGATTCACTTGCGCGGCTGCAATACAGAAGACCACCAGGGCCAACAACGGTACCGGCAGCCAACCAAGAGCTATCACAACAGATTGCCGGTTTTTGCTCCGCGCCACCCAGGTTTCCGTCAGATAAGCCGCAATCAAGGGCGCGACTATCAACCCGACGAATGCCAGTATCAACTCCTGCTGGGCCACACTGGCGGTGATCTCTGTGCCCAGGAACAACCACACGTAAAATGGCAACAGCAGCAGCTGGAGCAAAAGGCTAATGGGCGTGAACGCAATGGCACTTCTGGTGTCACCGCCCCCCAGATGGGTAAAGGTGATAAACCAGTCAGTACAGGGCACCAACAAGACCAGCAACAGACCCAACTGGACAGCTGGAATAGCCGGGCCAAGCGCCATTAATCCCCAGACGATGCACGGTAGCAAAAGAAAGTTGCCAATCACCGCCGCGAACATATATCGAGGCGCTGCAAACGCATCCCGCAGGCGCACCAGAGGCACCTGGGTAAAAGTCGCGTAGAGCAAAGAGCCCAGTAGAGGCCAAAGAATCCATTCCAGACGCCCACCAAGGTCGGGCATCCACACTCCCACCAAAAGGCCCAGGCAGATAGCCATCAGATAGATAAAGACCTGATACTCTTCCATCACTTCACGGGCCAACAGCAAAGCCTCCTGGTTCAACAGTCACGATCAGTGCAACACTCATGTGCGCTACCAGAAACAACAACATTAAGGATCTGACCATGCCCCGCATCGCCTTCCTGTTACTGAGCGTCCTCCTGATTTCCGCCTGCAGCCCTTCCGGCACCGACAGGCCGCCGGCATCCGGAACCCTGACACCCGAAGCGCTTGACCGCCATGGCGAAGAATTCCGGGAAGACGTGATTGAAGTCACCGACGGCGTTTACGTTGCCGTTGGCTTCGGCATCGCCAATTCCATCATGATCGAAGGCGATGATGCCGTCACGATTGTCGACACCATGGAATCCCTGGAAGCGGCGGAACGAATCGCCAAGCGCTTCAGGGCAATCACTGACAAGCCAGTGCGGGCCATTATCTATACCCACTCGCATCCAGACCATATCCATGGGGCGCCAGCTTTTATCAACAACGGCGACCCGGTCGAAATTTATGCTCACCACTCTCTGGAGAAAGCAGTCGACCAGACCGTGAGTGTACTCCAGCCCATCATCACCCAGCGTTCTTTTCGTATGTACGGCAGCCGGCTGCCCGATGCCGACCGAACCAATGTGGGTATCGGCCCCTTTGTGGATTTACAGGAACACAGCACCCTGCAGATTCTGCGACCGACTCAGACCTTTCAAGACGAGCTGAGCATTACCGTAGGCGGTGTGGAGATGATACTCAAGCACGCACCTGGCGAGACCGACGACCAGGTGGTGGTGTGGCTACCAAAACAGAAAGTGCTGCTGCCGGGCGACAACTTCTACCGCGCCTTTCCCAACCTCTACACCATTCGCGGCACCAGCTACCGCGACCCGAAAACCTGGGCTGACAGCCTGGAAAGGATGAGGGATCTGGAGCCGGAATATTTGGTACCCGGCCACTCACGCCCGGTGACAGGCAAAGCGGAGATCCGCAAGCACCTGACCGACTACCGGGATGCTATTCGCTACGTTTATGATCAGACCATCCGAATGATGAATGCCGGCAAAACCCCTGATGACATTGCCCATGAAATCCGCCTGCCGCCCCGCCTGGCGCGGTCCCCGTTCCTGCAGGAGTTTTATGGCAAACCGGAGTGGTCTGCCCGTATGGTCTTTGGCGGAACACTTGGCTGGTTCGATGGCAACCCCAGCAACCTGCACCCTACGCCACCCGGAGAAAAAGCCAAGCGCATGGCCCAACTGGCCGGCGGTGAAGATGCATTGATGACTGCTGTGGAGAAGGCTGCCAGTAACGAAGACCATCAATGGGTGCTGGAGCTGACGGACTATGTGCTGCGGCTGAGTCCGGAACACCAGGCCGCCACAGAGCATCGCATTCTCGCCTTGCATGCCCTGGCGTCAGCCGAAACCAATCCCGGAGCCCGCCATTACTACCTGACCTCCGCCGCCGAATTGGCGGGCGACATCATCCTGCCACTGATGGCGGTAACTCCCAACGATACGATGCTTGAAGGCATTCCCATCAGGGCCTTCTTCGACGGTATGAGTGTCAACCTTGAAGGTGAAGCCGCATGGGACATCTATCAATCCGTCGTGTTTGAGTTTCCCGACCTGGAGCAGAGCTTCACGCTCACGGTGAGAGGTGGCGCGTCAGAACTCCGGAAGGGCGTCTCGGAAGATGCCAGCATCCATGTGCGCATTGACAGCCTCGACTTCAAGCGGATGCTTGCCGGCATCCGCAACCCCGCATTGGCCATTCTGTCGGATTTTGAGTATGTCAAAGGGGGACGGATTGGCTTTACCCGGTTTATTCAGCTGTTTGAGCCGAATCTGGAAACCTGATTCAACGCAGAACAGTAACCACCAGGTCACCGCAGACAGAGGCAGGTACCATTTACCTGGAGCGTGGCGTAAAGTCAGTGATGATGCATCCCGGAATGGTCCATTGCCTTTTCTTTGCCGTCCAGGGGATGCACCTCCAGCTCTACGGCCATGCCCTCAGCACCGTCAAAAGCCAATTCCACAGGAATGAACTCACCCTCCGCCAATGGCTGGGTGAGCTGTTCCAACATCAGATGGTAGCTGTGAGGTTTCAACTCAACGGTCTCCCCGGCGGGAATCACCAGCCCGCCTTTGACAGGGCTCATGCGCATCACTCCGTCGTGCATGTGGGTTTCGTGGATCGACACGTTACCCGCCCGGGGTGATTGGGCACTGGTGAGGGTGACATCCTGATTGCCGTGATTACTAATGATCATGTAACCCACGCCCATGGGCGTGCCCGGGGGGGTTGGTCGGCTCCAGGGGTGCTCTATGTGAATGTCGCCCTGGCTGTAATCGTGAGCCAGGACAGGAGCAGCCAGTGTCGCGGCAGCCAACAGGAGGCCGACGTTGAATAAATGTGTGCGTTTCATGGGTACTAACTCTGTTGTTATGTGGTCTTGAAGTCTTTTCGAAGTAAGTGTTGCCATCACTTGCCGTGATGGCAAGTGTGTTTTAACCCGTTTTCATCAAATAGTGTTGGCTGGTCACGATGCGTTATTCAGGGCCTGGACCATCGCCCCCAGAAACCGCGAGGCTTCCCCGCCGGTTGCCGCCCGATGGTCGAAGGTAAGCGACAGCGGCAGGATGCGACGAATGGTCGCAGTGCCGTTATGTGGCACAACCTTATCCCGGATTCGCCCAGCCCCCACGATGGCCACTTGTGGCGGGCTGACAATAGGGTTGGCGTACTGGCCGGTCATGGTTCCGAAATTGGACAGGGTAATGGTGGCGCCCTGCATCTCTCTCGGCGGTATCTTGCGGGTGGCTACCGCCTCGCGCAGGTTCTCCAGGCCCTGGCGCAGGTCCTTCTGGCTACGATGGGTAATGTCCCGCAACACCGGCACAAACAGGCCGTCCGCAGTGTCTACGGCGATGCCCACATGCACCTCGTTCAGGAGTTGCCGGCTCAGGTTGTCGCCATCAAACCAGCAATTCAGTTCCGGCACAGCTTCGCAGGCCTTGCCGATGGCCTGCACCAGGCGCATGGTGATGTCGGTGCCCTTTTTCCAGTCACCGATATCCACGTCCTCAAAGATAGACACCGGCACTACCTGGGCGTGGGACAACGCCATGTTCTTGGCCATGGTGCGACGGGTGCCGCGCAGGGGGGCGGCGTCGCCCAGTTGTTTCTGGTGGCTGGCCTGTTTGTGCACGTCGTCAGTGGTGATCAGGCCACCCGGGCCGCTGCCCTTGATGGATTCCAGGCCAACCCCCAGTCGTTCTGCCAGTGCACGCACTCCGGGTGTGGCGCGATTGGCCCGGGCCCGCTTGCTGGAAGGGGCCGCACCGACGATAAACTGATCTTGCTGCGCGCCGTTGCCATCGCCTTTTCCGGATGATTTCAGTTCCCCCACCACAGTGCCTGTGTCGTCACCCTCTCCTTCAAAAGCCAGCAAGGGTTCGCCGGTGTGAATGATGTCCCCGGGCTCGCCATAAAGTTTGGCAATGGTACCGGCCTGGGGCGACGGCACTTCAACGATGGCTTTGGCGGTTTCGACGCTGACCAGTACCTGGTCCACATCCACCGTGTCACCCACCTTGATGTGCCATTCGACGATTTCGGCTTCGGGGAGGCCTTCGCCCAGGTCTGGGAGTTTGAAGTTTTTCATGGTTATCCTCCTAGAGCGCGATCACCTGTTCGACGGCTTTAACGATGTCTTCTACCTGGGGCAGGTAGTACTGCTCGTTTCGGTAGTAAGGCATGATGGTGTCGTAACCGGTGACTCGCACCACCGGGGCCTGAAGGTCCAGGAAGGCGCCTTCGGCGATTGAAGCCGCTACTTCGGCACCAACACCGCCGTTGCGGCAGGCTTCGTGAACGATCACCGCACGGCCGGTTTTGGCCACCGAGCACAGCAGGGTTTCCCGGTCCAGGGGGCTGACGGTGGCGACGTCGATCACCTCGCAGCTGACGCCCTGCTCCGCCAGCTTGTCGGCAGCAAGCAAGGTTTCCTGCACACAGGCGCCCCAGGTGATGAGGGTGACGTCATCGCCTTCGCGCAGGGTGAAGCAAGTATCCAACGGTAGCGCCTCACCGTTGTCCTCCACGCTCTGGGTCACTGCCCGGTAGATACGCTTGGGCTCCAGAAAGATCACCGGGTCCGGATTGCGGATGGCCGCCAGCAAAAGGCCATACGCCCGTTGCGGGGAACTTGGAATGACCACTCGCAGGCCGGGGATGTGGGCAAACAGGGCTTCGGTGCTTTCCGAATGATGCTCGGGGGCATGGATACCGCCACCGAACGGTGCCCGAAACACCAGTGGGCAATGCAGGCGGCCGCGGGTGCGATTACGCATGCGGGCGGCGTGGCTGACGATCTGCTCCATGCCAGCGTAGATAAAGCCCATAAACTGAAACTCCGCCACCGGCCTCAGACCCTGTGTGGCCATACCGATAGCCGTACCGGCAATCAGGTTTTCCGCCAGGGGTGTATCCATCACCCGCTTGAAGCCAAACGCTTCTTTCAGACCAACGGTGGCCCGGAACACGCCACCATTGGTGGCAATATCTTCGCCCAGCACCACCACGTTAGCATCATCTGCCATCGCCCGGTGCAAGGCCATATTGACGGCTTCCACCAGAGTGACATCTCTTGTATATCCAACAACCTGCGCCTTGCTCATACGTCACCTTCCCGGTATTTAGTGGCAATCTGCTCACGCTGTTGTTGCAGCGCGGCGGGGAGGGCTTCAAACAGATAATCCAGCATGACAGTGGGCGGCTCGGCCTCGGTGGCCAGGTAGGATTCAACGGCCTTTTCTACGGTTTGCTTGCACTCAGCCTGCAGGGCTTTTTCTTGATCCGGGCTCCACAAAGCGTTGTCATGCAACCAGTTTTGCAAGCGCTTGATGCCATCTTTTTCCCAGGCACGTTTGAGATCCTCCGCGGTTCGGTAGCGGGTAGCATCATCGGCGGTGGTGTGATCGCCCAGGCGATAGGTAACGGCTTCAATCACCGTCGCACCTTTGCCCGCATGGGCCCGCTCAATGGCAGCATCCATGGCTTCAACCGCCGCAAAATAGTCGTTACCATCGACAATGTGGCCCGGCAATCCGGCGCTGATGGCTTTCTGCGCAATGGTCTCCGCGCCGCTTTGCAGGCTACGCGGCGTGGAAATCGCCCATTGGTTATTGATCACTACAAATACAACGGGCAAATGCCAGGCACCGGCCAGATTAATGCTCTCCAGAAAGTCGCCTTTTGATGTGCCTCCATCACCAATACAACACACCACAGCCCGGCTCTGATCCCGGATCTTCATGGCCGCCGCCACGCCCATCGCATGACAACATTGGGTGGCAATCGGCACGGATATTGGTAGGTCTTCCGGGCAATTCTTCCAGGCGCTTCCACGCTCATCGCCACCCCAGTAAAGCAGCAATTCAGTCAGGCTCACGCCCCGCAAAATATGACTAGCCTGATCCCGGTAATAGGGCACGAACACGTCAGATTTCGCCATGCTCTGACCAATGGCTGTGCCCACCACCTCGTGCCCCAGCACAGACGGATAGGTACCGCATTTTCCAGTGCGTTGCAGCGCAATGGCTTTGGCATCGAAGGTGCGTGTCAGCACCATATTTCGATAGGCATCCAACACTCTGTCAATGTTCTCGGCCTGCGGTGGCAGTTCCGCAAGTGGTCTGCCGTGGTCATCCAGATAGCGGGTGCTATCCACATGGAATTCGTGGATTCGTCTCATTCCATCCTCCTGTCCCCCGGCCTCGGGATAAAAGCCTGGCTGCACAGACAACCTGCTTGTGGCGGGCAGCGGCAGCGTTGGGGTGGTTGGCACTCTGTTTAAGGTTTAGTCGAAGGTCCACGAATGATCAAAGGAACTTTACCGGCGGGCGCCTGACAATACGTTCACCCCCGGTTCTTGTTGGTCATGGTTTACTGAAGCTACAATCAACCAACAAGCCACGGGCAACAACGTCATCAGGAGATGAGTAATGAATGTCATGTCGGTACTGAATCAGATCATGGGTCAGGCTCAGGGTGGCCAATCCCAGAGCGGCGGCGGAATGGATGTAAAGGGCCTCATGGGAGGTTTAGGCAACCAGCTTTCTGGCAGCAAAGGTGGCAGCAGCGGGGTTGACGTGAAAAGCCTGTTGGGCGGCGGCGCCCTGGGCCTGATGCTGGGTTCTAAACGCGGCAGGAAAATGGGAGGCACTGCGCTCAAATACGGGGCCCTGGCTGGCGTTGGCGCGCTGGCTTACAAGGCTTACCAAAATTATCAGAACAACGCCCAGGGGGTACCGCAACAAGCGCCCACCCAACAAGGGCGACCTCTGGAACAGCTTCAAGGTGCTGACCAGGAGAGGCGAGGACTGGAAATACTCCAGGCCATGATCATGGCCGCCAGGGCCGATGGCCACATAGACGCCAATGAACGGGCTTTGCTCACTCAGGAAATCGAGAAATTAGGACCAGACGACGAATTACACGCCTGGATTCAGCAACAGTTTGACGGCCCCCTGGATGCGCAAGCCCTCGCCAGAAACTCCGATTCGCCACAAGCAAGCCGTGAAATCTATGTCGTCAGCGCGGTGATGATCAACGACCAGAACCCAATGGAGCGGGCCTGGCTTGACCAACTCGCCGCAGCCCTGAAGCTCGACCCCCGTCTGGCTAAGGAGCTGGAACAGCAGGTGCAGGCTTTAGAGGCCTAACTATCCGCGGTTAAAAGAGACAGGCTTAGGGAATCTGGGCAGAAGCCTGTTTCTACCCGATATCGAACACATCAAGTACTTGGCATATAACTTAGTCGTGCCAGTGTTCACCAGAATTCTTTCGGCTGAGCAACCAGTATGTGATACCCAGAGCCAGCGTGGTTGCGGCAATACCCAGCAGGTACATGGGAGTAAGCGTATCGAAATCCAGAACAATGACCTTCCGGGAAATCGCCATCAGTGCCGTAGCAACCACCAGCTGAACCGGGAACACATTGGTGCCCAAATAAAGCCGGATGTTGATGAAAATCTCCACCGCAATCAGCACCGCCATGAAGGCACCGAAGGTGAAGAAGATATCGTTGATATCCAACAGCAGAAAAGGTGGCGTCAGCAGGCGTTCGTAAATGATATACACTACATCACCCACGCCCCACAGGATTACCGCCACCATCAGCACCGCGAGCACCCTTATGGCAAAGCGAATAACCCGGTGCAGCCCCCGGAAGAAAGGGTCGGGGAAATCAATCGGCAGCTCCTGATGAAGTTCATGATTCCGGGCAGATTGCTCCGGCAAAACGTCCTTTTCTTTATCCACCATGGCACCGCTCCTGTGCTGCCGATGACGACGGGAATCAGGCTTTCTTCACAAACTCCGACTTGAGTTTTATAGCACCAACACCGTCAATCTTGCAATCAATATCGTGATCGCCATCCACCAGGCGAATGTTCTTGACCTTGGTGCCTACCTTAACCACCAGACTGGACCCCTTAACCTTCAAGTCCTTGATCACAGTGACCGTATCACCATCCTGAAGTTCATTACCGTTGGAATCCCGAACCACCTTACCGGCCTCGGCCTCAGCCTGTTCCGCCGCGGTCCACTCATGCCCGCACTCGGGGCAAACCAGCTGAACGCCATCTTCATAGGTGTATTCAGAATTGCATTGGGGGCATGGGGGCAATTGAGACATTATCATTTCCTGTTAATTAAATGAGCACAGAATTATACCACTACCGCCCGGGAGACACCCTCGCCAGAACCGTCGGATTCTCCGACAGCGGCAACGCCAGAATCACACCCTCATTGGAAGCCGGAAAAACCCCGGTCAGCGCCGTCACATTCACCTGATGCGACACCAAAATCACCGCCGCCCCCGGCTCAAGCTCATTCACCAACGCAATCGTTTGCCGCGTTTGGGTATCGCCATCACCTCGATTCCGAAAAAACGAATTCAACGCCGGCCACCCCGTCACCTCACCCATCTCCATTTCCCGAGCCGTATCCAGACACCGACACCACTGACTGGAAAACACCCTGGCCTCGGCAATACCCCGAGACTCCAGAAACGGCTTCCACGAACGCGCTTGCTCCCGCCCAACCGAATTGAGATTGCGCTGTGTGCTGCAATCCTCCAGGTCAAACCCGCCGGGATCGCCCGTGCCTGGCGCAAGAGCGTGTCGCATCATCAGAACCGCCCGGCCCTCCGCGAGGGCAGTCCAGGCTTCGCTCTCGGCTGCCTCTGATTGCAGAGACAACAACGATAAGAGCATTAACAATCCCAAAATCAGAACGTTCATCGCGTTCCCTCATCTTTCGATTTAATTGCCAAACCGCGGAGGCATCCGAGCTGTCAGATCGGTGTCATTGGGGGCCGCTTTCCAAAAATTTCGAAGGCCATGGATGGCCTGAGAGAAGCGCACATGGATGTGCTCGTAGCGGTTTTTGGAAAGCGGCACCCAATGACACAGGCACCGGAACCCTAGACGGCATAGAGACAAATACGCGGCCCAAAACTAACAAGCTCACCTGATGAACGGTTAAAATGCACCAACGACAAGCCAACAAAGGAACACCAAAATGCCAATCTGGGTCGACGCCGACGCCTGCCCCGTCCCCATCCGGGAAATTCTCTGCCGCGCCGCCACCCGCTGGCAAATCCAGACCACCTTCATCGCCAACCACGCCATCACCCTGCCGCCGAGCCCTTACATCAGCCGCCGCCAGGTACCCCAAGGCTTTGACGTCGCCGACAACGAAATCATGGACCAGATGACCAAAGGCGACCTGGTCATCACCCAGGATATCCCCCTGGCTGCTGAAGCCATCGAAAACGGCGCCGACGTTTTTAACCCCAGAGGCCAGGCCTTCACCAAGGAAAACATCCGCCAGCGCCTGGCCATGAGAAACTTCATGGAAGAGATGCGCAACGCCGGGCAAGTCACCGGCGGGCCCGCCCCCTTCGGCCAGGCAGACCGCAAAGAATTCGCCGATCAACTGGACCGCTGGCTGCAACGCAACGGCCGAAGGTGATAATGATTCTATTTTAACTCAGTCAAAAATCCGCTAACCTTCCCGCCTTCAGTGAGATCAGCCACGGCGAGAAGGAAGCGGAACATGGCCACAAGCAGCCAACACACCAGCAGCTTTGCGGCACTCGGCCGCCTGTTGCGTTATGCCCGGGGTTATCGTCGGCGGATCATCGCCGCCACCACCTGCTCCGTCATCAACAAACTGTTTGATATTGCCCCCGAAATCCTGATTGGCGTGGCCATCGATGTGGTTGTGAACCAGGAACAGAGCTTTGTCGCCCGGCTTGGGTTTGAGACCGCCCAGCAACAGATCACCATCCTGGCGGTACTGACCTTTTTCATCTGGGCGGGCGAATCCCTGTTCGAATACCTGTACCAGATCCTCTGGCGCAATCTGGCCCAACGCCTGCAGTCGGATCTTCGGCAAGACGCCTATGAGCACGCCCAGCGTCTGGATATGAGCTTCTTTGAAGCTCGAAGCTCCGGGCAGCTGGTTGCCACCATGAATGACGACGTTAACCAGCTTGAGCGTTTTCTCGATGGGGGTGCCAACGCCATGATTCAGGTGGTGGTCACTGTGGTCGCGGTGGGTGCCGTGTTCTTTGTGTTATCCCCGCTGATTGCCCTGCTGGCGTTTACACCGATCCCCCTGATTATCTGGGGCGCCTTCTATTTCCAGCGTAAAGCCGGGCCGCTGTACGCCGATGTGCGCGAGAAAGTTGGTGATTTGTCCAGCCGTCTTGCCAATAACCTCGGCGGTATTGCCACCATCAAAAGCTTTACCGCGGAACTGCGTGAAGCTCGCCGACTGAAACAGGCCAGCGAGGCCTATGTGGAGGCCAACCGACAAGCCATCCGTATCAGTTCAGCGTTCATACCCGTGATTCGCATGGCCATTCTCGCCGGATTTCTGGCGACCTTTACAGTCGGTGGCATGATGGCATTGAACGGCGACCTCAACGTCGGTGCCTACGGCGTGCTGGTATTCCTGACCCAACGCCTGCTCTGGCCCCTGACGGGCCTCGCTGAGGTTATTGACCTGTTCGAGCGCGCCATGGCCAGCACCCGACGAATTCTCGATCTGCTGGCAGAACCGGTCAACGTTCGGGACCAGGCTGGCAAAGACCTTGAACAACCGGTTCAGGGCAGCGTGGCGTTTGACCAGGTGGGCTTTCACTATGCCAGTAGCGGTGCTGGTGTTAACGACATCAGCCTGGAGGTACCCGCCGGCAATACCCTGGCCTTGGTGGGCGCAACCGGCTCTGGCAAATCAACCCTGATCAAACTGCTGTTGCGATTCTATGACCCCACCCACGGCGAGATCCGCCTGGATGGTCAGGCTATTCGGAACGTGAGCCTGAAATCCCTGCGGGACGCCATCGGTCTGGTCAGCCAGGATGTCTACCTGTTTGAAGGCAGCATTCGCGACAATCTGGCCTACGGTAAGCCCGACGCCACCGATGAAGAGATTATCGAAGCGGCCCGAACAGCAGAGGCCTGGTCGTTCATCAGCCAGTTACCCCAGGGCCTGGATACTCCGGTTGGCGAACGCGGGGTACGCCTCTCCGGCGGCCAGCGCCAAAGACTGTCTCTGGCCCGTGCGCTGCTGAAAGATCCTCCGGTTCTGGTACTCGATGAAGCCACCAGCGCCGTGGACAACGAAACCGAAGCGGCAATTCAGCGTTCGCTCCGGCGCATTGGCCACAACCGAACCGTGATCATGATCGCCCACCGATTGTCGACCATTGTTGACGCGGACAACATCGCGGTGATCGACGGAGGCCAGGTGGTCGAACAAGGCGACCACAAGACACTGCTGGCGCTAAACGGCGCCTACGCTGCGCAATGGCGCGTTCAAACCGGCCAGGTGAACAATGCTGACACCTGACATACATTGATAGTAATTCGCATTTAGATTATCCTGCCCACCAAAGCCAAGGGAGAGTCTGAATGCCAGCGTTTTTTGAAGTCGACCAACTGGCGGTTCGCCTGGGTGACACCGCCATATTGCACAATGTCAGCCTGGCGTTTCAGGAAGGCGAGGTAACGGCGCTGCTCGGCCATAACGGCTCGGGCAAATCCACCTTGTTGAAGACCCTGGCCCGGCAGATATCGCCCTCCCACGGCGAAGTCCTGCTCCATGGCCAGTCTTTCCGGGCTACAGGTGCCCGAGCATTCGCAAGAACCGTGGGCTACCTGCCACAACATCCCCCGGCAACCGACGGACTCACAGTGAGAGAGCTGGTCGCACTCGGACGCTATCCCTGGCGCGGCCCCCTCGGCCGTTACACTGCCGGCGACCAGACACTGATTGATCAGGCCATCCATGACACCGGCCTGGCACGATTCGCTGGCCGCGCGGTCGACACCCTGTCGGGTGGCGAGCGGCAACGGGCCTGGATAGCCATGTTGCTGGCCCAGCAAACCCGCTGCCTGCTGTTGGATGAACCCATTTCCGCCCTGGATGTGAAGCACCAGGTGGAGACCCTGCGCCTGGTCCACCGCCTTGCCGAGGAGCGGGAACTGACCGTCATTGTGGTATTACACGATGTGGATCTCGCGGCCAGATTCTGCGACCGCCTCGTAGCCCTGAAGGCCGGACAGGTTGTGGCGGATGGAACGCCCAATGAGATTATGGACAGCGGCGTACTGGAATCCATCTACGGCGTCGCCATGGGTGTAATGGAACGGGCGCCCGGCCAGTGGGTGTCTTATGTGCACTGAACAACGGGCTCACCGCCCACTGGCGTATCTCTGCTTACTTGCATTGATGATCAGCCAACCCGCGCACCCCGGAACCTGGAGCCACGAAAATGGCTCAATCACCCTGCCCCGGCCGCCTGAGCGCATCGTTGCCCTCAACTGGGCCGCAACCGAGGCGCTTTTGCTATTGGGGGTGACCCCGGTGGGCGTGGCAGACCGGGACGGCTATAGTGCCTGGGTCCAGGCCCCGGAATTACCCGGCGGCATTGCCAATGTTGGTACCCGGGTCGCTCCCAGCCTGGAAGCGATTGCCGAGCTGAAGCCAGACCTGATTGTCACCAGTGCCGAAATGGCGCCTGCGGCCGAATTACTGGAACGCATTGCCCCCACCTACGTCATCAGCGTCTACAAAGAGGGCTCCGCCCCCTTCGCCAAAGCCCGGGAAATGCTGACCACGCTTGGCGAGATGCTGAACCTCGAACACCAGGCCGAGGCTATCCTTATGGATATTGACCAAACTCTCGAGGAGCAACGCACCCGCCTGGCCGAGGCCGGCATGAATCAGCAGCCGGTGGCCCTGGTCAACTTTCTGGATGACCGACATGTTCGTATCTACGCGCACAACGGCCTATATCAGACCACCCTCAAAGCCTTGGGGCTGCGCAATGCATGGCCACACGAGGGTAACTATTGGGGGTTCTCTGTGGTTGGCCTGGAGGCCATTGCGCCCTACCACGACAGTCGTATCGTTGTCATTTCACCCACCCTGCCCGGGCTCTCGGATCACCTGGCAGGCAGTCCCTTCTGGACCTATCTGCCGCCCGTCAAGCGAAACCAGGTTTATCAAATTGAGCCGGTGTGGCCATTCGGCGGGGTGTACCCGGTAAAACGCCTGGCGATCTTGCTGGCTGATGCCCTGTTGGAGGGAGGCCGCAACAATGTTCGCTGACTCGGCACGCGTACCTGCAACCGCCCCGTCCCTCCCCAGAAGACTTCCGGTTGCCATTGCCCTGCTCTGGCTTGTCGCCCTGGCGGCCAGCTCCCTTCCCTGGCTGGGCCAGATGACACCAGGCGAGCTGTTCGCGGCGTTCTGGAGCTATACCGAAGATCATTACCCATCTGTGCTCGCTCACTACAGCTGGGCCCCCAGGGTCTCAATAGCCGTTCTGATCGGCTGCGGACTGGGCCTGGCAGGCGCTGTTACTCAGCAAATCCTTGGCAACCCCCTGGCCTCGCCCACCACGCTGGGCGTGGAAGCCGGCGGGCAGTTCGGGGTGACCATTGCCACCCTTTTTGTACCGGGTTTGCTGGCCTTCAGCCCCGATCTTGCCGCCGTGGCGGGTGGCCTTCTGGCCATTGGCCTGGTGATCGCGCTGACATGGCGCCTGGGCTTTTCACCGGTCACCGTCATTCTGGCGGGGCTGGTGATTACCTTCTTCCTCGGCGCCATGAACATGGCCTTTCTTCTGCTCAAAGGCGAATGGCTGGGCAACCTGTTTATCTGGGGTGCAGGCTCACTGGTCCAGAATAACTGGGAGCCCTTCCTGGAGTTGCTGCCGCGGGTACTGATTCTTGCGGTTGCCATGCTGATGTTGATGCGGCCACTGGCACTGCTGCAATTGGGGCAGGCTTCGGCTTCGGCACTCGGGGCCAAGGTTGCGCTGGTTCGGGGCGGCGCCCTGATTCTGGTAGTCCTGATGAGTTCCGTAGTGGTCAGCCGGGTAGGTGTGGTGGCATTCGTGGGGCTGGCCGCCCCGGTGCTGGCCAGGCTACTGGGCGCCCGCACGCTGGGTGAGAGACTGCTTTGGAGCACGGTCACCGGCGGCGGGCTCTTGCTGCTGGCAGACACCCTGGCGCACTGGGCAACAACTCTGGGTAACGGCTCCATTGTACCCACCGGCACCACCACCGCCCTGATCGGCGGCCCCATTATCCTGATGGCGTTGCAGGGCATTCGAAACACACACCATATGCCCGGCGCAGATTCGAGCCCGGCCGGGTTCATGCCCACCCGCAAGCCAACACTTCTGATCGCCGGCATTCTAATGGCGCTGCTGGTGCTGACCATCGCTGTGTCTATGGCCTGGTCGCCCGGCCTGAGTTCCTGGAACTGGACACCGGTTTCGAACTGGAGCGATGCCTGGGTGTGGCGTGGCCCCCGGCTGATGGCGGCCATTCTTGCCGGCATGGCTCTGGGCATGGCCGGCACCCTGATACAGCGCATGACCGGCAACCCCATGGGCAGCCCGGAATTACTGGGTATTAGCGGTGGTGCGGCTTTGGTGATGGTGGTCCTGGTGCTCACCGGCCTCGACATCGGCCGTGGCGGCCAACTGGTCGGAGCCACTGCGGGGGCCGCTGCTGCATTGGGCCTGTTGATTCTGCTGGCCCGCCGTCATCGCTTTGCCGGCAACCAACTGCTGTTGGGCGGGCTGGCGCTTTACGTTTTTATGGATGCCGGATTGAGGCTGGTAATGGCTTCCGGGGGAACCGTTGCGTCGCGATTGCTGAACTGGATGTACGGCTCCACCTGGCTGGTGTCTGAACCGGAAGCCATTGGTTTGCTGGCACTGGTGCTGGGGCTTGGAGCACTGCTTTTGCTGGTTATACGACCGCTTACCCTTTTGCCTCTGGGGGATTCGGCCGCATCATCACTGGGGCTGCCGGTTGCGCGGGCCCGGCTTCTGCTCCTGCTGATGGCTTCGGTACTCACTGCCGCCGCCACCGTGGTGATCGGCCCGCTGAGCTTTGTTGGGCTGATCGCACCCCATCTTGCCAGGGTGCTGGGCCAGCAAACGGTGGGGCGTCAGCTTGTGGTTGCGGCGCTGGCAGGCGGATTGCTGCTGGCCATCGCCGATTATCTGGCACGGGTCGTCGTGTTTCCCAACCAGTTGCCATCCGGGCTATTAGCGGCCCTGGTGGGCGGCCTGTACTTTCTCTGGGGATTGAGCCGCCATGGCCGTCACTAAGGTTTGTGGTGATCCCTGGCTGGCCAGTTATCGCCATCTGTTAACCGGACATGGCCTGAGCCCACAGAACACCCTGAACAGCGCACTGGCTCAAGACGCCGGGCTGCGCCCTGCGCTGTTTTCCCTGGCACAGGTTCTGGCTAAGCCGGAGCTGCTGGAAAATCAGCTGCTGGAGGATTATCCGGACGCGTGCCGCCCCAGGATGCACAAGGCCCGCGTGTCGGTGCTACACCAGAGCCTGGCTTTGCAGGTCATCGCCCCCCGGGTGCTACAGCTGTTCCGGGATGGAGTCTGCGCCCCCCTGAACCCCGATCGAATTTTCCTGTGCCCGCTGGAACTCGCTGACGCGCCGTCTCGCTGGGTTAACTTGAATGACGGCCAGACACCCCTGGCGCCCGAGGCATTTATTGAGATAACCGCTGATCAGATGCAGGCGTGGTATCCGGTCTTCCGGCAGTCTTTCGGGGTCAGTCCCGGCGCCTACTGGAGCAGTGTTGGCTTGGCACTGGGTGCACCATTTTCCGCGGTCTGGAATCAGGTGGACCCGGAAGCGCTCTGCGCCCTGGCCACCAGCTGGCTGGCCCGGTTTGAGTGTGAGGCAAACCGATACATCGACTGGATACCGGCTGAATTCAGCCAACAGCGCTGTGCACTGCCTCAACGGCGAGGCTGCTGCCTGAAGTACCTGTTACCGGACGGCGGATACTGTGGGACTTGCGGGATTTACCGTAAGCAGCGAATGAAAGAGGCAGAACTTGCGCCCTGCCCCCAATGTCATCAGTAAACCCAGGAAACGGTGATACTGGCATTAGCCGGCGCACCGTAAAAACCCTGGGCCGACGTGCCGAACTTCTTCAGGCTTTCGATGTATTTTTCATCGGTCACGTTGTTCACGTTCAGGGTTGCGTTCCAGTTGCGGGCGAAATCGTAACTGGCCATTAAATCGATGACCGCATAGCTGCCTTGTTCGGTCACTATCGTGGTACCGGCGTTTGGCCCGGTTGTGGCGACCCCTTGCTCCTGGCTGATCGCAGACTGCCAGCGCACTTTGCTGCCCAGTTGCAGACCTTCGATACCAGGCACTTTCCAGGTGCCCCGGAACTGAGCCAGGTGCTCAGGCACAAACGATTTTGCAGAGCGACCCTCGTTGTCTTCAATGTCCACATAGGTGTAGCCCGCAAAGAGCTGAACTCTGTCGGTCACGTCGCCCACAAACTCCAGCTCAACGCCCTGGCTCTTCAGGCCATCCACAGCACGGTAGTAGGCATCCTGTGTACCTTCGAAGGTACCCGCAGCCTCCGCCACGTTCTTCTGTTCAGTCTGGAACAGCGCCACAGTGGTGTTAACGCGATCATCGAGAAACTCACTTTTCAGGCCCAGTTCATAATTCACGCCATCAATGGGATCGAGCCTGCTGCGGTTAATATCCAACTCCGTTTGCGGCGTAAATATTTCGGTGTAGCTGGCATAGACCGAGTGGTTGCGGTTGAGGTCGAAGATCAGGCCAGCGTATGGGGTTTCAACGGCGTTGTACCGAGTCGTCTTGGTATTGCCGTAGCTGGTGCCCTTACTATCGATCCAGGTCATCCGGAGGCCGGTAATGGCGGTGAGCCGATCTGTCAAACTCCAGCGGGCAGCGGCATAGCCAGCGGTTTCGCGATCGGTCCAATCGGAACCATCAACGCCATTGGTGAAAGCAGGTTTGGGGTAATTACCGCCCCACTCATTCAAAGGCGGCAGCGGATCGCCAATACCCTGGCCGTAGCGTGATTCATCTACCGTCTCAGAGCGTGACCAGGTGGCCCCCAACACCAGCTCATGGGTGCGATTGCCAAGATTGAACGGTCCGATTGCAAAGGCATCAACCACCCATTGCTCGACATTCAGATCGTACTGGCTGGCATAGGCCATCAAGCCCTCACCGGTATCCGGGTCTGGAGTGCCGAACTGATAGAAAAGCTCAGAGTCACTGTCACTTTCCAACCGGGAAACCGTGCCTTGCGCCCTCCAGCCGTTTGCCAGCTGCTGCTGCAGCTCAACGAAACTGTTATGCAGGGTGTTATCCCAGTAGGACCAGTCTGAAGAGGTGCTGGTGGAGCGAGTAAACTCGGTAGCAGTGCCGTCGGTGAAAAACAGTGGCAGGGCGCCCCACAACGGGCTATCGGTGTCTGAAGTCTGAATCGCGTGGCCGGCGGTAAGCAGCGTCGTATCGGTCAGGTCCGCCTCAATTGCACCGTAGAACATCTTCTTCTCGTTGCTGTAGCGGTCCAGATAGGAATTCTTGTCCTCATAACCCGCTACGACTCGTCCGCGAACTTTACCGGAATCCGTTACGGCGCCGGCAACATCACCAACAATGCGTTTCTGATCCCACGAACCGCCGGTGACCCTGACAGATGCCTGAGTATCCTCTGTTGGGCGCTTACGTATGAAGTTAACCGTTGCTGCCGGACTGCCAGAGCCGGTCATCAGACCATTTGCGCCCCGAACCACTTCAACCCGGTCAAGGAATGCCGTATCCAGCTCGCCCTGGATATTGTCGTATACGGCTGGCATACCCACGCCATCATACTGAAAGTTATTGATGTCAAAACCGCGAGACGTGTAATAGGTTCGATCCGTCTCAACGGACTCCACGGTCACACCGGTGGTGCCCTCCAGTACATCGTTGACACTGTTCTGGGCAAAGTCGTCCATTTGCTCTCGGGTAATCACGGTAACAGCCTGAGGTGTCTCGCGGTGAGACAGCTCCATTTTCATGGACGTAGTCGTTGCACCGCTTAAGTAACTTCCCGTGGATTCAGTGGACAACACGCCCCGCTCTGCCGAAACATCAATTGCGTCCAATGTGGCGGGTTCGCCGGTTTGAGCCGCTGCTACAGCAGGAAAAGAGGCCAGACAAACGGCAGTCGCCAGTGCATTTCTGCGCAAAGCGGGCGTGGGGAATCGGGACATCAGAATCTCCGTAATTTTGTCGATGATAGGAGCCAAAAAACAGTCGACACATATTAATACGAATCATTCTAATTTTAAATACTAAAGTTGATCCATAATAATGCTCTTCCCCTATTACCAATAGTTAGTCACAGACCAACAGGGCCCTGCGACCTGCTATTCTTGACTAACAACAAGTACCAGACGTGCAGAAGAAACGGCTCAAGGGGAGAGTTCCATGTTTTACGGCAAACAACTTATCGTCATCAGCAGCTTGCTGCTTTCAACGGCAGTCGCCGCCCAGACATTCTCATCCGACAAAACCGAGTTCCGGATAGAAACCGTCGCCCAAGGCCTTGAGCACCCCTGGAGCCTGGCGTTCCTGCCCGACGGCACCATGCTGGTCACCGAACGTGAGGGTCGGCTTCGCCGTATTGAAAACGGCAATCTTGTACAAGAGCCGGTGAGGGGGCTGCCGGATCTGGTTGCCTCCGGCCAGGGCGGGCTTCTGGATGTGGTGCTGCATCCGCAATTCGAGAACAATCAGACCCTATTTCTGAGTTATGCCCACCGTAACAGCGACAGCATGACTACCCGGGTTGCCCGCGCCACCTACAACGGCGAAGCGCTTGGGAACGTAGAAGTGATTTTTGAAGCTCTACCCCGCTCCAGCAATGGCAGGCACTTTGCGGGCCGGATGGTTTTTGACCAGAGCGGTCATCTCTACGTGGCCATCGGTGACCGGGGTGAAATGGACAGGGCCCAGGACAATCGGGATGATGCCGGTGGTGTTCATCGCATTTCCACCAACGGTGACGCGATTGCAGACAACCCTTTTATGGATGATTCCCGCATCAACAACACCTTCTTTACGTACGGCAACCGAAACATTCAGGGCATGACCCTGCACCCGGACACCGGTGAAGTCTGGAGTCATGAACATGGCCCCCGGGGTGGTGACGAGATCAACATCATCAGGGCGGGGAATGACTACGGCTGGCCGAAGGTCACCTACGGCATCGACTACTCCGGCATCCCCATCTCAGACAAGACCACCATGGACGGTGTAACCGATCCACTGCACTACTGGGACCCGTCCATTGCCCCCTCTGGCATGGCCTTCTACACAGGAGACCTTTTCCCCGAATGGACAGGGGATGTGTTTGTCGGTGCCCTGAGAAGTCAAAAACTGGTTCGACTGACCATCAATGACGAAAAGGTGACAGAGGAAGAAGATCTTCTCACCGAACTTGGCGAGCGCATCCGGGATGTGCGCATGGGGCCGGATGGCGCCCTGTGGCTGCTGACCGATTCACGCCAGGGCAAGGTGTACCGGGTGGTGCCGGCCGAGTGATCAGTGCGGATCGTTGGTGCGTTCGGTTTTCTCGAACTGGGGCAGGTTGTCGGTGATATCAAACCAGTCAGACTTTGACCCCACGTAGACGTGCTGGGCCGCCTTTTTTCCCAGGGGTTCGTTGATCACGCCCACACGCAGTCTCAGGATACCGGGGATGGCGTCAACACGGCTGTATAGCTGACTGCCACAACGGGGGCAGAAAGCCCGGTATTTGCCGGGCCGGGATTCGAATTCACGCACTTGATCCTGTCCGGCAACATACCGGAAGCGCACCGTCTGAACCGGCACACTGGCTGAGAAAGCACTGCCGTGCGCCCGACGGCACTGGCTGCAATGGCACAGGGCAACCGGGCCAAGCGGGCCATCGTATTCAAACTGGATATCACCACAAAGGCATTGGCCGGTGTACATCACGCGCTCCCGATTCTGGCTCACAAACTATGGGCGCTGATCATACCGTGTCGGGCCCGGAATGCCACCCCGGGCCAGCCATTGCGTGACTCTCAGCCGCCGTACTGACTGTTCAGGTAAGCCATGATCCGGCCTGATTCAAACAGCTGCTGGCCAGTATTGGTGTCTTCCAGGTAAGGCACCTGAACACGGCCGTGTTGCTGAAAAAACGCATCCCGCTTGCCGCCCGGTATGGGCCTGTACTCGCCTGGCTTTAAACGTTGTTTGGCCGGGCCGATTTCGGTCCAGTGCTCCTTGCCCAGGTTATGCAGTGTGTAGGGAATCTCCAACTCGCACAATCTTTCCCGCACCAGACGCGAATACGGGCTACCCTCAAAGCTCCATAGGTGCAAGCCCTGTTCCGGACGGTTACCAGAGGTGGCGCGCAAGCCGCGCAGTTCACTGGCGGCCGATCCGATTGAATTTAAAGCTGGCTGCCAGGCTTTGGACTGATAGTAGCCGGGCACAGACCGACCGGCATACTGACTGAACAGGTACGCAACAATATCCTCAGATTCGTAGATCACCTTGTTGGTGTTGTGATCCACCAACAACGGGAACTGTTGCTTGCCACCCACGGCTTCGGCTTCCGGGCGGAACAAACGCCCGCCTTTGGGGCAGGGCCGTATTTCCACATCCAGGTGCAGCGCAGTCAGCACTTCCCGTACACGGCGGCAATAGGGGCAGGCTTCCATATCATACAGAATGATAGGTTTCTCCGGCTGCGGAATAGCCTTGATCACCAGGCATCCACGCCAGGCAGCGAAGGAAGAGGTCGCCACGGATTCCAGTACGTTCACCTGATGTCTGATCGCTTTGAGCATATTGTTCCCTTTGTTCGTTGTATTCGGTTCACGGGCTCTGGGGCGGCATTGTCTCACAATCGCTGTCTGCCCCATTGGCCTGGGTGTCAGCAAGGTCCGGTCAAAGCTAACCCCATGATTCTGAAAGGCACTTACGTGCTGTCACAAAAACTCAATATAAACAACGACTCTACTGCCATTTTTTAACGTCATGTATAGCTTTTCTGCATAGTACAAAACCACGGGATGAGCTATTGTACAAAGAGAACATAACAACGGGCTGGTGTGATGCTGATTCAGGGTTTGCAGGCGAGGACCTGCGCTTCAAGGTGTGTAACCTCACCCAAGCGGCTGGTATTGGCCATTGCGGCTGCCTGCACCATGGCAAGCACGCCGGCCCTGGCCCAGGAAAGCAATACCGCTGCCGCAGCCTTTGCGGAATCCCGTCTCTGGGCCAGTCAGATCAAAGACTACGCAAACAAGTCCCTGAATAGCGAGCAGGCCCTCAGTGTTGCAGCCATTCCCCTTAACGGGCCGGGCATTGAGCAGTATGTGAACGCTGACGAACTGATGAGCCCTGGCTCCATCATGAAACTGGTCACCACCTACGCCGCTCTGGAATTGTTGGGCCCGACTCATCACTGGAATACCGACTTCCTGACCGACGGTACCATGGTTGGCGATACCCTGCAGGGCAACCTGTATGTGCGTTTCGGTGGCGACCCCAAACTCACCTTTGAGCGACTTTGGGGTACCCTTCGGGAACTGCGCAGCATGGGTATTAACCGGATTGAAGGCGATCTGGTTCTGGATGGCAGTTATTTTCGGGTGGATGGTGGTTTCCCTGCCTTTGAAGACAACGGCAACAATCCCCACGCGCCGTTTCTGGTGGAGCCCTCCGCTTACCTGACCAACCTTAACCTGTTGTATTTTCAGGTGCGCGCAGATGAACGGGGTACCCAGGCCTGGGCTACGCCCGATCTTGGTGAAGTCACCATTGATAACCGGGTAACCGCCCTGCCGGAAGGCCCCTGCCCCGCTCGCAGCCGCTTTGACTGGAAACCGGTGTTCCATAACGATCACAGGGTAACCGTTCAGGTTACCGGCGAACTTCCGCAGGGTTGCCGGACCACAACCTATCTGTCTTTGCTGCCCCATGAGCGCTATTCCGCCTCCCTGATCCGTTCCGTGCTGTCTGAAATGGGCGTGATTGTCAGTGGCGGCGATCGCTTCGAGACTACACCGGATGAAGCACGCCTGGTTATGCGCACCACCTCACCAGACCTCGTAACCATGGTGCGGGACATCAACAAGTGGAGCAGTAACGTCATGGCCCGGCAAATGCTGCTGACCATTGGCGCCGAATTTCGCAAGGATGATGAACAGGATGACCGGGTGGCGGGCATCCGCGCCATATATGACTGGCTGGAAGGGCTTGGCATCAATACGGCGGGCATGGTGATTGATAATGGCGCAGGACTGACACGCCACGGCCGGATTACCGCGCGCCAGGGCGCCCAGATTTTGCAGCACGCCTGGAACAGTCCCTATTCTTCAGACTTGATGGCCTCCATGCCGATCATTGCGATGGATGGCACCATGTCCCGGCGCCTGAGAAATACCGGCATGGACGGCCAGGGCCGGATCAAAACCGGCTACCTTGAGCATGTGCGCTCCATCGCCGGCTTTACTCGTGATGACAGGAACACCACCTGGGCCATCGTCGGCATGGTCAATAACAACCCGGCATGGAATGGCCAGGCGGTGCTGGATCGCGTGCTTTACTCCCTGCATTTCCGGCCACCGGTCGGAACGTCCCTGTCCCAGTCACCGGCTGATGGCTCGGGGCCTTCCATCCAGTAAGGCCCCGCCAGTAAAAGCCTGAACCTACCGGGATACCCCGGCCATGTCAGGCAGCTTGTGCGCGATGCCCTTGTGGCAATCGATGCAGGTTTGCTCGCCGTCTGCCAATGCCGTTGAGTGCGCCTGGGACGCCCTTGGATCCTGCAGCGTGAAGTCC